>NZ_AHMM02000023.1 GCF_000243675.2 Leptospira inadai serovar Lyme str. 10 | reverse complement strand
AGCTCGTGTCGTGAGATGTTGGGTTAAGTCCCGCAACGAGCGCAACCCCTATCGTATGTTGCTACCATTCAGTTGGGCACTCGTACGAAACTGCCGGTGACAAACCGGAGGAAGGCGGGGATGACGTCAAATCCTCATGGCCTTTATGTCCAGGGCAACACACGTGCTACAATGGCCGATACAGAGGGTCGCCAACTCGCAAGAGGGAGCTAATCTCTAAAAGTCGGTCCCAGTTCGGATTGGGGTCTGCAACTCGACCCCATGAAGTCGGAATCGCTAGTAATCGCGGATCAGCATGCCGCGGTGAATACGTTCCCGGACCTTGTACACACCGCCCGTCACACCACCTGAGTGGGGAGCACCCGAAGTGGTCTTTGTTAACCGTAAGGAGACAGACTACTAAGGTGAAACTCGTAAAGGGGGTGAAGTCGTAACAAGGTAGCCGTATCGGAAGGTGCGGCTGGATCACCTCCTTTTTAAGGAGAATCAACGTTCGAGTTTTCTCGAACACGACAAAAACAGCCCGGCTCTTGGAAACAAGAGCCGGGTGGTGTAACCAAAGTTCTCGGTTGTCACGCTACTCTAAACGTTTTCAAGGATTCTGCCTGCTCCGGCATCCCTTCTTTTTAATTCCAACTTATTCTTTTTTTGATTTAAAAGCGTAGCACCAAGCGTTCCTATTGGGATTAAGGGGTTGGATGTGGGCGGAAGCCAGATTCCAGTAGGAGCTCCCACAAGGTTCATTTTGGAAAAGTTCTTGTCGGCAGAATCGGTTTGTGGTAGAGGAAATTTTTCCACCGCTTCGCTCCGGCCCCCACCCAAAGGGCGGGGTTTTTTAAGTAAATTCTACTCTCCGGTTCACTGAGGACGGAACATTGATGAGCAAGGTTTCCATGTTCTGGAGAAGATTCCTGTGTACAGGGGATCTTTCCTCTACTTCTGTAACTTTTCCAACCTCGAGCAGCTTCTGTCTTCCGTCCTCTGACCTCAGTCTTCTGCCAGCGGCAACGATGTGTAGGGTGCGAAGCAGTCGCAGCGCTTACGGATAACGGTTTATGTTAAGAGAAAATAGCCGCTGAGACCGGAGCGAAAGCGCAGCCCGGAGCAGCGTGACCCGGAACGAAGTGAAGGGGGCCGCCCTTACAGCTTCTGTCTAGCGTCAGCAAAGCGAGCGCGTCTGTCCTCTGACCTCTGTCTTCTGAAAAAGCGAACGCGTCAGTCTTCTGTCCTCTGAACCCGAATCTTTGTGCCGTTTTTTTCCCAATTCGGATCCAGTACTTCGATTTTATAGGAAAAATCACTCGCATTTCCGACATGATCTGCTGCTCGGATCGATAACGTTGATTTTCCGATCGGCAAGTGAAAAGGCGCCGTATATTGAAATTCCTTTGCCACCGAACCTTGAATGGAGACTTTTATTTCCTTAACTCCGCTATATTCGTCGGAGCAAAACAAATGTACTTCGGATCCGCTATTTAACAAAAATATATTATTTTCTTTGCGAAGACCAGGCAGCACAATTTCGCAAGTCGGACCTTTTTGATCGACCATGAGCGGGAATTCTCCCGATTTTTTATTTCCGGCCTTGTCCTCGGAAATCCACCGTAAAATCCAAACACCTTCCTGTAAGGATTCCGGTATCTTATATTCGCCTTTAAAAACGGGAGGTGAACCATCGAATTCTCGAATCCGCCGCACACCGATTTTCCGCCCACTCGGAGATTCGGATTTTATTTCCGCCTCAAGATAGCGAAGCCCTGAACCGGCTTCTTGAATTGCAAAATTTATCGAGTCTCCTGAGCGGTACTCAGGCAAACCGGAGTTTCCTATTTTTTTAGGATTCCAAATAACCTGAGGGGGAGTCGTGTCCTTCAAAACGCGAACCGTTCTAACTTCCTCTCGGTTTCCGACTATATCTTCGGAGTAAAATTCTACGTCGGCCCAGCCTTCCTTCACTAGTGGTATCGATCCTTTATATTCCAACCATTCACCTTTATCGATTCTAAAAAAAGTTTTCCGGGGTAGATGGGTTTTAGGAGTGCTTTCGGAATTATTTCCCGCCGCAATGGATTCTCCCTTCTTCGAATTAGAATCTCCAAAGAAAATTTCCAAACGTTCCGACGGATTTACAAAACTGTCCGACTCATAACTTTCCTCTCGAAATCGTTCGGAATATTCTTTTAATGAAACCACACTGGATGGAGGCCCCTTTGCACCAGACATTCCTATGGCGGTGATTCGTACATATAATGTAAGTTTCTCTTCTCCAAACGACAGAAACGGATCAAGAACCGTTTGAGACGTAAGAACAGTAGCAAAATCCGATCGTTCGGAAAGTTCCACTAAATAACCTTTAACTCCGGGAACCTGTCCCCACTTAAGGGTAATTGACGAAAGAGGGGCTGCCGTGGAATTTTTTTTCGATTGAGCCTTAAGTGAATCGAACTGCCCTAAAAAAAGAAGCCAAAGGATCGTCGTAACGGCGAAAATATTATAAAAATTTAACATAACCAGGCCGAAATTAAAAACCGGATTTCTTCATCGAGTCAATTGCAAGCGCAACTGTTATTCGATTTCGACTCTATCGGGAAGAGGAGTAGGAGTCGTCGGTTTCTTACCTTTTTCAACCGAAGTTCCGAATCCGGCCGGCACGTGAACTATTACGCCCTGAGCGCCGACATCTAATTCTCCTTGAAAACATCCCACTGTACTTTTATCAGGAGTAGTAGAATCCACATAAAATTCCGTCCCTCTAACGCCCACAGTTGCGACAGGAGTTACCACGAATAACTTATACTTCTTACTCTTGTCCTTCTCCCGGACGGAGGACTCAAGGGATCCGGACGATACTAGAACTGCTTTCGCATTCTCAACCGTATTATTCTTATACTCCGCAAGGGATTGGGTTTTATTACTAGATAGAATTCTCAAAACGGAATTTTGTCGAACCTCGAAAGAAATCCCGGTTTTTATGAAAGCGAAACGCAACGAAGATTTATCTTTCGTCCGAATCCATTCATCGGTTAAAAACGTCGCGTTTTTTACAATCTTTGTCCATTTTTCGGTATTCGTTGCCGGATTGAAATTCTTAGAGGATTCCGCAGTACCTATCACAAATTCGGCTATCGCTTCGGGATTCTCGATCGGTGTCACGCTCGTTTGAACGGGCTCCGCCGGAATCGAATCTTTTCGAAGATAACCGGGAATCTTTAAGGTTATACCTTCTCTAATAAGCGAGGGATTTGGAATTTCATTGTACTTAAGCAATTCCTTCCAACGTCCCGGATCCTCTAAAAACTGTTTGGATATTTTGGATAAAGTGTCATTCTTCTTAACCTTATATTCAAAAACATCATCGTGAGAACCTTTTTCTTGGGCTTGAAGACGGTAACAATCGCCAATGCCAATCAAAAGAAGGATGGAAATCGAAAGCACACAGTAAGTGAGCATCCGTAGGAAAATAGGTAATATTGCAAACCTGGCTGCCGGTTGCGGAGTGATCTCCTGCATTAATTCCTCGCATTGTTTTCTGCATTCTAACGTAGCAGATTTTAGTAAATCTGTCGGTAATCCCTAAAATCAGTGTCGGGCTATAATTCGACGTTTTCGACACTGATTGCGGTAAATTGATGAGACGATAATTTCCGACGAAATTAGCGGCGATTTACCAAAATTATTGCATGTTTAAAAATTTAGTTTGAAATTTTTTCTTTCCAAAACATTCTTCCCATTTACTGGCGCAAATCCCCATGAAAAAATCCTTATTCTTGATCTCCTTGACGATCCTTATCAGTGCAACGGTCTTCGTTATTCCCGACCGGGTCGAATCCCAGGGCGGTGATATCGAAGCCGCAATCCAAACAGCTTGCAATCGTCTTGTCGAAGGAGGCCTTTACAAAAGCTGTAAGCCGGCACCTGGCTTTTCCGCTTCCCAGGGCTATTATAGCCAGTCCGCACAAGTAAAGTGCGAATGCTTAAATAAGTCCGATAATAGCAAAACAATCGTGACAATCTCCTTATGGCAAGGTTATTGATCGTGCCAGAAAGTAATTTTTCTAGCCAGCTAACTTAATAGGAATCTAAAAGCCTCTAACATCTTTCCTTTACGATAAAAGCTCGAATTCTTTCAATCTTCCGAAATAGTTTCGGAGCTTATCGAAGTTGCTTTGATTGATCGAAAGCGGTAATTTTACCGCCTGAAAGATAAAATTCCGATCCATTTATATTTCCACAGTTCGAAAGTGTAAAGTAACTATCTGGAATTGCGGATTATGTTATGACTTAGGGAGACAGCATTTCGATCAAGAAACGTAGGTGACATAATATAAGGCATTGGAAGAGTTCAGATGCCTTGAAGGAGCTAGCAATGATGGATGAAAGAATAAAATTCATCCCCATTTCCAAACTGTGAGAATCGGCCTTTAAAGAGATTTTGTAATGAATTCGGGATTAGCCGAAAAACCTACTATAAAATGTACAAGCGTTGCGAACGGGATCAAGCGCTGGAGAAACGCAAAGCCAGATAGTTAATGAATATAAGCATCTTCCGATAGTCGTCTTTTGTCGATTTGATCGTTCTTGGACGTAATCTGTCCCATAAGTATCAAGCGACATAATATGTATTATCGGAAGTGATGTCCTATGTCGCCTTGCATAATAATCTGCGCTAAAATGAATCCGGCGAATCAGACCGAAATCTTAATTGATTAAACCGTACGATCTACTCTTTTTAGACTTGAGATTGCAGCATGGGAAGATCTTTTAATAAATGCAAGAATCAGAGACTTTGTTTGCGACGAGACAGGCATCGGAGCCGGACACTAACATAAGTTACTTTTTTCATGCTATTCGAGAGGCAGATTGCCATCGAAGCAAATATTTTCGCGATCGGAACTTTCTGCGTATATCTAATCGCATTTCTTATTTCATTAATTTCGGAAAGTTAGGCTTATTGATATCGCCTCCATTAGGGTTTCCAACTTCTTTTACCATTGTGTCGGCGATACCTCGCCGGGCGTAGTCTTGAACCAAGATCAACGGAGAGGTATCTTCCTCCCCCGAGTTTAATGAAGCTTTTCTTTGAATAAGATCCTTTTCTAAGTCAAATGCAATCGCTAGATGAGTCGGTTTCCAACCTTGGTTATCCATGTTCGGATTCGCTCCGCCAGTAAGGCTTGGATTGATTTTGATTCGTCTTTGGAATAAAGACTGGAAAATAGAATTCTATTGAAACGTTTTTGGTTTGGTGCGGATACAACATTCTTTTGCGGTGGCGGAACGTTCGTCGAAACACCTGTCGAAGAGAAAGATTTCAATTCATAGTCTACAGCCCCGACAAACGCGTAATCGTATATCGGATCCGGTTCGGGAGGTCTGGTATGATAGTAAAGAGCCGCGCTTTGCGACGGATGAGATAGCTTGGTAACTTCCTCTTCCTCCGTTTGACTTAAATAAGCCTCACCGTAATTACTTCCGGTAAACAAGAGCGCGAGAATGGCCTGCGCAGTCCACGGAGCCCAAGTCGCAAAATATCCTTTAAAACCCGCCTTCAAAAAAGGCTCCGAATACATTGCAATTCGTTTCTTAGCTTCCTCATCACGAATGACTCCCATGTCGTAAGCCATATTCCCGGCCGTAAAGCAAGCACCTAAAAAAAGAACGACGGCTCCTTTCGCAGCCTTGAGATCGTTTTGAATCTGATCGTTCGATACGTATTCTTTTCCAAGGTAAAATCCCCCTACAGACTTTTGCGCGTAAGGAGGCGATTTCAAATTTGTGCCAATTCCGTGGCCGGCATACAAGACAAAATGGGTGCCTTTCGAAGCTTCTTGAATTCCTTTCCAAGGATTATTAGGAGGATAGAACTCGGAAACGGTAACGCCTCGATCTTTGAGCACTTTTACTAAAGATTTAATATTACCAATGAACTCCTGCGTTTTTGGTCCCCTGGCCCCATCTACTTCGCCTACGATCGCAACCGCTTTTAATCCGGCGCCGGAAATGGTTGCGTCAGGAAGCTCCGCTCGTTTTTTAACTGCCGATAAGTTTTCTCCTATCGCGTTTCCAGGGTGCATCATCTGCAGTTGTTCGGAAACCAAAGAATAAACCGGTATAAGGAAAAGGAACGTCCATAGGATTAGTTTTTTCAAACGGATGGAACTGGAAATAAATTTCATTCGACAGAACTTAATCTTACTTTGAACTTTGTCAAGCCAGGAGAACGAATTTTCCCTATTTTTTTTGGGGATTCAAAATACGTGAATATTTGATTCCGAAGACAGACAGCATGGTCGATTATGGCCAAATTTGTTCAAAAGATACCTTCTCAAAGAGTTTCAAGATTTTATAATGTTCCCTTCCCGTGATTTTTAGATTTGTTGATAGAAGCGATCGGATTTCTGCTCGGCATCACCATTAGAATCACCGAATATCGGGCGTATTTTAATATGACATAATTTTCAACTTCACGTTTGTCCTTTCTAAAACCTTACTTATTTGTTAAAAAGAGAGTTCTTTCGACCAAACGGAGAAACTAAAAAAAATAGTTCTATTTGGAGAAGCGCTAACCTTCGTTTTATATAGACGCCTTCATCGATAAAAAATTACATTTATAGCCCTCTAAGTAAGGACTCTTCGTCGGAGTGCGACGACGTTATCACAAGTCGAATTTGGTATAGCCAAGGCGAGATCGAACGATATGAGTGCGGATCTTCGTGCATACGGGATACTTTGTTTGTTCAGAGTGGTGATTAATTCAACACTAAGCGTTCTCATTGCTTGTGTTTGAATTGCTTTAGAACTTCGTAAAAGTGACTTTGCTAAGATTCTTTTATCGCCATCGTCAAGCTCCTCTTTGTTAAACGCGTCATAAATGCGCTGAATGGCATGGCGAGAAATAGGCTCTTAAGGAATAACTCTTCTGAACATTTACTTTTATCGATTACTACCTTATATGGATCGCCGCCCTGAGGACTGAAGAAGCGTGGCATTGGAAATGCAGCGGCGGATTGAAGACAGAGTAACGTAAAAACTCGACGCATCAATGTTCTGCCTTCTGCAATGTAAATCTCCGAATATTTTCAGATACATTTTCTTTTTAAAAACCAATGAATGAGTATGAGAAACTTCTCCTCATTTTCATTTTTCAATGCAGGCAAAAAACCTAAGTTGCATTCCGCTTTTTTATCCTGTCTGTTGATCCTTTTTGTTTTAGGAGGCGATTGCCCTCCCAATGATAATACCGGATCCGTCGCAAAGGCGATACGCATCCTTTTTTCTCCCGAAACGAAAAACGATCGATTGGAAACGAATAGCATCCTAGGACTCAATACGCAATATTGGGTGGACGCAAATAGTGATGGAATCGAGGACCTATGCTACAAAACCACAAATTTGGATCTGTCCTCCTTTCTTAGCTGTAGCATAAATCATTATGGCAAATTCAGTAAGTTATTCAAAATACCCATATCTGCCGGTACCGTTCTCGGTCTATTACAGCCTGAATTTACCGACATTACCGGAGATGGAATTCCGGATTATTGCGGACTCGATTTTCAATTATCGGGAGTAAACGTCAACTACAACGTTCGCTGCATTAGTATAATAGAAAATAAAAAGGGAGAGTATATCGGAGGAGCCGCAATCGAAGGAACTCTTCCCCGCGGGTTTGATTCCATTAAATCCAGCTTATATTGGGTGGATATCAACGGGGACAAACGATCGGATTATTGTTATGCCGGGAACCTTGGCCTAGGCTACGAGATGACCTGTCAAATTTCCAAAGGAAACAAATTCGTTTCTACAAACACTGCAAAACTGAATTTTTATCTGCCGTACGTCTCGTCTATTACAGCCTGAATTTACCGACATTACCGGAGATGGAATTCCGGGATTATTGCGGACTCGATTTTCAATTATCGGGAGTAAACGTCAACTACAACGTTCGCTGCATTAGTATAATAGAAAATAAAAAGGGAGAGTATATCGGAGGAGCCGCAATCGAAGGAACTCTTCCCCGCGGGTTTGATTCCATTAAATCCAGCTTATATTGGGTGGATATCAACGGGGACAAACGATCGGATTATTGTTATGCCGGGAACTTTGGCCTAGGCTACGAGATGACCTGTCAAATTTCCAAAGGAACAAATTCGTTTCTACAAACACTGCAAAACTGAATTTTACAAGCGAAACTGCAAAGATCACCTTTCCTAGCTGGGTGGATATCGACGGAGATACTGACAAGGACTTTACTTGGATCGAAGAAGCCAATGGAAGGATCAGGATCCTATTCATGAAAAACGAAGGAGGCAAGTTCGGCTCCCAGGTAGCGAGCGATCCCATTGCTGCCGGACTAAAGGCGGATGATCCGAGCACCGTGCGCTGGTGGACGGATTGGAACGGGGATGGAAAATTAGATTTTTGTTATGCTTCGGATTCGAATACCATCCAATGCCTCTCTTCGACGGGAAACGGCTTTGCATCCGCGGTCAAATCGGGAAACATGGAATTGGGAGCGGGCACATCACGAGGCTGGATCGATGCGAATAATGACGGCAAAGCCGACTTTTGCAGAAGAGTCATGTCCGGTAATAGCAGTTATTATTATACCTGCACTCTCTCCCAGGGATCTTCCTTTGGAGGAGTAAACGAGCCTGGCTCCTACAAAAGCGACCTGTACACCGATCCGGAAATGTTGCTGGGAGAAGGCGTCTTTAAAAACGAAAAATGGATCCAAGCAGCGGAAGAGACCGGATATCCGATGCACTGCGCAATACAAGGACTTCTGGAGCCAACCGTCTGCCAATTGGTCCGAAAGGAAGGAAGCCCGCTTGCGGACGACGCGGAAGAATGTGATCCTTCGGATCAAACCGGTTCACGACAAAAGAGAGGCACAGGGTATCAAAAAGCGGATTGCGAATTCACTAGCGGTGCCCAAGGCATTACTGTTTAAGACTCTTGCCAAACAGGTTTGGAATTATTTAGCCGCGTATTATTCGAAAAAACATGATCCGGAGATTACCGTAACAGTAGTGGACAGGTTTGTCTATTTACAAGACCAATCTTTAGAGTATAAAAGAGTGAGCTACAATAACAATGTAACGGATCTCAGTAGCTTCGCACTTTCAGCATTATCTCATGGAAGCATGGTTGCGTCCTTAATATCTGATAGAGTGACGGGAGCCGCGCCCGGAACCCTTATGATTATACGTAATTTGATCAAGGCTCCTTCTTTAAGACAAGAATACAGAAACTGGATCAGTATGTGGATTGATGTCCTTACTGAAGAAGATCCGATCGTAACGGTTTCTATTTCATTCGGAGGAGATAGGCGTTCATCAACAGGGGAAAGAGAGGAACTACAGAAACAGTACTACGAAAAAATCAGTCTCATTGGACAAAAAAACAAGAGTGTTCTTGTCTCCGCCGTCGGAAATCTGGGTAGGCCCATGGATGAAGTTTGTGAAGAGTCTACAAGCCCAGATTGCTACGATCCGACAAATAATCGGGATAGAGTGTCGTTGCTGGGAGAAGGCGTCTTTAAAAACGAAAAATGGATCCAAGCAGCGGAAGAGACCGGATATCCGATGCACTGCGCAATACAAGGACTTCTGGAGCCAACCGTCTGCCAATTGGTCCGAAAGGAAGGAAGCCCGCTTGCGGACGACGCGGAAGAATGTGATCCTTCGGATCAAACCGGTTCACGACAAAAGAGAGGCACAGGGTATCAAAAAGCGGATTGCGAATTCACTAGCGGTGCCAAGGCATTACTGTTTAAGACTCTTGCCAAACAGGTTTGGAATTATTTAGCCGCGTATTATTCGAAAAAACATGATCCGGAGATTACCGTAACAGTAGTGGACAGGTTTGTCTATTTACAAGACCAATCTTTAGAGTATAAAAGAGTGAGCTACAATAACAATGTAACGGATCTCAGTAGCTTCGCACTTTCAGCATTATCTCATGGAAGCATGGTTGCGTCCTTAATATCTGATAGAGTGACGGGAGCCGCGCCCGGAACCCTTATGATTATACGTAATTTGATCAAGGCTCCTTCTTTAAGACAAGAATACAGAAACTGGATCAGTATGTGGATTGATGTCCTTACTGAAGAAGATCCGATCGTAACGGTTTCTATTTCATTCGGAGGAGATAGGCGTTCATCAACAGGGGAAAGAGAGGAACTACAGAAACAGTACTACGAAAAAATCAGTCTCATTGGACAAAAAAACAAGAGTGTTCTTGTCTCCGCCGTCGGAAATCTGGGTAGGCCCATGGATGAAGTTTGTGAAGAGTCTACAAGCCCAGATTGCTACGATCCGACAAATAATCGGGATAGAGTGTCGGATCCTTTGATCCGAGTTGCTTCTCTGTCTGAAGGCTCTTTGGGAACCGGTCAGATTCCTCAACTGGCGCATTTCAGCAATTTTGGCGCGGGTAAGATCGACATTGCTGCCCCGGGAGTAAATATATTAGTGAATCGTCCTGATATGAACCCAGTCAAGCAAGGACTCGCAGACCGTCCTACTCAATGGAAGATTGAGGTGGGAGAAGGAACTTCTTATTCCGCTCCTTTGGTAGCCGCCACATTAGTCCAAATGAAGAAATGCCAACCGAATGCTACGGCCCAGCAACTGAAAGCAGCTTTGTTAGGGAATGCGGATAAGATAGATTCTCTCAGAGATAAAGTAACCGAAGGACGTGTCTTAAATTCCGTTAAGGCGATCAGCGTCTTTTGTGCCGGAAGGGAGGAACTTTAATCCAGTTTAGCTGTTTTCCTTCCGTGCAGGAGATAGGTCCTATACTTTCCATCGACGATCGGGGAGGAGATGCTATGTCAAGAGGCTGGAGCCCTCTCGATTTAACAGGCTTGTTCGTGCAAAAATTTATATCCGAACTATACTGGGTTAGGATAACCGAAAGCCGAGAGGCTCCCCTTCTACCGTAATATCTTTCAATATCGTCAAACAGAAAATATTTTACCTCTTTAATCGTGTTAAGTTTCTTTCTATAATTTTCTCCTGCTTTCCGGGTTTCAAAGAATGATTCTCCGGGCAGATTGAGGCTTCGAGCTATCGCAAATCTTCTCAATCAGGAAAATAAAACGGTTATTTTTAATATTGTAATTAATAAATACGTTCTATGATCCGATTTAATGGACTATTTGTATTCAGGCCGAGCTCGACTGCTCTCTTTTGAAATTCTTCATCGCATTTGGATTTAATGGCGCGCCCTTTTTTTCAGGTATCTCGCGTCCATTAAATCGGAGGAACTCCAATCAAAAGCCTAAACTTCCATATTCAATTCTCGAAGAAAGATTCAAATACGAAATGTCTATACTTTTACTTTAGGTGAAGAAAATTATTTCGAACCGGCAAGCATTCGATCTGTCGATTTGCTCATTTGGCTCAGAATAAAATCCGGGGCCAGGCGGCTCATAAATTTCAGTTGATTGCTCTGGCCTGGACGAATCTCAAAAGAATCCTTTTCAATTCCCTTTAACGTATCTCGGACCATATCTTCCACCTTCATAATACTGACGCCTTTCATATCGGTAGACTCGAATTGACCTAACATTTCCGTTTGTGTAGCGGGAGGTGCAACTTCAAAGACTCTAAGATTTGTGTTTTTTAACTGAACCCGAAGGGATTGCACAAAGGAATGCAACGCGGCCTTGGTTGCGCAATAGATGGGAGAGGTCGGCAGGGGAACAAAAGCAAGACCAGACGTAATTTGTACAATAGCTCCGGTCGGTCGCTTTTTAAGATGCGGTATGAATTGTTTTGTCATCCAAATCGAGCCGATTAAATTTATGTTTATCTCTTGGGTAAATTCCGCGAGCGAACTATGAGTTTCGTGAAAGTTTACAACTCGCATAACCCCAGCATTATTGATTAACACGTTAAGATTAGGAAAACGTTCGATCATATCTTGGTAAAGAGATTCGATTTCTTTTTCGCTACTAACATCACTCTGAATAGTATGAATTTTAGGCAGTATTTCCTTTACTCTATTTAGTTTTTCTCGATTGCGTCCAGTTATGATAACGGTGTTTTCGCGTTCAAGAAGGCGCGAGGCCATTTCCAACCCGATGCCGCCCGCTCCGCCGGTAATTAAGATTGTATTTCCCTTTAATTTCATGAATGTCTCCTTTTAAATCGGTCCTTCTCTATTGACGACTGGGGACTAAAATATGTTTTGCTTTCGATAATTTATTCTTACTATACTTCGAAGAATTTTCGTCCAGACCGCAGTATTAATATTCGAAGAATTCCTAAGTCGAAATCGACTCCTAATATAACCTATTTTTATTTTATAAATCTATTAGGTTTATTAACAATGTGATTAAACGAATTCAATATCCTACCTTACGAATCCAAAAGCCCTTAAATAGAGAATGCCTAATAAACTCGATTCCAATTCGAAAGGTGTCTTGCCGTGCAGAGGACAGAACATTGATGAGCGGAGATTCCATGTTCTAAAGAAAGATTCTTGTGTTATAGGAGATCTTTCCTCTACCTCTGTAACCTTTTTAACATCGAGCAGCTACTGTCTTCAGTCCTCTGACCTCTGTCCTCTGCTCACAGATCCGCTCTTCGCTTCAAAAGTGCATCGATGGAATTACGTCCGGGCCCGGCAAGGACCAAGTAAAGAGATCCCAATGCTTGCGCATATTCGGATCGAATTTCGTGTAGAACCGCCCAAATACCGAGGACCGGAGGAGCCTGAGGCGGAGCCAAGGGCGAAGTCCCAAAATATAATGGCACCTTGGTCATAATCATCGCTACAATCATCTCGACGACGAAAAGAAAACCGATCGGTTTCGTCAGAAATCCCGCAATCAGCAAAAGCCCGCCTACGATTTCCAATCCGCCGATAAAACCGCTAACGACCCCCGGTTCCGGAAAACCAAGTTTTGTAAATCTTCCCAAACCCTGATTCGCGTAAAGAAATTTGATAATACCTTCCCAAAGGAAAACTCCTCCCACTAAAAATCGGATGATCATTCTATGCGGATGCTCCGTATCTTCTATTTTTAAAAAGAAATTTAATACTTTCATGTGTTTGTATTTTACTGCTCCTTTTATGTTATAGGTTTAAGCGAATGAACGAATTTAATCTCCGCTCTGCGTTTGGCTAGTGCATTCGATTCACTCCCAACTTCGACGCAGTCTGATAGGATTCCGGCGACTTATCGGAACAAACGATACGGATTGCGGTATTGCTTTCTTAAAGATTTTTCATTTATTCTTTGTGCCTCAGAGAATCGTTCCTTCCCCTCTCTCTAATAAACTGTCTCCGTCAAGAACGGAAGTAAAACAGATGTTTTTGAACGACCGTTTTTTTAAAATATAAGTACTTTGTAAGCCTTTAGCGCTCGCTATAGAAACGCATTATAAGATGGTTCCATTTACTATACCTATACCAAAAGAAAAATAAGAATCTGTTTTTAATAGGACTAACATCTCTATTAGCGGTTCTTGGAGAGAATTGAAATGTCTATCAATCAAAATAAGGGAATAAGCAGAATCTACACGATTCTTCTTTTCCTTTTAATAACTACCTCTTGTTCCCCGGATAAGGCAAAGTTCGGGCCGAATCTACTGGGGGCTCTTTCCTCCCTGATCGGAAATTTGCAAGGAATCGGATTGGGCCATAGCGCGAACCATGAACAATTGTATTCCATTACAGGAACTCCCCTTCCCTCGGTTCCTTTAAGCACCAACGGTAGATATATCGTAGACACGACTAATAATCGTTTTAAATTGAAAGCGGTCAACTGGTACGGAGCCAGCGACACTCATTTCGTCGTGGCTGGGCTGGATAAGCAGCCGATTTCATTGATCGTTTCTCTAATCAAAGAATGGGGATTTAACGCAGTTCGATTGCCTTTTTCCAACGTTATGCTGCATCAAGCGACCCCGGTTGCCGATGCGGATATTAGTGCGAATCCGCATTTCAGCGGCTTAACTCCTTTGCAAGTTTACGACCAAACCGTGCAGGCCCTGACCGATGCGGGAATTGTTGTGGTTTTAAATAATCATACGACCTTGGCGGAATGGTGCTGCGGATTCGACTATAACGGTCTTTGGTATCATACCGGTTCGAGTTTAGCCTACAATTCTTCAACAGATATATGGCAGGCCGATTGGCTTATGATGGTGAATCGCTATAAAAATAATAAAATGGTCGTCGCAGCCGATCTAAGAAACGAGGTCAGAACGCAAAGACGCGGCGATTCCTATATTCCAGATAGTCCCAATTGGGGATCCGGCGATGTGAACGACTGGCATAAGGCTTCCCAGGATTTGGGCGGGTTAATCACTCAAAGCAATCCGGATTTGCTCATCATCGTGGAAGGTATAAATTGGTGGGGATTGATTCCGATTTTAGGCTCCGGTGAACGCCCCCACCTCAAGCCTATAAAAGGTCTACCGGTCCATTTACCTCTCTCTAATAAACTCGTCTACTCGGCCCATAATTATGGCTACATCGGTCCGAACAATAATGGGGATCCAAAAACTTCCGGAAATAATATCACCTATAACCAAATGGATCCCACCACGTTTCGTAACACCGTATATTCCGAATGGGGATACGTGGTGGATCCTGAACTCTATTATACGGCTCCGGTTTGGGTAAGCGAATTCGGCGCCTCTCCTTCTACGACCAACAATCAAGATAAACAATGGTTGCAAAACTTAGTCGATTATCTGATCGAAAAGGATCTTGATTTCGCTTTTTGGCCCTTAAACGGAAACGATGAGTGGGGATTGGTTTCGAGCGATTGGTCTAGAACCTTGAAAGACGATTGGCGTTTCGCGCAATTGAATCGTCTATTGACGTATTCCGGTAACCAAGGACAGGCCGTTTTCGCCTTCCATTTTTCAAATCTATCCATCGGAGGTGGAAATGACAATTCCTCGACTCTGAACAACGATTGGGATAATGGAGCCAATAAAGGGACCTGCCCGGACGGATTTCGACTGAACGGACTCAGCCAGGATCAACGTGCTCTTTGCACGGATGTTACCTATGGGGCCCTTTGGAATTCCGGTAGAAATTTTACAGTGCAAGCCGTTAACGAAACGAATACAAGATATCATGGAACCGGGGATTGGGCGGGAGGTTTTACGAAATACGAATGCCCGCAAAATTTTTACGTTTCGGGCTTTTCAAAACGTTGGTGGGGAACTAGCGGTATACTTTGCGCACAAAGCAATCGTTCGTTAGGGAATAGCTGTAGAACCCTTTGGTTCGATAGAGGAGACAATAGAACTTCTTCCCGAGGCGGTGACTGGGCATCCGGATCGTACAAGGGCCAGTGTGACGACGGTGAATATATCGGCGGTATCGCACAAAGAAACGGCTCAGCGAGCGCCCTGCTCTGCTGTCTATAAAACTTCCGTTGAACTCCTAACCTCTCAACCCGTAATTGATTCTTGGATTCGATTACGGGTTTTCTTTTTAAATTCCTTTGCTCTCAAAATGCTCTCAAAAATGCAAATAAAAACCGTTATAGGTTCCATCCTTAGAATCGAATTGACCGTCTAACCAATGTCACTACTCCGCAAACTCGCATTTGAACGTCGGTCGTCTGTGTTTTTGTCTCAATATAGGTAGACTCAAGTTCAGTCGTTCCAAGTTTTTTTCTTATATCTCTTATTTTTTAGTATGTAATCAATTAATTACTTATTAGAATTGATGGAATCCGATCCTTTTCGGATTTTGGACATACGATGAATCCTACTGTTTCCGTCATTCTTCCTACATACAACGAGAGCGAGAATTTACCCATCGCAGCAGAGCGCATCTCCGAATCCCTATCCGGATTTATGCACGAGATTATCGTCGTAGACGATGATAGTCCCGATCGTACTTGGGAAGTCGCGGAGGATCTGCAAAAAAACCTTCCTCAATTGAAGGTCATTCGGCGCTTTACGGGAAAAGGTCTATCTTCGGCAGTTTTGACCGGAATGGGAATGGCCAAAGGTGATCTTTTCGTTGTGATGGATTCGGATTTGCAACATGATGAAAGAATTCTACCGGAAATGATTCGATCTTTGAATGATCGCGGAAATGATCTCTGTTTAGGGACGCGTTATACGAACGGGGGCTCTACGGGGAAATGGTCTCTATTTAGAGTCGGAATCAGTCGATTCGGAAACGTACTGGCGAGGCGACTGATCCGCCAAAACGTTTCCGATCCGATGAGCGGATTTTTCGGGATTCGAAAAGACGTTTATTCCGAAGTCAAAAACAGCATTAATCCTAGAGGCTTTAAAATTCTTTTGGAATTTCTGGCCCGAGGAAAGGAAGATTTAAAGGTTGAGGAAATCCCTTACACATTCCGTACGCGGGTTCATGGAGAAACAAAACTAGACAATTCGGTAATCCGAAATTTTCTATTGGCTCTATTGGATATCCGTTTTGGAGAGTGGATCTCGCCGACTTTTTTGCTTTACGCGATGGTAGGAGCAACCGGAGTAATCGTAAATCTCGGCGGTTTTCTGATCGGTGAGTTCTTGTCCATGCCCGACATTAATACGGGAATATCGTTTTTAGATCCCATTTCGAGTTCCGTCTTATTGGGAATCGAGCTTTCTATCATATCCAACTTTCTGTTGAATAATTACTTCACGTTCTACGAAAGAAGATATGAGGGATTGCGTGCCATAGAGGGGTTTGCGATTTTTCAAGCTGTTAGCTTATTCGGTCTTATTTTGCAGATTGAGTTTTATCAATTATTGCATAATCGGGTCTTCGCTAATTATTCCTTTTCAGCGGGAATTCCGATCAAACTTGTGTGCGACCTGGTCTCCATCGGAGTCGCCATGCTCTCGAATTATTTTCTTAATTCCAACCTTACTTGGATGAAGACGAGAAGGAAATGATTTACTTATAACCTGACCGCGGGTAAAGTCTTCCAAAGTTCCGATCGGAGGAAGATATGGCTAAAGTTCTGGTACCTTTTGCCACCGGAATGGAGGAAATAGAAGCGGTCGTTATTGTGGATGTTCTCCGTAGGGCCGGGATACAAGTCATTACTGCAGGACTCTCTGATGGTCCCGTTCAAGCTTCCCGCGGAACCCGCCACCTCCCGGACACCATACTTTCGGAAATCGTGCACGAAGACTTCGATATGGTCGTTCTTCCGGGAGGAAATTTAGGGACGCAAAATCTAGGGAAAGATCCGAACATAATCGAATTACTAAATCGTTATAAAAAGCAAGGAAAATGGATCGCAGCAATATGTGCGGCTCCGAGTATTCTAAAGGAGCACGGTATATTAAATTCCGGTCAGAAATTTACCGGTTTCCCGGGATCCGTGGAAAAAACGAGCGAATACACCGGCTCGAGACTCGAAGAATCCGGAAAAATCATAACGAGTATCGGCCCGGGTTCCGCCTTTGAATTTGCATTACGAATCGTAGATATCTTAGCCGGTTCTGCCAAGAAAAAGGAAGTCGAATCCGGACTTTATTTACACCGATGAATATAATCGCTTTTAAATAAAACCTAATTTGGTCCTACATCTTCCGATAATTTCCTAAAAACGTAATCCCCATACGCGGGATAACAACTGGGAGACATGTGACCCGGATCCGAGAAATCATCGCAGGTATATTGCGGATCATGATTCATATCCCAAAGTTTTGTCTGGGTTTCCCGATCGAACTTTTGAATCTCCGTAAGCCAAATGTCCAAAGGGATTTGAGGTCCCTCGGGCGTATTCGTTTTCCGGGTTCCGTACAGCCTAAAATACGGTCTGGCGACTCTGACCCAAATTGTCGCGTAGGAAATCCCGGCTTTCTTTAATAATTTCACCGAATCTCTTTGCATTTCCAACATATCGGAGTGAAACGTATAAGGACTCAAATAGGATTGAAAATCGGATTCCGACCTTTTAATCAACTGATCCTGAGGAAGTTTGATTACGTTTGCCTCCCTGGACGTGCTCCCCTTTTGATCGGCTAACGACTCCAATGTATTCACTACGGCATCCGCATAATTATTGGCCCAATAGGAATTATTTTTTAAACGTTCACGGACTCTCCAAAGTTTCGGTCGATCGCGATACGAATGAAAGATTCGCTTCGATAAAAAAATGGACCACTGCTCCTTCGAATATCGATTCCAATGACGAAGTAAAAATCCGGGCGAAACTCCGTAGATCAGGACCTCATCAAGAGCTAAATTCGGCGTTTTATTAAAAATTTCTAAAGATTGATCCAATACCACAAAATCGGGATGCAATCCGTCCTTTACGATCCTCTCCACCCAGTACAAGAAGTAATCGGGAGAACCGCCCGGAACGGAAAAATTGTATAGAATCCAATCCGGATATTTTTCTCGCAATTCATGGTATGGAAAGAGAAGCGATCTGGAGTTTCCGAGAAATACTAAAACCTTTTTCCTTTCGGACGGAGGCTTTTTTAGATAAATCTTTAAATCTTCGTAAAGATCCTCTTTACTTAAATAGTTCAAGTGAGATAGAGTATTGGAATAGTATCTTTCAAAGTAACTATTAGTCAAAAAACGGTCTATCATCAGCGAGATTGCGAGAATCAAAAACGGGATTAAAAGAATTTTCTTATCTTTCATATCAATTCGTTCCGACCTCTAAAATTGGCAATAGATGCAAACACTGGAATCTTCGGAATATAACGTGATCGCAAATACGGTAAGAATCGCGCAAAGCACTAAAATCCAGATACGATTTTCGCCGATTTTTCGAATCCGTTCCGGTTTATATTGTACGAAATGAAAGAACAAAAACGCTAGATAAGAGTATGCAAGTTTTTCCATATTCTCCATTCTTTCTAGCTTAAACGGAGAAGGTCCGGAAATTAACGAAGTCGCTTGGTCGATCCAACTCGATCCGTTTGCTATTAAAATTCCGGAAAGTTTTTCGGGAAGATTGACGATCAATCCCGCGACGTGTTGGACCATTTTTCCGGCGGAATTCGATCTGAACAGGATTGCGCTAAAAGAGAATAATACGAATATGATTTGAACTCTGATTAGGTTCAAGAAGCGATTTGAGGATTCTCCGTCATCCCATCCGAACCGTTTAACGAAAAATCTTTCCGCAGCGAGGATAACGCCCCAATAGAAACCCCAGGCAATAAAAGTGTAATCCGCTCCGTGCCAAATTCCTCCAACCGTCATCGTAATGATTAAATTGAGATAGGTTCTCCACTCACCCGTTTTGCTACCGCCTAACGAAAAGTAAACGTAATCTCTCAACCAAAACGAAAGTGTCATATGCCATCGTTGCCAAAGTTCCCGGCCGGATGGTGCAAAAAGTGGCGCCTTAAAATTCTCCGGCAGTTCGAAGCCGAGCATCAGGCCGACGGACCTTGCCATATCGGTTAAACCCGAGAAATCGCAATAAACCTGGATCGTATATCCGAACCCACCAAGCATGAGGGAAAGATTATCGTATTGACCCGGATTTGCGAACACCGGTGCGATTACGTTCGCAACAGGGTCTGCTACCAGGATTTTTTTAATTAATCCGGAGATCATTAAGTAGCCCGCTCGAACGACTTTTTCCTTACTAGGAGATAGATTTCCTAAGTTCGGAAAAAAATCCTTCATCCTCAATATAGGGCCGACTATTAAGATCGGGAAGAATAGAACGAAAGAGAAAAATTGTTTTAAAGTTAGGATCTCGCCTTCCGGCTTTCGATACGCGTCGATAGCGGACGCGATCATTTGAAAACTGTAGAAGCTGACCGCCAACGGTAAGGATATTTTTAATATTCTAGGAATTTCTTCGAAGAAAGGATATCCTGTGATATCCGCAAGTATTCGATTGATGAAGTAAAAATACTTGAAGAATCCTAGATTGATGACGTTCAGTAGAACGGCGGATATCATCCACCTCTTTTTGTGATTCGAGGTTCGAATCCGATAATAAGCGAAGTAGTTCGCCGTTATGATCGCCGTAAAATGAGCGAGAAATCCTACTCCACCGAAAATCGTAGACGCGCCTAGAACATAAAATACGGCGCTTGAAAACAGTAAAAAATCTTGTCTTCTCCGATCCGGCAAAAGCCAGTAAATGATATAAACGACGGAAAAAAAGATAAGAAATAGGATGGAATTGAAGAGCACCGTTTATTTTCCCTTCTTGAAGAGTTCTTTCCAATATAGAATTTCGCCGGGAGAAAGCTTTCGTTCCGAATCTTTCTCCATTGGTCTCGGTTTTTCGCTGAAAGCATCGGCGACTTTCGCTGCAAAATCTTCGGATGTGATAGTTTTTGATCCTAATCGTTTTGCAAAAAGTAAAATTTCCTGATCCGAGCTTACTATGAATAGCTCGGAAGGTCTCGGCGAGTACTTGATATAATCCTTGATCAGATCGTCCGCTTTTAAATCTTGGCTGAAGTAAACTTGAATATTTCCGTAAGCGTCCTTTCTTACCTCGCTTCCTTTTTCTTTCTTTCCATCAAAGAAAACGTGTATATTCGGGTTCTTAATTTTCGAAGAATACGCTTCTAAAATCCTAAGAAGCCCAACCCTAGCTTCGCGAAGTCGATCGGAATACATAAATGCTTCCAATTCGGGAAATTTGTAAATCAAATTGAAACCGTCTACTACTAAGTGCATCTCGCGAAATCTAGTGACCAGATTGGCCGTTCTAGAAAAACTTGTAAACACCTTACCGAACCGGGCTAATTGTCATGACGGATACCGCAACCAAACCTCTTCGAGTATCTCGAATCGGCAAAATTATCCGTACAATTCGATACTGGAGAAGCGTCCTTCCCGGAACGGGACGGGACTACTTCCTGCTCACTCTCGCTTCTATCGACGTCTTCCTGCTATTATTCGTAAATTCTTACAAGGAATTCATTCATAGGGATATCTCGGCATATGTTTTAGTTTTCGATCTAATCGTTCTCGTTCTTTGGGGACTCGAATTGATTTTAAAACTGCGGGAGAAGGAAGATCCGAGAAAATACTTAAAAACGAATTGGTATGAAATCGTCGGAATTATTCCCTTCTTTTTCTTAAGACCTTTCCTGCTGCTCCGCGGCGTAAAATTAGCGATCGCTTTCTATCGATTCGGAACGTCCGGTCAGAATGTTAGCGAAGTTTTAACTAGAGAGATCACCTTTCGCTTTAGAGACGTGATCGTAGATACGATCGCGGACGCCGTATTCCTGCATTCTTTAGAACGGGTGGAAGAAGTGATGCTTCGTTTGGATTATAGCCAGCTCGCCAAACAGGCTTTTTCAAAACACAATCGTCAATTTCACAATAAGGTTAACGAGTCGCTTCAATCCAAGTTTCTTTTAGGAGATTTATCCAGACTCCCGTTCCTATCCGAGCTTTCGCGGAGATTGGGAGAAGACATCGGACAAATGATTGCCGAGGTATTGGAGACGGAGGTAATGGGAGAAATCATGAAGGATATAACCGCCAATATCCTGCGAGAAATGACCGACCATGTTCGGAAACTTCCCTTGGAAAGAATCACAGGAACTCCACCCAATACTGCACAAGAAAATCCGCAAACTTGATCCGCAAAAATCCACGCTGTTTCTAGTCCTGTTTTTCGGCGCCAGGAATCTTCAAAATCAAAACTTGAGTCGTCGACTTAGCGAGAAGTTTTTCTTCCTCGTCAAAAGCCTCCGCTTCCAGATAAATATGCTGATTACCCCGTGCCACCACCCTGGCCGTAACGCGAATCCGCTGATTTTCTTTGACCATGCGAATATAGCTTACGCTAAGCTCCAGCGTGGTAGTGGGTTTCCCTGCAGCCAGATAGCAAAGCGGGCCGAACGTATTATCAAACGCGGCAGCTAAAAATCCGCCTTGGAAGACTCCCATCGGATTGGAAAATCTCGGTTCGATATAAAAAGTGCAAGTCAGTTCTTTTTTACGAACATAAGAAACAAACTCACCGGAAAGTTCTTGGAACGCGGGAGGGGGAACTTTCATGGAGGGGACCAACTTGGAAAATTTATCCCATTCTTTTTGCATTTCCTGCAGATGATTTTCTTGGGCCATTCCAATGTCTCCTCGACCATAGTCCGATAGGTCCGATTCTCTCCAATCTGTCTCCCAAAAGAATCGAGTAAATCATTATCTTAGGGTTTGTAGGAACTATGACAGTCCAAATTTATTCTTGATTCCGAACGGCGTTCATCGTCTAAAGAAAGATTGAATGCTGTCTGAATCGACCAAATCATCCTATTCGTTTTTAGAATCCGTTTGGAAGGAACTGGGGACAAAAAAGGAAATTGCCCTGGCCATCGCAGGAGGCGGAATCAAGGCTTTTTACGGACTAGGCTTTGCATTTGCCCTTCGGAACTGGGGAATCCGGATTCGGGAAGTCTCCGGAGTAAGCGCCGGTGCTGCAATGGCGATCAGTGCCCTATCGGAAACCGAGGAAGAAAGTTCCGTCTACTTCGAAGAATTGACCCGAAGAAATCCAAAAAATTTTTACTGGAATCGGCTCTTGAGAATTCTTCCGCCCTTCCCCCATGACGGGATGGCTCGCCGGACAGTCAGCTATTGTTTAAAACTTCCTAAATTACTTTCGAAGGCTGCGAAAGTACGAATTCACACGGTTGAAATTCCAGGAGATCAAATTCAAAAAAATAAAAACGGAAAACCGAATAGGAGAATGCTTTTAGCGAGAGCGGCGAGAATTATTCGCGCCTATTTTAGGGATGAAGAATTAAGAAGAAAAGGGGAACTCCCATTCCACGTACTGAACAAAATGAAGGAATGGGGGTGGAGAGAACGAGTTTTTACTGAAAAAGAATTTTCCGATCATGAAACGGTTACTCAAATTGTCATGAATTCCTGTTCCGCCTTTCCGGTGCTTCCTTTGCAAAGTCTGGGCGGCAATTACTATTTAGATGGAGGGTTAACGAACAATCTTCTGCTAGAAGAATTCAGTTCCGAAATTCCGAAAATTGCGGTTTTCTATGAGCAGACTACGTTAGTGGGAAAAGCGCCGGAAATCGTAGCAAATACTCTACTAATCTCTCCGGATACCCCTTTTATCGAACAAGGGTTTGATTATACAAGTCCGGATCTAGTCCGTTATGCGTTCGAGAAAGGTAAGGAGGACGCAGAACGAAACCGAGGCCGTATCCTAACTCACCTGGCGCCTACCTGGAAAAAACACTTGCTTTCTTTTTTCGAACAAATAAAATAATTAACCTGTTCGGGAGGGAAGGCATGAAATCAGTCGAATCCTGGTTCGGCGAGTATGGAGAAAGCCACCAGAATAAAATCAACAAGGCGATTCATTGGATATGTGTACCTGCGATCTACTTTAGCGTATTAGGTATGATTTGGGCGATTCCTAGTCCTACATTCTTGACGAATATCAGTCCGCATTTAAACTTTGCGATGCTATCGATTGCTTGTGTAATTCTATTCTATCTGAGACTTTCCCTGACACTTGCATTAGGAATGCTTGTCGTTTCCCTCCCGATGTACGCGGTCATTTTAGAATTAGAGGCGACTGCTCCGATCCCTGTTTGGCAAATTTCACTCGGGATTTTTGCGATTGCATGGATCTTTCAGTTCATCGGCCACAAGGTAGAAGGCAAAAAACCTTCTTTTTTTAAGGATCTACAGTTTCTGCTCATTGGGCCGATTTGGCTGCTTGGTTTCATCTACAAAAAATTGAACATTGCCTACTAATTTCGATCTTAAAATTCATTCGTTAAGTGGTCTTACTTTATCACTCGGACCTATGAATTTGTCGAGTTGACGTAGAAAGCGACTTTATAAAATTTAGAGTAATCTGTTTCAGGAAAACCGGAATGCCGAAAATCGTAAATCACGAGAAATATAAAGCGGAAATTCTTTCCAAGTGCGTTGATATTCTCGCGCGGAGAGGATATTCGGCAGTATCTATGCGGGAGATCGCCACCGAATTGGACGTATCCACCGGTACGCTGTATCATTATTTTTCTACAAAAGAAGATATTTTTAAAGAACTCGTAAAATTCGTCCTGAGTAAAGATATCCAAGAACTGCAAGTTTACTCGAAGGGAGAAGAAAACCAATCCATTGAAAAACGGGTGGAAGCCCTCTTTACGATGGTGAAGGATAGAGAAAGCTATTTTCAAAACCTCCTTTATATCATTTGCGATGTCTCTCGTTTAAAGAATCATGAAGAGGAAAAGCAACTCATTGCGGAAGCGATGAAGGAATATGTGACGATCATCACCAAGCATTTAGGCATCACGAATCCGAACTTAAATCGACTTTTGATCAGTATTATTTTAGGTACTGTCGGCCAAAGGATCGTCGATCAAGATGCCATTAAGCTAGAGGATGTTACAGAAGTCGTGAAAGACTTCATGGGCGTAGTGCTTGCAAATACGTTTACATTCTAGCTTTCTTAAAATTTTTAAAGAAACAGTCCTATCTTCCATCTGTAGGAGATCGGATTCGACCTATAATTAAATTATAGGAACGTGCTTCAGTTTTGCCTATCGGCTAGCCTATCTGAAATCTGGCGAGAATCTCCGCTTTTTCGGATTTTCTTTGAGCTCCGTTCCAGCCCAAGGACTTTCCAAGTTCTTCCATAATGAATTCTAGATTTTCCGCGGAGGGTAATCCCGGGACTCCCGCTCCGGACCTATGAAAGAAGAAATCGCGAGCCTTCAGGATCGATTCCCCATTTGCAATGTATCGAATTTCGGAAATATATAATTTTTCTCCGTTTGCTAAAATTGCATACGGTTCTCCAGGTTTGGCATTTTGAAGAATTTCATACGAGATACTGCCGTAACGATTCGCAACGGTTTCCAAAACTTCCCCGCTTAATTTCGGAAACTTGTTCGCTAAACCATGAATGAGGGAAGCGAGATCGGAAAATTCTCCGGAAATCAAAGGGACGAAATTCGTCTCACAGGGTAAATAGGTTCCGGGTAAATAATCACATAGCTGGTCTGTGATCTTTTCCGCAAGTCCTCGGCTAGTCGTATATTTTCCTCCGAGAGCGGTAAAAAATCCGGGAAGTCCCTGATCTTTATGGTGAATAATTTCCGTTTTCCGGGAAGCGTTGTACGTATCCGAGGTCTCTCCCGGGTCTTCCACAAGGGGCCGCATGCCTCCATAGAAAAAATCCACGTCGGTTTCCTTTAATTCCGTATATCCATAGGCATAATTAATTTCCTCGAGCAAACCCCGGATATCATTCTTCGTAACTTTAAATTTATCCGGCGAGTCCTGATAAACCGTGTCGGTCGTTCCGATAATGGTCTTTCCTCGCCAAGGAAGTACAAACATATGAGTTTTATCTTTCTTCTTTAATACTAAAGCTTTTGAACCGGAAATTGCGCGAGTCACGATATGAATGCCTTTCGATCTTACTAGAACCTTATCCATTCCGACTCCGGCGAGCGATTCGATAAAATCCGCCCAGGGCCCCGCAGCATTAACGACGGTTTTCGCAAAAACCGGTATTTTCTTACGGCTTCGTTTATCCAAAAGAATGGCCTGGTACGCCTCTTGTTGTTTGCTAAGCGCAACTAGTTCCGTATAATTATATGCCTGGCCTCCGTTCCGTTGCGCTGAGAAGATAAATTCGCAGGTGTGACGTTCCGGATTGATATTTTGGTAGTCGTAATATAGATATGCCCCCTTCAATCCCTCCTTCGGTAAGGAGTGCGATTCGACAAGAGTCTCCTCCTTACTTAAAAATCTAAATTTAGGAATCCAGCGATCCGGCGAAATTTCCCTGTTCTTATCAAATGAGAATGCGTCATACATTTGCATCCCGGCGGCTAACACCAGTTTTTCGGTCCTGGAGTAAACCGGAACAAGAAAGCCCAGGGTTTTTACGGCGTGAGGACTGATCTTCGCAAGAATTCTTCTTTCCCGAAGCGATTCTCTAACTAGAGCAAACTCCGCATTTTTAAGATATCTCAAACCTCCATGAATGAGCTTAGATGTGGCCTGACTAGTTCCTGACGCGAAGTCGTTCTTTTCCACTAGTAACGCTCTCAGTCCCCTAAGGGTCGCATCCCAGAGCAAAGTCGCTCCGGTAATTCCCCCTCCAATGATCAAAGTATCATAAACATGAGAGGAAAGTTCAGTCTTCGAGGATTTCGAACGAGAAACGCGAGTATTGACCATAGGTTTCCCCAAACTAGTCGTTTTAATTAGATCGGTCAACGATTTACGGAAGTGATAAAATCCCTGCGCTTCGAGTTAAATTAAAATGTTGTATCACTTCGAAAGATTTGCGATTAGGTAAGGATAAGCTCGGGAAATAACCGAACGCGGTTCATCATATCCTATGACATCTCCTCAGAATCTTCTCAGAAAAATCCGAGTCTCGTGGGGGGACTTTCTTTCTATCTTCGAACCCGATCCGGATCGAAGGACATACGAACAAGAATATAAGCAAGATCTGAATCGACAAGTCATGACTCTACAATACCCGGGATCGATTCTCGGAATTTTTGTATGGTTAGGATTCGCTCTGGGGACCGATCAGAAGCTGCATCCTGAATTTCCGGAACTCGTTTATTTTCGGATCGGACTTTCCTTAATCAGTATGATTTCCCTTGCCCTCTTTCTATTAGGATCGATCACTAAAATTCCGATTCGGAAATTCGGTTTAGAATTTGCGTATGTGTTCGCGTCGTACTTTTTACTCTCCTGCTCTTTTTTTACGGGAAGAATAGCCGACGATCCAAACTACGTTTCGGGATTGCAGATAGCCGTATTGATCATAGTCTTCCTACCGATTCCGAGAAGAGTATCTTTTCTACTATATGGGGCTTCCATCTCAGTATTCATCCTAGCAGTTATTCTGTATTCCCCTCCATTGAATACCCCCCAAGCGGCGTATTCGATGCAAAACTTAGGAATTGCATATTCTGTTGCGATCGTCTTTTCGATTATCGTGGAAAAATACCGATTCGCGACATTCGTCGGTAATTTTAAAATCGTAGAAAAGAACCGTGAAATTTCCGAAAAGATGGATCAAATTCAGATTTTAAAAGAAAGACAAGACGGAGATTATTTTCTCACCTCTCTATTGCTAACTCCCCTTTTGAAAAAAGAAATCACTGCAGAATCGCCCCTAACCGTGGAATTTCTATTCGATCAATACAAGAAATTCAGCTTTCGGGGAAAGGAATACGAAATCGGCGGAGATTATACGAGCGCGTATGAAATTCTATTACGAGGAAAAAAATACACTGCGTTTATCAACGGCGATGCGATGGGCAAGTCGGTCCAAGGGGCAGGTGGAGCACTCGTTTTAGGATCCGTTTTCAATTCGATTATCAGTCGTTCTCGCCTTTCCCCTGAAATCCAAGCCAGGTCGCCGGAACGCTGGTTAAAGGAAGGATTTTTGGACCTGCAGAATGTCTTCGAGACATTCGACGGATTTATGTTAGTTTCGGCCGTTATGGGTCTAGTCGATCTCGGAACGGGAACGCTTTATTTTGTCAACGCCGAACATCCTTGGCCGGTCCTTTACAGGGACGGAAAAGCCTCTTTTTTGGGAACGGATTCGAATATACGAAAATTAGGAATTTCTGAAATTCTAAATTCGAAGATTGCAGTCCAAACCTTTAAGCTAAGACCCAACGATATTGTTTTTTGCGGTTCGGATGGAAAAGATGATCTTATATTGGAAGAGAACTTTTCTGGGAAACGAACCATCAACGAGGACGAGACGCAGTTTCTGCATTGCGTGGAGGAAAGCCAAGGCGATCTGGAAAAAATTCGAAGATCTCTTTTGACTAAGGGAAAATTATCCGACGATCTTAGCCTACTATCCCTCGCATATCGTCCGAGTCAGGATCCTTATAATTCGGACGAATCCTCGGTTTTAGTAAAAGCGGAAGCGGCGTTTAAAAGCCGAAATTACTCCGACGCCATTCACATACTGGAGGAATCTCTACCGAAAGATTCGGGCATATGGCAAGAACTTTCGCCGAAAATAGCCAAGGCCCTTTCGCGCTTGTACGATAAATTGGGGAGAATTAGAGAAGCCGCAATCTGGGCCGAAACGGCCTTGGATTGGGACCCTGCAGATTCCGAATTCTTTTTTCAAACCTCCCTTCTTTGGAAAAAAGTTTATGCTGCTTCCCGGGACGACGAGGCATTAGAACGAGCGTCGGAATACGGAGAGCGCTTCCGCGTTAGAACACCCGCGCACGTCCGCAATTTAATCAATCTATCCGATACATATCGCTTATTAGGAAATCGGGTGAGAGCGAGTAAGTTACTTGCGGAAGCTTCGGAGCTTTTACCGGATGATCCGAAAATCCGGAACCTCCGCCAATTATTAGAACAACGTAAACCCTGAAGCAAATTCCGAAACTCATCTTTCCGCGAAATTCCCGATCGATTCATTTTCTTTCAAGAGCGAGATTTCGTAACGACAGTCCATTTTTCCGTTGCTCTTCCGCATTTCCTCTATTTTCTGGATGGGAATTCCTTCCATGTCGGAGCTGACCGGAAAATGTTTTATCACGAACTGAATGCGAACATTGATTATTCTCGAACCAATCTTAGGTGGAATGCCTGGGGTGCAAACGACCAAGATTTCTTCCGAAAAGGCCAGATGCCGGAAATTCTCAAACTGCTTCAAAATGAGTTTCGAATCGACAAGATTCGGGAAACGCCTTCGGCAACTCTGGAAGAAATCAAGCTTCCGGCTTCGAAGCTTGGATCGGGAGATATCAGACAACTCTCCGCAATCCTTGGAAAAAATAATATTAAAACCGATCGATATGAGCGGATCTTTCACTCTGCCGGGAAAAGTTTTTACGATGTACTGCGCTTACATCGTAATACTCTTAAAACTTTCGTTGATGGAGTCGTTTATCCGGGCAAAGAGAGCGAAGTCGCTAAAATTTTAGAATTCTGTTCTCGAAGTAAGATTACAGTAATCCCATTCGGCGGAGGCTCATCCGTAGTCGGCGGAATCGAGGTCATAAAAGGGAAAGGTCATAAAGCCGTTATTTCTCTAGATACGACTCGAATGGATAAATTCCTCTCGCTCGATCCGGAAAGTCTGACTGCAACGTACCAATCCGGAATCTACGGACCTAAACTAGAATACGCCTTGAATCTTAAAGGATATACTCTGGGTCATTTTCCTCAGTCTTTCGAATACTCCACCTTGGGCGGATGGATCGCAGCGAGAAGCGCAGGTCAGCAGTCCAATCGCTACGGCAAAATCGAAGAAATAGTAACCTCGGTAAAATTAGTCACGCCTTCCGGTTTAGTCGAGACATTGCGAGCACCGGCTTATTCGACAGGACCGGATTGGAATCATATAATTGCGGGAAGCGAAGGATTACTCGGAATCATCACGGAAGCTACCGTCAAAATTCATAAGATTCCCGAGGCTAGAAAATATTTCGGTTTGGTATTCCCCAGCATCAAAGCAGCGTTAGGTTTTATTCGAACAAGCAATCACGAAGAAATCAAGACATCAATGTTGCGACTTTCGGATGCGAACGAAACTAGGCTGTACGAGATTTTGGGAGAGATCGGTAAAAAGCGAACACTCCATCGGATGATTAAGACTTGGATACAAAACAAAGTACTCCAATTCAAAGGGCTGAGCCAAGGTAAATGTGTGGTTTTAGTCGGGTTGGACGGCTCTAAATCCGAAGTGGATCATTCGTTTACGGGTCTTACGCGGATTTGGAAGAAATTCGGAGCATTATACGCGGGTGAAAAATTAGGACAAAATTGGATTCATGGCCGCTATAATATGCCGTATCTCAGGAACCATATTATGCTCTATGGCATGGGCGTCGATACGATGGAGACCTCTACGACGTACGAGCGAGTAGAGTCGTTGCATACCGCCGGACTCGAAGCACTCCAAACCGCAATACCGGGTTCGATCGCTATGTGCCATTTATCCCATAGCTACCATGAAGGTGCCTGTCTGTATTATACGATTCTCTTCCCGTTGGATGAAAAAAAACCCGAAGAACAGTGGATCCGCATGAAAAAGAAAGTATCGGATGTTTTTACGGCGCATAATGCTCCGATCAGCCATCACCACGGCGTAGGAATAGATCATAAGCCTTGGTACAAAAAGGCGTTGGGGCCCGTAGGAATCGAAGGGTTGAACGCTTTAAAAAAATCCGTGGATAAGAAGGAAATTTTAAATCCTGGAAAAGTATTTCATTCCTGAATTTCGTTTCATTTTCAATGGATCCGAGTCGGGCAAAGGACCGATCTAAATCCGATTCGGATCGGATATCAAGTAAACGCAGGTCGCCGTCTTTCTAGAATGGATCTCAAGCCTTCCTGCCCATTCTTTGCGTGAACGGCAGTCGCGAGCAAATCGATATCCCGAGCTTCCAGTCGGTCCGCGACTAGCCGCTGCGAGTCTCGCAAGGCTATTTTGATTCCGATTACGGATTCAAGCGCCATGGAGGCGAATTGATCGCACCATTTTCTGGCTTTAGGAATCAACTCTTCGGCAGTCGCCGATTCTTCCACTAAGCCAACCGCTAGGGCCTCGTCTGATTTTAAACCGCGACCCGAATACAGAAGATCCTGGGCGGTTTTGATTCCAACAAGTTCTTTCAATACATAACCGGAGGTGGACGGAAAATTGAGACCAATCAAGGCTTCCGGAAATCCGATTCTCCCTTTCTTTTCGACCAGGATGCGGTAATCCGAAAAAATCGCCAGAACTGCGCCGACCCCCATCGAGTGTCCATTCAATGCGCACACGATCGGTCGGCTGGAAAATAAAACCTTCCCGCAAGCTTCTAACGCTTCCTTTAGAACTACTTTAATTTCAGAAAGTTCTTTTCCGATAAAAATTTCCGGATTAAAACCGTTGGAAAAAAATTTATCATTCCGTCCGGAAAGTAGAATCGCTTTTATACTTGGATCGCTTTCCGCTGATTCCATCGTTTCGCGTAGCTTTCGAAAGAAGTCCGTACCGAGTGAATTCGTTTCGTTCGTTTTTATGTACAGTTCGAGAATGTGTCCATTTTTTTCCACTTCGATCATTTTCAGACAACCTTCCTTTTTTAAAATCCGAACGACGAACTCGCGATGTTTTCAGTACGACCGATCCGCTTCATCTTAATTTCGATTCGATTTTGATCGCTTCCATCTTCCCGAGAGACGATACGAGTAAGAGTCACTTTCGGCGGAAATTCTACGGCTCCTTGGACGCTCGTTAATGCTTTTACGTTCTTGCGGCTCGAGTTCCATTCGACGGTGGCAATTCCCTTTTCCGTTACGTAATACGTCCATTCCTCTCCCGATTTACGGACCAATATGATTCCTTCCTTAGGATGAACGAGGGTTCTATCCGGTTGAAATAGCCTCACGTTTCGGTTTGATAAAAGGTGGTAAATGACAGGAAACGGAACCACCGTTTGTTTTCCCCCATTCGGATCGGCAATGATGATGTCATCCATCGGTTGCTCATGAATTTTATCCTGGGTCGCCGTTTTGATTCGGATCAATTCACCGTCGGTATATACTTTTGAAACGCTGATTCCGAAAAGGCGATCCGTTAATTCGATCTGCATCTTTCCGGAAGGTTTATCGTAATAGATCTTTCCGTTCAGCGAGAAAATATCTTTTTTCGGAACAAAATTCTGAATTCGAATTTCAAAATCGCCCGAGTAAGAAGAGCCGGCGTCTTCCATCTTTTTAATCTCGTCTAGAAACTTTGCGCCCTCCTTCGATTTGGAACTCACAAAACTAAGTTTTCCGCGTAAAGGAAACGCAATTTCCTCGATTTCAGGCGTGGCGCAAGTACCGAAACATACTAGTGCGATTAAAGTAAACGATTGAACCGAACGAGTTATTTTTTTATTAGTTCCCAAATTTTTTCCTTACGGCTTTCGAATCCTTTTTTTAGGGTTTAATCATAACAGGTTTCGTTCTTAGCTTCTCCAGTTTTTCCCTGATTCTTGCCTTGTCTTCTTTCTTTTGAAAAAGCTTACTCGATTTTTCCCAGTACATCCTAGTTTCTCCAAGTTCACCGCGTTCAAAATGCAAATCACCTAAATGTTCGCAGATCGTAGGATCGCTTTCGTTCCTTTCCTGAAGAATTTGGTAGGCTAAATTCAAATGCAACAGTGCGTCGTCCAACATTCCGCGTTTATAATAAATCCATCCTAGACTGTCTTGGTATGCTTCGTTATCCGGTGCCAGTTCAACGGCTTTTCTGATCAAAGAAAAGGCCTCATCCAATCGACTTCCGGATTCGGATAGATAATATCCTAAATAATTGTAAGCGATCGGATTCTCCGGATCCAAATCCATGGATTTACGCAAATCAAGTTCCATTTCCTGAATCTTACCCAGTTTCTCCAGGGAAATCGCCCGATAGAAATAATAGATAGCGGTCTTAGGATCCAATTGGATCGCTTCCTCGAAAGCATCTTGGCTTCCCGAGAAGTTTTCTGTCTGGGAAAAAATCACGCCTAATAGATAATGCGCGTACGAATTCTTGGGATCTTCTTTTATAATCTCTTTCGTTATCTGCTCCGCCTCTTTCGTTTTTCCAGGCGGATTTCCTCTTAGTAAAAAAGCTAAATGCAGACGATATTTTCGAATCTCGTCGGGAGTCCCCGACAATTCGATCGATTTTCGAATCGCGACGATAGCCCTATATACCGAACCGGATTGTTCGTATACCGTCGCAAGAAAATTGTAACGACTTGCGAGTACCGATTTCGGACTACCGTCCTTGCTCGCTATGTCGATGGATTCCTGGATCAATGTTTCCGAAAGATTCCAAAGCTGAGATTGTACCGCGATTTCCGCCGTTTCCACGAGTTCTTTGGAATAGACTTCTCCCTTTAGGTCCGGCTGGTGTTTTAGAATCTCCAAAACCGCAAGTCTAACCCAAAGTCTTCGGGGATATTTTTCCCGCATCGGATAAATGATTTTTTTAGCTTCTTCATAGCGGGAAGTAAGAACACAGTACAAACCGTAGAGGAGGGATCCCTTATATAACTTTCCGTTTTTTTTAAGTTCCTCGAAATAAGCCGACGACATCGAGCGGCTTTCTACGAAATACATTTCGCCCAGCATCATCTCCACGGATGAATTCCCCTTCACTTGAGCCAGGATTCTCAGAAGCTCCTTCTTTGCCTGGGCAAATTTTCCTAATTGATTTAGAACTCCGGCTAAAAGGAATCGAATCTCCCACGCTTCCGGTTTTTGCTGCAGATAGCTAGATAGATAAAAATAGGCTTTGGAATTTTGTCCTTGTGCGAAATAAATTTTTCCCAGAGATAAATATACGAATTCCTTATATTTCGGATTGCCTTCTTTCTTTTCGATAGCATCATTTAAGGAGGTCAGATATAAAATCGACTTCGCGTTATTTTGGATCGCGATATTGGAAGAGCTGAGCAAATAATAAACGTAGGAATCCATCGGGAAGCGGCTTAGATTCTCCTCTAAATAGTCGCTGGTCTTTTGATACTCTGCTTGTTCGTAAAAGATGCTCGCTTTCAATATATAGGTTTCCCTAAAATTCGGATCGTTTTTTTCCGCAAGATCCGCTTCCTGTAACGCTTCCTTAAGCTGACCGATGGAATAGTGTGCCATCGCTTTGTTCCACCGAGCAATGGCCGAAGCGGGGCTCCCGATAGCCTCCGAACAACGAACGTATTTTTCGAATTCTCCTAACGCCTTGAGGGTTCTCTCGCCCCTCTCTCTTCCTTCGAGTCTTCGCGCTTCATTCAAGGTATCTAATGCCGTCGACAGAAAAAACAAGGGCCATACCGATCTGCTTCGACCGGATGAATCGACGTCTCGGCATAGAAGTTTTTGCCCTGAATCGGTCGGCGCTCCGAGCAGAGGAAAGAATGCATTCGTAGTCAGAAGTAAGATAGGAATAGTGCTTGCTAGTTTCATAATCCCCGGACGTGTATAAGCTTGGGAAGAAGGACGCCGCATTCCCTCCCCGCTCAGTCTACCCGAGGGATCGGCGGCGTCGAACGAATTTTCCCCGAACTGAAGGAAAGAAATTGCTCAGTATTCTGCGAGAAAAGAAAAAACTTTTCCTAACCCTACTATTCATTTGGATCATTGCCACAGTCTGGGTTTTTCCCCGAAGATTCGAAATTTTGCGGGACATTTCGCTTTGGCTGGATCCCCCCGTCTTAAACCCCGCTCTTTCTTTAAAATTGCAGGAAAAGGGAGACGGATTCCTAAACGAGAAGAGAGAATTTCGGGGAGTCGAACATTACTTACAGCTTGATAAAATGTCCGAGGCTTGTTACCGAGCCATGGATTTAGGAAAATACGGGGTGGACGATATTTTTAGAATTCCGTCCTGGATGGAAGCCGAGCAAAAAGGATGGACTCTCCAAAAATTATCCGATAGCGATTCGAAAAACCTCCGCCAAGGAAGAATCGATCCTAGCGAATATTGGAAAGAATTCTCCCCTGCAGTATTGGAATCCTTGGATTATTATAAACGGGCCTTGAATTATAATCCGTTTGACGGTTATAATACCGCACCGAGCCAGATTACTTTTGGCGCAAGTAGACCGCAAATCGCGGGCAAAAGTCTGCTAGAAAAGATTCGCCTCACTGCCTTCGCCTCTTGTCGACCGGAAGAAGCTCTGCTAGCTCATTTTCAGTCCTTATTGAGCATAGAAGAAATGGTCTTTGACAAGATCAAAATCCGAAAAAAAGATCCTGTTCCATGGTGGAAGAAAATCCTAAACTTCTTCCGATTCAGCTGTGCCGCGGATGAAACGAGCATAAGCGAACCGGAACTTCCGAGAGAAATACGAATTTGGCAGGCGATTACGGAATCGAATTCATCTCCGATCGTTTTCGCGGAGGATTATCCCGAACGAACGACTCTATCGGCGAATCAGTATAAAAAATTACTTCTACGAACCTTGGAATTGCTTCAAAGTAGAGCGGGTCATCCGGGCTCTTCTCTTTCTCCGGAAGAATCCATTTCGCTGTATACGCGCATGCTGTATTTTTCCTGTGCTAAACGAACGGTCCCGCCCGAGGTTAAATATTGGGGTCCTTCCGCAATTGCCACGATACCCTGCGATCCTTCCGACGAGGAGGGACAGAAAATATTCTATCCGAATCTCTATCGAACCGCCGAACTCTATTATAGACTCGGTGACCGCGAAGAGTCGTATCGCAAACGAGCCGGCGATCTCTTCGAATCCGTTTATCAATCGCGGAAAACCGAACTAGGTATGCGTTTTCAGTCTAAGTTAATGAGAGTTCGTTGCTTGCTGTATCAAAAAGCCTGGGACCAATCGCTTAAGGAACTGGACGGACTACAAACCGAATTGTATACGGTTGATCCTGAGTATAGAAGTGACCGGTCCGGCTACGAAGACTTGATCGAGGATCGTAAGAAGTTACTTCAGTATGTTCTCCGTCGAAAAGGAAGATACGAAGAAGCGGACGACCTGTTCGATGAAAAGAATTAAATATTTCGATTATAACGCGACTCATCCTCCTTATCCCGGTTTACTATTTACGGTAATCAACGAGTACGAGGCGGATTTTTTTAATCCCTCGGGTCCGACTCGGTTTTCTCTCGGAAGACAGGGTAAGATAGAGGAAGCTCGGAAAATTCTGGCGAAGCTCACCGGAAAAGATACGAAAGGTTTCGTATTCTGCTCCACAGGAACGGAGGCGAATTATCTCCTAGCAATCTGGGCAAAATCTCTGGTTAAGACGATCGCTTATCTTTCCCCATACGAACATTCTTCTTTTTATGAAGCGTTCGAAAGTGCGGGCATACCCTATGAAAAATTTTTAGGAAATAAATCGGGACTCGTTTCTCCACAGGAAATAGAGGAAAAGTTAACGAACAAACCGGGCCCGGTTTTTATAATCCATGCGGGAAATGAAAGCGGCGTCGTACAACCTCTGGATGAAATCGCAGGACTATGCGACAAATTCGGCGAACGATTGTTTTCGGACACGATGCAATCCTTCGGAAAGATTTCGGTCCCGTTTAAAGCTCTTAGCGGTTTTACTTTTTCCGGTCATAAGATAGGCGGAGGTTTGGGCACATCCGTACTTTGGTTTGATCCCGGTTTAACCGCTAAGGCCGGCTTGTTTCGAGGCGGAAATCAAGAAAACGGATTCAGAGCCGGAACCGAAAATTCACCTGCGATCATCGCACTTTCCGAGGCGGCAAAACTCCAATTTTCCCAAATGAACGAACGGAATACTAAATTGCTCCGCTTTAAGGAGAAAATCGAATCCGCTTTTAAACAGGCCGGAGCAGAAATCGTTGCAGAATCTTCGCCGAGACTTCCTTCCACTACTTTCTGCATTTTACCCACCGAAGATTTGGATTTCTTTATGATGGGCATGGAAGAAAGAGGTTTTGCCCTTTCTACCGGATCCTCGTGTAAATCCAGATCCAGAGAGCCCGCACCTTCCTTATTGGAGATGGGTTATACAAAAGAAGAAGCACTTCGAGCCGTACGAATTTCAACGGGAAGTTTCACTACGGAAGAAGAGGTGGATGATTTGATCCAAGCTTGCTCGGAAGTACTTAAATTGATTTTATAGGTGTTAGTGGAAGAAGAATCGATGTCTGCGATATAGCCGTTAGATGCTAGGCATTAGATGTTAGAAAGGAACTGACAGGTGCAATAGGGGATACTCTGTAGAGGGCTGGGGAAAATCCACGATAACACAAGAATCTTCCTCTAGTACGTGGAAATTTCGTTTATCAATGTTCAGTCTTCTACAGAAGGCAGAGGAAAGATCCATTCTAACATAGGAATCTTTTTAAATCCTCTACTTGCGAAGGTCCGTAAACACAGTTTCGGCGTATCGATCCGTCATGCCTGCTACAAAATCGCAAACGCTTCTATCCAATCCCTCCGATTCGATTCGTATCCTATAAATCTCGGGAATTTCATTCGGATGTTGTTGGAAGTATTTAAAAAGGACGTGGATCATATCCCTCCCTTGATCGCTCGTCTTTATAACGGAAGGATGTCTATATAAGGTCTTATATAAAAAGGATTTTAATTCTCGAACTTTTTCCCCGAACTCTAGATCGAACCCTATGATTTTTTTTCCTTCTGCATACGATCTATTTAAATCGTTCCGGTCTCTAATTTTATATTCAAGAAGGCGACGATAAACTACATCGATGATATGAGACACCATGCCGTTGGTCAGTTCTCGAATCGTCGTTCGAATCCGGACTTTCTCGTTTACTTTCGGATAGCGCTCCTTGGTTTTACGGCTCGTTTCGTTCCAAAGTCTGATCTCTTCCAACTCTTGCGAGCGAAGATAACCCATCTCCAATCCGTCCTCGATATCATGATTCGTATAAGCGACTTCGTCGGCGAGATCGGCGCACTGCGCTTCGAGACTAGGACCTTCCTGCTTTCTTTCCAATCCGAGGGACGAGATCGAATATTCGGCGCCGTGTTTCATCAGACCCTTTAAAGTTTCGATGGAAAGATTTAGCCCGGGGAATTCGGGATATCGAGTTTCGAGATATCTTACGATTCGTATCGATTGTTTATTATGTTCAAAGCCGCCCGAAACGGACATTAATTCCGCGAGCATATCCTGTCCTGCGTGACCGAAAGGAGTGTGACCTAGGTCATGCGCGAGAGCTATGGTCTCGGCCAGTAAAGAATTCAAACCCAAAGCGGCAGCAATCGTACGGGAAATTCCGGCAACTTCGAGAGTATGAGTTAATCTATTTCTGTAATTTTCTCCGACAGAATAAACGAAAACCTGCGTTTTGTATTGAAGTCTTTTAAACGCGCTCGAATGAACCACCCTATCTCGATCTCGTTGAAACGGAAGTCGATAGGAATGCTCTTCCTCCGGATATTCCCTCCCCCCCGTTCGATCATGGGGAACGGCATATTCGGATAACAGGGAATTTTCCAGCTCAGATAGAGCGAGTCGATCTCGGAACACTTCGTACCAGAATCCGACATGGATAAGTATGCAGCAAGCCAAACATTTGATCCTTATTCGACCGACTAATATGAATTTCGGAATTCTATTTTTTTCTGTCCTCTTTCCCCCCCTGCGGATTTCATTGGTAGGAATTCCTTTTACCGGGAAGTCTTACACTACTCTCTATGGATTTTCTTGCAATTTTAGTAGATTTCTTCTCAGGCTTCGGCCAGGGTTTCGCTTATATTGCCGTATTTGCGACTCTCCTCCTCTGCGGATTCGGACTTCCGATTCCGGAAGACGTTTCCCTGGTTTCAGGCGGAGTGATAGCCGGACTAGGATATGCGAACGAGCATATCATGTTTGCCGTGGGCATGGCTGGGGTTTTATTCGGAGACGGGACAGTGTTCCTGCTCGGGAGAATTTACGGGGTCCGTGTTCTACAGATTCCTTTCATAGCTCGGTTCATCACGCCCGAGAGGTTCGAAAAAGTTCAGGAAAAATTTTCTCAGTACGGAAATTGGGTCGTTTTTATGGGTAGATTCATGCCCGGCCTTCGTATGCCGATTTATTTGACCGCAGGTACTTCGGATCGAATTTCATTCTTTCGTTTCCTAAGTTTAGATTTCGCGGCGGCAGCAATATCGGTCCCCATTTGGGTCTATCTAGGTCATTACGGAGCCAGCAATTTAGATACTCTAAGGCATTGGATGCATCAGGGCCAAGCGACCGTCTTCGGAATCGTCGGGGCCGTTCTGATCATCGCTCTGGCCACATTTTACATTAAGAAGAAACTCGCCGTAAGGGAATAGTTTTACTCGACATTCTTTCCTATTCCACTATTGTCTGGTTAGATATGGACGTCCTCGGTCAGCCGGTCTTGGTGCTGAACGCAACCTACGTTCCGGTTGCCATTCGTACGGTAAGGGATGCGATTGTTCTTCTTCTTCTCAATAAAGCGCAATTAATCAAAGACGAAAAAAAACTCCTGATTCGTTCCGAAAAATTAAAGTTAACCGCACCCAGAATCATCCTTCTGACGGACTATTATAAGGTTCCGAGAAAACGACACAAACTCTCCAGGGAAAATATTTTTCTCCGGGACAATTACGAATGCGTATATTGTAAACGGAAACTCCCTACTTCCAGACTTACCCTAGATCATGTGATACCGAAAAGTCGGTGGGAAGAAATCGCCAAAGAACGGAAACCCGCCGAGTATCATACCTGGGAAAATCTAGTAACTGCCTGCCGCGATTGCAATACTAAGAAGGGCAACAAGCTGCTTCATGAATTGAAATGGGAACTTCCTGAAAATCGGTCGACAAACAGAAGGCGTATCCCACTGTTTTCCGTATCCGACCAATTGGCCGAAAAATTCGGTTGGGCGGAATATATCCGCATATAATGAATCAAAATACCGTAACGATCCGGTCAGCAATTCTTCCAATCTTCTGTCTATTTGTAGCAATTACGGGATGTTCGAGAAATTATTCGAATACTCCCATCGTAACCGCTCCTCCTACGATTATCGGTATCGCCCCGATTGCCACAGGATATGAAATTCGTTTGCGCGCCGGTAATGCCGAATTTCTTTTTAACGGGTATACCCTATTTACCGGAAGCACGGCATTCGATTCAAGGAACCCCTCTAGTTTTTCTCAAGGTATTCCCTGCCAATTACCCCTTAATCTTATTCCGAACCAACCGATCGAATACTCGATCGAAGTCAGTCCGACTGCCGGGCCTCTAGCCGTCGTTCCGACCGGCTCATCGCAAAATCCGAATCGGGTCTGTAAAATCGTTACGACCATTTCAACCGGACAATATGTAACTCTGCGATCTTCCGTATTGGCTTTAAATTTGGTGGGCGGTACGGCCAAAGACGTATTCGTATTCTCTTTACCTTCCAATACGCTTATCGTTCCGTAAAGATTTAGGATCGAAACCAAACTCCGATCCTTTTTAAGGTTTCTTCGGCATCCGATCTCCAAATGCTAGCCGGATAATTCCGGATGAATTCCTGTAATGCGGTCTTCGCTTCCAGTAAGTCGATTCTTAGCTTTCTAAGTTCGGGGTTTTCTTCGGGATTTAAAAAAACGGGATTTCCTTCCGTCTTTTTAAAATATTCCTCCAAAGCATCTGCGGCTATTTGTTTAGCGGCTTTGTACGCTAAAAAACCGTCGGCATCCTCTCTTCGTCTTTCTTTATCAGAATAAGACGGAGATTCTTCCTGTTTATCCAGCGATTCGAGGAGGATATCCCGCAAATTTACCAGTTCCTTAAACAGAACGTCGCTTTCAAATTCGCCGGAATCAGGATGGTATTTTCTGGATAATTCTCTAAACCTAGATCGGACTAAGTCTTCGTTGTATTTTTTGGGAAGTCCGTAAAAATCAAGCGCCCGACTTAACAGGTCCCCGTCTTCCAACCGCTTTTCCTTTGGGCAAGAAATTTCTTTAATTGGATATTGGCTTGAACGAGATTCAATTCTTTCTGGTACTCGGATAAGATCCGTTCCATTAAAGAACCGACTCTTTCGTTTAGAGCTCTCGATTCTTCCAGTTTACGAAAAAGTTCGTCCGCCAACTGAATCATATTGAGAGACTGCGGAGTGGATTCCTCCAAGAGTTCTATCTTTCTGTCCAGGGAAAACATTCTCTCGACGAGATTCGAATTCTGTCCTTCGATTTTCGCCGCAGTCTCCCCGTCACCATGCCCCAAAACTTCGAGCTGCCGTTTTTGGAGTGAAATGACTTCGTCCAACAGATTTATTTTTCGGCCGTACAACTCCGATAAGGAATCCTCTCGGGAACCGAATTGCTTGGTTTCTTTCCGTTTTGGCACTGCGAATTTCCTCCTCCGGCAAAAACCGGAGTTTGTGGAATTAACCTTGGAGAGAGAGTCCCCCGCTACGAGTGCCTGGAGTCGGCATCGCCACTACGGAACCTTTTTCTTTTTTCTCTACTTCGTCCCAGGCGTTTTTAAGATCCTCAAGATATTTGATAATTTCTTTCATAATCTCGGAATCTTTGCGCATATTGGCCTCTAAAAGACGTTTTTTTACGTAAACGTAAATACCGAGCAGGTTATTTGCAACCTCTCCGCCGTCTTCTAAATTCAAAGCCAGCATCAATTCCGTAACAATATCCTGGGCTTTCAGGATATTGTTATTAACCACATCATACTTGCGGGGCGTATTATTTTCTATCGCCACATTTAAGAAGCGAATCGCTCCTTCATAAAGCATTACGATAAGCCGTCCCTGACTCACAGTAGAAATTTCATTGGATTTGTACTGTTCGACAGAGGCCGTCGATTTTCTAGCAAGTGACATGTGTCTCTCCTGAAATACTCTTCGACAAAATCAGGGACCGCCTTAACGTAGGTGGATAATTCTTAAGCGTATCTTGAGCGAAAATTCTTGGCAAGCCTGTTTCCTAAACCTAGAAAAAAGCTTGTTTTTTTAGCCTCCGGCCGCGGGTCCAACTTGGAAGCCGTCCTTTCGGCGTTCAAAAAGCGAAAAATTGCGGGAATTCCTCAGTTTTTGTTTTCGGACGAGCCGAATGCAGCAGCTATCAACATCGCGACCAAGTACAGTCTGCCAAGTAAGGTATTGGACTATAAATCTTTCTCCCGTAAGGAAGAGTATCATGCCTCCCTTCTAGAAATCCTAGATGCGGCAGCCCCTGATCTAATCGTTGCCTGCGGTTATATGAGAATTCTACGACCGGAAATCATTCGTAGATTCGAGAACAGAATCATCAATATTCATCCGTCGTTATTACCCTCTTTTCCGGGATTGAATGCGCAAAGGCAGGCGTTCGAATACGGAGTCAAAATTGCCGGATGCACCGCTCATTTTGTGGACGACGGCGTGGATTCCGGACCCATCATTCTCCAAGGATCCGTGAAAATCGACTCGAAGATGACGGAAAGAGAATTGACTCTAGCCATTCTCAAAGAGGAACATAAAATCCTGCCTCTCGCAGTGAAACTATTCTGCGAAGATAGGCTCTCCATTAAAAATAGGAAGGTCTCCATCCTCTAGCATGATTAAAATAAGCCGCGCACTCATTTCTGTTAGCGAAAAAACCGGTCTCATCGGTTTCGCCAAGTATCTCGATTCCAAAGGCGTCGAAATCATCTCCACGGGAGGAACTCTAAAAGTCTTGCAGGACAGCGGAATTAAAGCAGTCGCAATCGATGACTATACCGGCTTTCCGGAAATTCTAGATGGTCGGGTTAAGACCCTTCATCCGAAAGTCCATGGAGGACTCTTAGGCGTAATTTCCAATCCGGAGCACCAAAAAAAAATGGATGAGCTTGGAATCCCGAAGATAGACCTGGTCGTCGTGAATCTCTACCCGTTCTTAAAAACGGTCTCTAAGCCCGGAGTCCAATTGGACGAAGCCATCGAGAATATAGATATCGGCGGTCCTTCCATGATCCGATCCGCGGCGAAAAACTATCGGCATACGATCGTAGTCACCGACCCGAACGATTATAAAACGGTGGAAGAGTCTATGGCCGTAAACGAAGGCTCGGTCGATGCGGATACTTCCTTTCTTTTGATGAGAAAGGCATTCTCTCATACCAGCATGTATGATACGGCGATCTCTTCCTGGTTCAATAAACTGGCGGGGGAAAAATTCCCCGACATACTCAACCTCTCATTCACTAAAAAGCAAAAGCTCAGATACGGAGAAAATCCTCACCAAGGTGCCGCATTCTACGAACCTCTTTTCACGAAGAGCGAATTCTCTCCCCTGCAAGGAAAGGAACTTTCCTTCAACAACATGTTGGATTTCGACTCCGCTTTCCATATATCCGCTTTATTACCCGATAATACCGTTTGTATCATAAAGCACTTGAACCCGTGCGGAATCGCGTATGCCGACGATCCGTTGGAAGCATTTCGCTTAGCAAAGAGGACCGATCCTATTTCCGCATTCGGAGGAGTCATCGGTATTAAAGGAAATGTTTCGGGGGAACTAGCGGCTTTGATCGGAGAATTATTCGTCGAAGGCGTGATTGCGCAGAAGTTCGATAAGGAAGCTCTGGAGTATTTCTCCAAAAAACCGAATGTTCGTTTAATAGAGATTGAAAACTTCCAAGAAGCGTTGGATGAAATGGACCTGAGACCGATCCATCACGGGCTGCTATTACAGGATCGGGATTACGCTACAATTTCGGAAAAAGACCTAAAAGTGGTGACGAAGAAGCAACCTACCGAGGAGGATATTCGCGGATTGATGTTCGCTTGGTCCACGGTTAAGTTTATTAAGTCGAACGCCATCGTGTACACCGAGGAGAATGCGACTTTGGGAATCGGCGCAGGCCAAATGTCCAGAGTAGACTCCGTCCAACTTGGAGCCACAAAAGCGTTAAATGTAGGACTCTCCGTCGTAGGGTCTTACGTGGCAAGCGACGCCTTTTTTCCCTTCCGGGATGGAATCGACGCGATCGCAAAGGCGGGCGCGAAGGCCATCATCCAACCGGGAGGTTCTATTCGGGATGAAGAAGTAATTCGAGCCGCCGATGAGCACGGCCTGATTATGGTGTTTACCGGCATGAGGCATTTCCGACACTAAAATGGAATTTTTTCTCTATCTAATTTTCTTCGCGTTTACGCTATCTTTTCTGTCCTTAGCGGATTATTATTTCGGGTTATTATTCCTGAGCGGAAAGGATATGTTTGCGAAAAGCGAACTTACGGATTGGATCAGAATTCTTCCTTCTAAAATACTTCAAATTTTCGAAGCCGGAGGAAACCTTCAATACGGATTGATTTCCTTCGGATTATCCGCCTTCGTCTCGTACATCTGGACATTGACGGGAGGACTTATCGGAGCCCCACATTATGCGGATTCGTTCGGAAACTACTTCTTTCTCTCCTTTTTGATGCCCGGCTTATTATTGGCGTTTTATCCTGCCCTGGCTACGGAAATTCTAAAATCTACTTCGAATTCCCGTCCGGATTCTTTCTTAGCCAGATTTTTAGGGCAGGAAATTCCTTTCCTCTCCGGCGTCTTCGTTTCCGTAATCGCATCGAACTTGGCAGTTTACGGACTCTATCACGAAATCGCGTTTTTGTTCGTACTTCCTAATATTGCAATTCTTGCAATCCTCTTGATTCTGAGATGGAACGGAAAGGTCCGATTTGGAGGCATTCGGCTGGATCGACAAGAGCCGCATGAGGATGATTTCGGCGAAGATTCCTAATACAAATCGGTTCTTTTGCCGATAGGGTAATTATGAAAGGGCTAACTTTACCTGCGATTTTCGTTTCCGTTCTTGTTCCGATTTGCGGGGTATTCGCCCAGTTTCCGGGAGACGATACGTCTAGAAATAATCGTCAAGCCGGCAGCCGACCGACCCTTGACGGGTTTGCGGAAGTAGCTTGGGAATCAACCTACGCTCAAGTCAGGGAAAAATTTCTTTCCTTAGCCACCAATCCGGACAGCGGCGAAAAAGTGGAGATCATCAACGAAGATAAAGAGAAGTCCCTGCTAATACGAAGAAACGGAATCTTCTATGTTTATCGCTTTTACTCCACACCTAAACTCGTCCTCGATTCCCGACCAAAGCAAAAGCAGGTTCAGGCGAATCCGCCTCCCGCAAACGAGGAGGAAGGTCATAATGAACCGGGCAAATTATTTTCCGTCGGAGTTTCCTTTCGATATCTTCCGGGAAAGGAAGTGCAAGATAAGCTGGAGAATAAATACGGCAAGCCCAAGAAAGAAACTCTGGATGAGAAAAAAATCGGCGGCGCTGCAATCTGGGAATTAACCAACGAAAAGGAAGTTCCTCCTCGCGGCGGATTCGTCGTTCAATGGAAAGAAGCCTACAAAAAGCAGCCTTTCACTCGCAGAGTCGATTATTTTAGTTCTAAACTGAAGGCTCAGATAGAAAAAGAATATAAGGAATTCTTTTCCGCGGAAGAAATTAAAACTTTGCGGGATCTGATTCCTTGATCCAAGGGCAGGGTTTCCTACTTATTTAATTCTCTCGCAGCCCGGAGCCTCGATCAGCATCTAAAATCGGATTGACCCTCTACCGGGATAGAAACGACTATCCTAGTAGATCATCCTTCGAAATCGGAGCTCACTTGTGGAATTATATTTAGATACGGCAAACGTCGACGAAATCAAAGAGATTGCCTCGTACGGCCTACTCGACGGGGTTACTACCAACCCTTCTCTTATCGCAAAATCGGGACGTAACTTTAAGGAAGTGATCAAGGAAATTTGCGCGATTGTCCCCGGTCCCGTAAGCGCGGAAGTTCTCGCCACTAAACACGAGGAAATGTTGAAAGAGGCGGATGAACTCGTAGCTATCGCCAAAAATGTCGTTATCAAAGTTCCCTTAATCCCGGAGGGATTAAAAGCGGTCGTAAAATTGACCGAAAAAGGAATTCCGACTAACGTGACATTATGCTTTTCCGCTCCCCAGGCTCTTCTTGCCGCTAAGGCCGGTGCAACGTATATTTCCCCCTTTATAGGCAGAGTCGATGATACCTCTTGGGACGGAATGGATTTGATTTCCGAGATCCGCGAAATTTACGATAACTACGGTTACGAGACGAAAATACTCGCCGCCTCCATTCGCGGACCCATGCACTTGAAAGAATCCGCGCTACGAGGAGCCGATTGTGCGACTATGCCGATCTCCGCTTACCAGCAGCTTTTCAAACATCCTCTAACCGATATAGGGTTGGAGAAGTTTTTAGAGGACGCTAAAAAACTAAAATGGTGAAATCAAGGATCTCGATGTAACGTCAAGGCCCGCAAAATTTGCGGGCTTTTTTATACCAGGTGATAAATCGAGAAGCCCTATTTCAGATAAGCCGCCTGTTTTCGAATTATCTAGGCAACTTATATTTTCCGTAATAATCGTTCATTAAAAGCCGAATTTGATCCACTATGCAGAAGATATCCTGATGGGAAGCATCGTAATACTTATCACATGAATTTGCGACGTTCATGTCCACGGAACGTGCATCGTATTTATTTGCGAGTTCCGTTACCCTTGGCCACCAAATTTTGTCCAGACCCAGTTCGTAATATCCTTTTCGATAACCGTCATACACGCGCGGCCATACGATATATGCGACTATTCCATTTTCCTTACAGAGTTTTAAGAATTCTTCCACAAAGAAAAATTGCGTATCGGACACTGTAAAACCGGAAAGGTAAATGCTCTTTAGGCGAATCGCGTCTTTTGCGAGTTTTTTCGGATTGTTGGTCGCGGTCGCATACGCCATTTGCTCCCCGTTGGTCATGTCCAAGATGATTCTTTCGTCGTTGAATGCAGGATCGTATTCGTCCAAATTTCCGGAAATTAATCTCGACCAAAACAGTTTGAAGCTCGGCTTCACTTTTCTATAAACGAAGATCCTTTCCTTGAGTATATCCAATTTATCAGAAATAGTTAAATGATTCCAATAAGCGTGAATGAACTCCGCATCCGCGCCCAGACGTAAGAAAGGTTCGTACAGTAAACCCTTCGAATCGTCGAAGGCCTCAGGACTCACGACAAAAAAGACCGTTTTCGGCTTAACTCCGGCCTGAACCGTCTTTCTCAACCAATATAACCCGTATGCCGGAACGGCCTGAGGTCCAGCAAAATTATAGAGAACCCAATCCTTTCTCATTTTCTCTTCGAGTGCTTTTTCCGAATAAGGATACGCTCTAGAGTCCCCGAAGGCTATCGCTAAATTTCGTTCCCGAATTTTCGGATCCTTTAACATTCTTTGAAACAAGGATCTTCTTTGGGAATAGTAGACGGGATTTCCGTCCTGATAAAATGAATCGCGAAAATATTCGAGAGTGAAAATCTTATCCGCACAAAATAGCGACAGTAAAAAGAGAAAGGGATAATAAATAAAAATACGTTTCATAGTCTTTTCTCAAAATTGCCCGTAAAAGAAGTCCGCATTGCCGTTGGGTAAAGCCAGTAAAATCAGAACCCATGCGAGAGGCAAAGTGAAAGCCTTGATCCTATCCGGAATCCGGAATTTTTCCGGCCACTCCTCGGTACAATGAAAAAAAATCGCAACGATCAAAGCGAACACGCAGGGTTCGGCGTTCGGGAAATCCTGTCCGGGAGCCCAAGTAAGAATCCGTCCGACGGCGTCAAAAGCGGTGCTGACGGTGGGAGTAAAAAATAAGATCCACGAAATACAATAAATATGTAGAACGAAAAGATAGGTTACGATTCGTTTCACGTACGGAATATCCGGAAAAAGCTTTATTCCAAGATCCTTAAAGACACGTTCGATCGAAAGATATGCTCCCGTAAATAAACCCCAAAGTAAGTAGTTCGTATTTGCCCCATGCCACAAACCGCCGATTCCGAAAGCGACCAGATAATTGATGCAGGTCCTCAAAGTTCCCAATCTAGATCCACCGAGCGGAATATACAGGTAATCCCGAATCCAAAATGAAAACGTTAAATGCCATCTTCTCCAAAAATCACCGAAACCGTTCATGAAAAAAGGTGCCTTGAAGTTTTGCGGTAGCTGGAAACCTAGTAATCGGCCTATCCCTCTGGCCATATCCGTTAATCCGGAAAAGTCCAAGTAAAGATAAATCGCAAAAAAATAAATAGTACGAAGTAAGGCCCAGCCGGAAAAGATAGCCGGTTCTCCGAAAACGGGAAAGATCGATCCGGTCATTAAAACGGATAGAACGGATTTCTTCAATAATCCGAAGAGGACCAACCATAAGCCGTCGACCATGTCTTCGGAAGACATCCTCGGAGAATCGAATTGCGTGGAAACATCAGAAAATCTCAAAATGGGTCCGGCAATCATTATCGGAAACAGAAGCACATACGAGGAGATCCGGGAAATCGTTATCTCCTCGGATATCGATCCCTTTTTCTTATCTACGGCAAGTGAAATTAACTGGAACGTATAATAACTGATCGTAAGAGGCAAAATTACTTCGAAGCCCGCCCATCCCAGCGCTTTAGAAACAAGGGCATCCAAATTCGTTTTGCTCTGCAACTCCTGGATACCTAATGCAACGCCGACAAGATCGGCTAAGAAATAGAAGTATTTAAAGAAGGCTAAATTCAAAACGTTGAATCCGATAGAAATCGGCAAAAACCAACTTTTCTTTAGAAAGAACCGAATAAATATCCAGTTAACGAGAATTACCGCCCAGAGGTGGAATAAGAACTGCCAGGAGCCGAATGCGTAAAATAAGGAAGAGGCTAAAACAAGAAAATATCTCTTTAACCGGTCCGGAAGATTCCAATAGATTAGGAAAACGAAGCCGAAGAAAAATAAGAATTCTAAGCTTGTAAAGTTCATGGTCTCCATTTTTGAGGATCCAGGAGTGTGTATTCCCCCTCTCGTATCCCCAATTCTTTCAATCGTAAATTTCCGATTCTCACACGTTGAAGGTCCGTCACCCTCCCTCCCAACGCCGAGAACATTCTTCTAATCTGTCTCTTTCGACCTTGCCGGAGAATGATTCGAAATCGGGACGCTTCGGAGCCTTTTGATTCCGCAAGAATGGATTCTGCTTTTAAGGTTTCCCCCTCGTCCACAATTCCTTCTCGAAAACGGCGCACCGCTTCGCCGACCGAAATAGGTTCTTGCAAAGATACTTCATATTCCTTTTCGGAAGAATGAGAAGGATGGCTTACGAGGTGTACGAGCTCTCCATCGTCGGAAAGTAATAGTAGACCTCTCGAATCCAAATCTAAACGACCTGCGATCGCAAGCTGTCCGTATTTGCTCGGTAATAATTCAAAGACGGTATGGTTATGAAATCGGTCTCCATGGGAGCAAAGATAACCCGCCGGCTTATTGAGGGCTAGGAAAACCGTTCCCTGCCTAGGAATCGCCTTTTTATTCCTTACAAAAACTTCGTCCTTCCCCGGGCGAATTCGAGTGCTTAGATCTCGAACCGATTTTCCATTTAAGAATACGTTTCCATTCAGGATCAATTCTTCCACTTTTCGTCTAGAACCAAAGCCGCAATCGGCAAGGAATCGGTTGATTCTAATCCCATCCCGTTCTTCCGAAAGTTCCGGTTTTTGCCCTCTGTCTTTTTCTCCCAAAACGGGCCCGTCCTATGAGTGTTGCCACCCGAATTCATTCCAGATTAAGTATGGGGGGACAATCCGGCTACCCAAAACACTTGACCTTTCTTGAGGAACCGGACAGGCTATAGAGTGTGAACCCTCTCAAAAAAAAACCTAGAACTTCGTCCAATATCCCGGCTCCGGAAAAACCGGATTGGCTAAAGGTTCGGCTTCCATTTCGAGAAACAGGTAATTCCGTTTCGTTAGTTCGAGAACTCGTGGAGGAAAGTAAATTACACACGGTTTGCGAGAGTGCCTCCTGCCCTAATTTAAATCATTGTTGGTCCAGGAAAACTGCCACGTATATGCTCGCCGGAGATATCTGCACTCGACGCTGCGCCTATTGCGATGTCCCTTTCGGCAAGCCTCTTTCACTAGATGCTGGAGAGCCTCTGAGAGTTGCGGAGTCCGCTAAAGCTCTCGCGTTAAGGCACGTAGTAATTACTTCCGTAAATCGGGATGACTTGGAAGACGGAGGAGCCCATCATTACAAGGAAACGGTGGAATTAATCCGTCAAAGACTGCCCGAGTGTAAGATCGAGCTTCTAGTGCCGGATTTTAAAGCCAGAGAAGAAAACTTATCAATAATTTATTCCTGCAGACCGGATATTTTCAATCATAACTTGGAAACCGTTAAGCGATTATTTCCCGAAATCGCACCCGCAAAAAAATACGATCGTTCCCTACAAGTTTTAAGACACGCTTCCGAAAGAGGATTCCTCACGAAGAGCGGCCTGATTTTAGGATTAGGAGAAACTTTGGAAGAGGTCAAAGAAGCGCTCGGAGATTTGCGAAATTCCGGGGTCAAGATGGTGACTCTCGGACAATACTTGCAACCTACTGCATCGCATCATCCGGTAAAGGAATATGTCCACCCCGATATTTTTAAAGATTTGAAGGAATACGGAAAAAGCCTGGGTTTTTTATCCGTCTTCTCGGGACCGCTGGTAAGAAGTTCCTATCATGCTGACGAGCAAGTACTGTGGAACGAAAATTAAATAGAATAGCGGATTCAGACTCATCCAATTCCCCCGATTCGGGGGAGATAAAAAAGGTTCTATTTCATTCTCTTCTTTCCTATCTGTCAAAAAAGGAAGGTCCGTTATCTAAGGCCGAGATTAAGGACCTTTTATTAAATTCGCTAAATCTAATAAAAGGATTTCGAGTAGAATGGGCCGAAATCAGAAAATTCGGTAAAGGGAAATTGCTGGTCGAGTACCATCACAAAATGATGATACTCGATATGGAAGATACCATAAACAGCATCCTAAAGCTCTGGGAAAATTATTTAGACGCAAAAGAGAGAAATTCAGGCTAACTAAGCTAAGGATTCATAATCGAATCGTAAGATAAAAGCCCCGAATTTCCGGGGCTTTTATCTTTAGGAGCGATTCGATCCAAAAGAAAGATTACTTACTTCCCGGCGGGTTTCGCGTTGGAAGGGTTCGCCGACTCGGATTTCGTATCCACTTGGCGAATTTTCGTTTCGGGAGGAGTTAGATCCAGAATAAACGTCAGTTTTTGTACTTCACTTTCGTTGCCGACGTTATCCACCGATTTTGCTTCTATCGAATGCTGGCCTTGTGCCGTTACGGTAAAGGCATCCTTATAAACCGCCCATTCCGTCGCGCCGTCAAGCTTGACCAATAGTTGCTTAATTCCGGAAAAGGTATCATTCCCTTTCAAAGAAAACGAATTTCCTTTTTTAGTATATAATTTGGATTCCACGGCCACTAACGGAATCGTTTCCGCAATCAGAACGGTAGGTTTTTCAAAATCGACCGTGACCACATAGATTCCCTCTTGAGAAGTATTATTGGATTTATCGGTAGCGAAATATTTAAGAGTATTTACTCCTAATTTATCCAAGCGTATCGGTTGATTATCGTACGTTTTAAATTCTCCCCCATTTACGGAAAATTTGACTTCTTTTACGCCGGCAAGATTGTCCGTCGCCGCGATGGTATAAGTCGTTTCCTTAGGAGCGTAGCTTTGGTCCCTAGCGGAAAAGACGGTTTGACTCGGATTTATTTTGAGAGTCGGAGGGGTGTTGTCGACCAAAACGAGTAGAGTTTTAGGATTCTCCTTATTTCCGACCTTATCAACGCCTCTATAACTTACCTTTACGAGCCCTTCCTTAGCAATGAATATAGGAGCGGTATAAGTAACGTATTCTTCCTCCCCGATTCGATATTCGACAAAGTCGACTTTCGATGCGTCATCGGAAGAGGTTAGTTCGAATTTAATCTTTGAATTAACGTAAACGTCCGGAGTAGTGCCCGCTTTTTCATCTGCGTCGGCTTTTTTTCCGGAGGTACCTCCTTCGGACTTGGGCGCATTCTTAGTGGATCCGCCGGAGGATTTGGTCGAAGGTTGGGTTTGCGATTTAGGCGTTGTTTGTCGTTCGGGTTCGTCGTCTTCCGTATTCTGAGCGGAGGCCGCAGTTGAAACGATAAGTAAGCAAATGGCAATCAATCGGATTGGGGGTGCACCCGTCATTCTAATCTCCTTGGAATTCTACGATGGTGTTTTAGATATCGGAGTCGACTGTATCGGATTCTCAAAATTAGAAAATCCTTTATTTTGATACGCGCAGATCCTTTTTCGGGTTTAGACGGTAAATAATCGAAATTTCTAACTCGATCCTGTCAAAAACGAAGCAAATATTCATAAATTCGCTAGAACTGAGTTCCCATTATTTTCCGAAAAAAGGACGGATAATTCAGTATAGCAGACATAAGGCCCTAGAAAAGAAAAAACCCGGAGGTCAATTTTGACTCACCGGGATTTTTCCACCATTCTTTAAGCTTGCAGTTTAGAGTTTGGTCTTGGTTTGGAAATCGTAAACGACCTCTTGCACATCAGCTTGGTTGATTCTTTTGATACCTTGCTCAGTATGCACAATCATCGTGCTTCCTTGCTGGTCTACGATTGCTCCGATAAATGAAGTTCCGTCAGCCATGACGATCTTCTCAAGTTTCTCGTAGTAATTCACTAGATCTTGTTTGGTTTTCAGATCTTTAGGAGCCGAAACTAACACGCTTTTGAAACGTTTTACTTCGTCTTCCTGGCGTTTAGCTAAGTCGGCTTCGATCTTTTTCTTTTCCGACTCGTTTACGGCCGCTGCTTGCTCATCAAGCTTACCGGAAGAAGACTCTTCGTTTAGTTTTACGATCTTTTCTGCCGTTCCTTTATCAACAGTAACGATCGTGTTGATTTCTTGCTCTTCGGACTTGGAAATACCGGATCCGGAAAGTTTCGTAACCGCCTTCGGAATCTCTTTATCCAAACTGGCAATTTTGGAAGCATCCTTGGTTCCGAACGTCTTATCAGACGCTTTTACAAGGGAAGATTCGTTTTTCTCCAAAATGATCTCCGCCTTATCCAAGGAACTCTGCACTTTCTTAAGATCGGAATTTCCTTCGATTTCCTCGTCGCTCATGCCTTCTAAGGCTTTTACGCGAGGAGCAACCGCAACGGAGCCTTCCAGAACTTTTATGACAGATCTATCCGGCTTTGTACGATCTACGAGAAAGGAAGTTCCACGAACACCGGCGATAGCGGTTGGAGTGATAACCGAAAACTGATCGTCTTTGCTTGCTTTATTGACTTTTGCGAAAACTTTTCCCGAAACCAGCGCGAGACGGGTGTCCGTATTTCCCTTAGAGTCCAATGCCAAAGCGGCAAATTCTAACTGGGAATTTTCGGAAATTCTGACTGCAGAACCGTCCGCAAATTGAATATCGACTTTTGCCTTAGACTTGGTTACAAGCTTGTCGCCGGATTTGAGAGAAGCTCCTAAACCTGCCTTTTCTTCGGTTAGATCAGCGTGTTGAACTTTTGATTCTCCAACGCTAAATACGATGATTGCCGTAGGTTCGCTCTGTTTTGCGTTCGCAGCTTCTGCGTTTTCGGCAGGCTTTTTGCAAGCTCCGGATGCTAACAGACCGACCAGTAGGACGGCCGACGCAACGGAAATGATGTTTTTCATACCCCTATCCTTGATCGAGATTAACCGGATCCGCGGTGGAGGCGGTCCGATCTATATGGGTTAACATTCAAAGAAATAGGTTTTTCAATTTATTTCAATTTTTTTTTACTAATTGATAAATATTTCCACCATTAAAATCGGCAAAATAAATTTCGCCTGCGGAATCTTGACCGAATGTGCTAACGGGAAACCCGACTTTAAAGAGTTTGCGTACAGTACCTTTTTTGTCATTTTCTATCGGCAGAGCCCAGATAACGCCCGCTACAAAATCACCGAAGATATACAACCCATCTAACAACGGTAGTAGTTTTCCTCGGTATACATAACCGCCCGTAATCGATTGTCCAACCTGGTGGTCATACTCGAATATGGGATCTAGTAAACCGGGCCTTTTACATTCCGGATTATTTCGGAAACAATGAAATCCCTCCTTACTATTCCACCCATAATTCCCTCCTTTTTCAATGCGGTCCACTTCCTCGAATTCGTTCTGTCCCACATCCGCTACGTATAATTCTCCGGTCTTGGAATCGAAAGAAAACCGCCATGGATTGCGAAGTCCATAGGCCCAAATTTCCGGAAGAAATCCCGACTTCCCGAGGAATGGATTGTCCTTAGGAACCCTGTACGCCGGACCAAAAGTTTCGAGATTCGGTTCGATTCGAATCAGGGTTCCGAGAAACGTATTCGGATTTTGTCCGTGCAAAAAAGGATCGTTAGCCGCTCCCCCATCTCCAAAGCCTATATATAATTTTCCGTCCAGGCCGAAGGCCAGTTGACCGGCATTATGATTCGAGTACGGTTGATCGACTCGAAGTAGAACACGCTTTCGATCTTTCCAGGAAAGAATTTTTTGCGGTTCCCAAAGAAATTCAAGAATCAGGGTCTGATCCTTGCCGGATTCTTTTGACACTGCATTTATGTAAAAACGACGATTTTTGGAAAAATCCGGATGGAAGGCTAAGCCTAAAAGTCCCTCCTCCGATCTGGTTTCAACATTCCCGGTAAAGTCCGCTGCGAGATTCTTTTCTCCCGAAATAAGATCCACCAGCCAGATTTTACCCTTCTTTTCCAACACTACGAAATTCCGGGGCTGACCGGGAAGAAATTGAATATCAGTCGGTTCCTTAAACCCGCTCGCAACAACCTTCCAAGTTAGGTCGTTCCAGGAGATCGCTTTGGTCGGCTTAGGGGGAACTTCTCTCTTTTTCTTCTTAGTTTCAACTGAATGTAAAATTGAGGTAAATAGTAAAAATACGGAAAGAACTCGAAATATCGGATAAAGGCGGAACATAAGAAAATCTTCGTTCGAAATAGGCTAAGGTCAACGTGAAAAAACGGAAAAACTAGATGCCAAAACTCCTAAGGAAAACAGTCTGTCGTTAAGATGAACGCTAGAAGTACCGTACGCCCCGAATCTTCAATCGCATTGCTCGAGGAGATGGAACGAAAATATAGAACGATCCCTTTGGAAGCCATCGTAAAACAGGACATTCTTAGGCAGGGGATTCATTTTCTACCCGAATCTTTTTTAGTCGGGGAAGACTATAAGACGAAAGATTATTTCATCTTTTCTTTCGATCATATTCCTTTAGCCGACTTAAAAGAAGGAGCCGATTCGAAGGCTCCCGAAGAGATAAAATTGGCTGGAGGACATTTTAATCTATTACCTACCGTTATCTCTACCCGGAATAATCCGACTTCTCCTTATAAAGTAAAACGAATCGCACCGGGACAAAGCAAGGAAGGCTCGCCGGGACTTTTCCTGAATGATACGTTCCTGGGCCATCTAGAATATCCGCCGAAACCGGCCTGGTACCGACATAAAACGAAATCGGGAAAGCTCCCCGGAGAAATCGCACCCGTAATCGAATGGGGTTATCTAATCTACTTAACCGTTTTTCGAAATTGTCAATATTTTGGAAAGGAAGAGGAATGCGCTTACTGCGATATAAACCATAATTATCGTCAGCAGAAAAATGCGGGTCGACCATACACCGGCGTCAAAGATGTCGAAGATCTCTTGGAGGTATTATCCTGGATCGATTCCGAAGATCAGATCGCAAAAGTTTATACGATTACCGGCGGATCCGTTATCACTTCTTTGAAGAAAAAGAATGAAATAGATTTCTATTTGGAATATGCAAAAGCGATTGAAGATAAGTTCCCCGGACGATGGATGGGGAAGATAGTATCTCAAGCCTGGGAGAAAGAAGATTGTCAAAAATTTAAAGACGCAGGCATTCAAGTTTATCACCCTAACTACGAAGTATGGGATAAAGAACTTTTTAAAAAAATCTGCCCCGGCAAAGAGTCTTATATCGGTCGCGATACATGGATTCGAAGAATCGTAGATTCTGCCGAGGTTTTCGGTCCTTCTCATGTGATTCCTAACTTTGTCGGTGGAGTGGAGTTATCTCAACCCTGGGGATTTGAGACCGTTCGAGAAGCGGTTGCCTCGACCGCAGAGGGTCTGGATTTCTTTATGTCGAAAGGGATTATGCCCCGCTTTACGGCCTGGTGCCCGGAGCCATATACCACACTAGGCACTCAACCGGGCCCACCTCTCGAATATTTTTGCGAACTATTGACGGTTTGGAAAAGTACATTTGAAAAATATAATTTACCTGTTCCTCCAGGGTATGGCGAACCGGGACCGGGTAAGGCCGTCTTTTCCGTCTCGGCATTTATGGACGTCATCGGATATACAGAGGACAGAGGACAGAGGACTGAAGACAGTAGCTGCTAGAGTTGGGAAAGTATCAGAGGTAGAGGAAAGATCTATTGCAGCATAGGAATCTTTCTATAGAACACGGAAACTCCCCTAACACTGGATTTTTCCTCTGTCCTCTGTCCTCTGAAAGCTTTAATCACTTGAGGAAGATTTTTCTACGCGACGCCAACTATCGGCCCAGGATGCAAAGGAATTTTGGTTCCGAGACTGCACGTACAATCTTCCCTTTCCGGAAAATTTAGCGACCAGTCCTTCACCGGAGAGGAAAAGAGATTTTAATCCTCCAATGCGATCGATCTGATAATCCAGAGTGGTTTCAAAACCGACAATATGCCCGGTGTCGACGATATACGTTCCGTCTACGTCGACGGTGTGTATGGCTCCGAAACTTGAAAAATAAAGGTCACCGGTTCCGCTTACTTTCAAAAAGAAAAGGCCTTCCCCGGAGAAAAAACCTTTAAACCCTCCCCATTTGCTATCGATCGTAAGTTCGGTCGAACCGGCTACATAGGCTCCTCGACTAAGGATAAGCTCTTCGTTCTTTAAGACTCGGTATTCTAAATCGCCTTGTGTTTCGGAGGTAAGATATAAGTCCCCCGCTCCTCCTTGGGCAAAAAAGGTATTCTGGAAAAAAGATTCGCCGCTCAGCAATGCACGCTTTGCCGAAGCAAAAATGCCGCCCTCGGCTTTTGTTTCCATTTTAACGTTGGGAGCCATCGCCACCATCGCTCCGGATTCCGCTCGAATCGATTCACCGTTTTCTAATGTGATTTTTAATAGCGGAAAGTCGGGTTTAGCTAATATTTCATGTTTCATAATGCTTCTCTCTATTCTATCTTTTCTTAGGAGGGAGTTCCGACCGGAACCAAGAGCCCAGAGTCGGAACATTTCTGGTCTGTATCCAAAGTTTTCCTTTTCCGCTGAATCTTGCCACGAGTCCCTCTCCTCCGAAGAAAAAGGATTTCCAGCCGCCGAACTTAGCGATTTTATAATTTAAGCCTTCCTCGAACGCTACAATATGCCCGGTATCGACTATAAAGTCGCCGTCAACTTCAAGCAACTCTATACCCCCGTAACTCGCTATTAACAGCGTCCCCTTTCCGGAAAGTTTTAAAAAGAAAAGAGATTCACCGCTAAAGAACCCTTTCATTCCTTGAAACTTCGTATCCATATCGATCGAAGGTGAGGAGGCCAAAAAAGAGCTGGATTGAACGAAGACGGTTCCGTCTAAAGCCAGACTTTCGATATCGCCCGGTAATGTAGGAGCTAGGAGCAATTCTCCCGGTTCGGACGCGGAAAACGTATTCATCCAAAATGACTCTCCGCCTAAAAACGCCGCCTTTAGCGATTTCATAAAGCCGCCTTTCTGGGCCTTATGAGTTTCAATCCCGATATGGGAGCTCATGCTCATCATCGCACCGGATTCGGCTTTGATGGATTCCCCCGCCTCCAAATTCACTTTCGCAATACTATAGGATGGCTTGTATAAGATATTAATGTTCATTGTTAAGTCCTATCGATACTGACATTCTTACACGGGTAAAAGACGGGTTAGCCAGCTTATAAAACCGGATGGTACTCTGCTTTGTATCCAAAGAGTTCCATTTCCGGTAAAGTTCGCCACTAAGCCTTCCCCGCTGAATAAAGTGGATTTCCAACTTCCTCCGGCTTTACCTACCGTAAATTGCAGGGAAGAATCGAACGCTACAATATGGCCTGTATCGACCGTGTAACCCCCCTGCACTTCGATCGGAAAAATGGACCCATAGGCGCTCAGAAACGCCTTACCAATTCCGGAAAGTTCCAAAAGAAAGAGACCTTCTCCTCCTAAAAGGGAGCGGAGGCCTCCGAACTTGGAAACGATTTGAACGGCGTCATCCGATGCAAGGTAAGCCCCGGCCTGAACTAAAATCTTTTTCCCATTCATATCCAATTCTACGATATCGCCGGGCAATTCTGGGGCCAGTCCGATCTCGCCTCCGGTGTTAGGCGCGGTATATGTATTGAAGAAGAAGGATTCTCCGCCTAGGAATTTCCGAGAAAGAGCGGAAAGAAAGCCGCTTCCCATTTTAGTTTCAATTCCGATCCCGGAACTCATGTAAACCATAGCTCCAGCTTCCGATTTAATAGATTGACCTGGGCCCAATCGAAGCTTCAATAGAGAGAACGATGGTTTGTGGGTAATCTGGTATTGCATATCGCGGCAGGTTGAAAGTTATTTCCTAAATCGTCAACCCGATTCGGAATTCCTCGTAACCGTTCTTCTTTTAGAAACGTTCCATAGAGTCGGTCTTTCCAATGAAACATGCATTGATAACCGGAGCAAATCGCGGCATCGGGCTAGAGTTGGCTCGAATTTTTTCGGAGAACGGCTACGAAGTATTGGCGGCCTGTAGAAAAGCGTCCGAACCCCTGCGCAGATTAGGCGTGCCTATCTTCGAAGGCTTGGATTTAACCGATTGTAGGAACTTCGACTCCCTATCAAACTCCCTTTCCGGCAATCATTTGGATCTATTGATCAATAATGCCGGAATTTTGATACCGGATAACCTAGATAGTATCGATTTTCAAGAAGTGGAAACGCAATTCTTAGTCAATGCGTTGGGTCCTCTCCAATTGACTCATTCGCTTCTTCCAAAGATAAAGGATGGAGCAAAAATTGCCTTTATTACGAGTCGGTTGGGTTCCATCGGCGAAAATAGCTCCGGAGGCTACTATGGTTACAGGATGTCGAAAGCTGCCTTAAATGCAGGCGCAGTTTCCTTATCCAAAGACCTGAAGTCTAGAAAAATCTCTGTCGCAATTTTACATCCCGGAATGGTTGCAACCGAAATGACCGGTCGCCAGGGAATCCCTCCTCGGGAAGCCGCTGAAGGCTTGTTTAGGCAAATAGAAAGCTGGTCCCTACAAGTCAGCGGTAAATTCTTCCACCAGACTGGAGAGGAATTGCCCTGGTAGTGCGTCGAATCTTATATAAAAAGGGCTCAAAATCGGATCTGCACTCAGAAAATCCGAATTCCCGCGGAATGCTAAATTAGTACTATGGCAACTAGATAAACGCAATCTCTATAAAAGGGGCGCCCGGAATTCTGTCTCCCGAAAACAACACTGTTGTAAAAATGAGACAAAATTAAAGAAATTTCTTACAAATTATGTCTCGTAATATCTCAAACCTCAATCTAAGCCCCTTTTTTACTAGAGTTTTCACCGTCTCATGGCATGGAAGTTGCTTTATTAATCCTAAAGGGCTATTTTTTATTCGACCCACGGTATGGCTGGCAATAAAGAATACCCCCCGATGAAGCCAAAAACTGACCCAGATAGAAACGATCTGGATAGGAAACCGATGAATTTCACGGAACATAGAAAAACAATTAAAGAAACAGTTAGAATTAAAGGGATCGGATTGCATTCAGGAAAAGAAGTCAATCTTGTCGCTCACCCTGCCGCTTCTGGAACGGGGATCTTATTTGAATACAGAAAAGGAGAAGATAAGGCCTCCATTCCGGTAGAGCTAAGCAATGTAGTCGATACAAGTAACGCGACCACATTGGGAGACGGACTCCATCGAGTACAAACGGTAGAGCATCTCATGGCTGCCGTTTTTTCTTTAGGGATAACGGACATGATCCTGGAAATCGATTCCGTGGAAGTCCCGATCATGGACGGTTCCGCATTGCCTTTCTTAGAGGCATTTGAAGCCACCGGATATACGGAATTTGAGGAAGTACAAGAGCCGATCTATGTCAAAAACCCGATGTGGGTCGTGGATGGAGACAAATACCTCGTAATTCTACCGAGTCAGGAATGGAAAATAACTTATACGATCGATTTCCCGCATCCCCTCCTGAAAGGCCAAAACATCACAATCAATCTTAATCGCGAAATACTCAAAAAGGAAATCCTGCCAGCCAGAACCTTCGGATTCTTGAAAGACGTAGAGGCTCTACAGGCAAAAGGGCTCGCGATGGGAGGCTCGTTAGATAACGCAATCGTACTTACGCAAGACGGTTATTTAAACGAATCCTTACGGTACGAAAACGAATGCGTTAGACATAAAATCCTAGATCTGGTCGGTGATCTATCGATTGCCGGAAGACCGATCATTGGGCATTATTTAGCTTCTAAAGCGGGCCATGCTCTGGATGTATCGATGGCCAAACTAGTAATGAGTTCCGAAACAGGAAACGAGCTAGGCAAATACAAGAGTCGTCGTATTCCTCTATTCAAAAGAAAGACCGCGGTCGTTTAGGGAAGAAGACCCGAACATAAGACGGGTTTTTCTTCCTCGACGAATTCCAGCCCGGTCCGATGGCTTAGCGATTCCCCCTTCCGGAACCGAAACCGGGAGAGAATTTCCGTCTTGTAAAGTCCACAGAAAACTCCTTTAAAAAAGCTTGTCCTTACGGGAATTCGTATATATTCCTAATCTTCGCGGAATTTCCTTCTTATGAATTTGCACAGCAGTAAACGTACGACTTATCCTGGAATCATCGCATTTCCGGGACGCTTTTACGGCCGCTGCGTAAAAATCGGAACTAAGAAACGACATCTGGCTCATGGAGCCTATATCCACGAATCCGAGATTCCGAAAGAGTTAGAACGCTTAGAAAAAGCGATTCTCTTGTCCCGCAAAGAACTTAAGGAAATTGTAAATAAGCTGAATCAGAAGGCGGAATCCAAGGAAATGAAAGCGATTCTGGAAACCCAAGTCGTTTTGACCGAAGATCCCATGTTAAACACTTCCTTCAAAGATCGGATTCAAAAGCAGGGAGAAAACGCATTTCTCGCGGTAGAAAACGCGATACGCGAATGGGCCGAAAAGTTTAACAAAATCGAGGATCATTTTTTTCGGGAAAGAGTCGATCACCTGCAGGACATTTCTAATAGGATCCTGGAAAATCTTTTGGACAAAAAAGAGGAGGCTTCGTTCTTAGCGGATTTATCCGAAGACGTCATCCTCGTCGCTCGAGAATTAACTCCTTCTCAAATGATCTTGATGAATAAAAGCAGAATACGAGGGATTGCTACGGACCTGGGCGGGAAGACCGGCCATATGGCGATACTCGCTAGAAATTACGGCATACCGACCATCGTCGGCTTAAAACAATTTTACGGAAGCGTAAAAGATAACGAGTATGTTTTCCTAGACGGCGAAAACGGCCAAATGGTCCGTATGCCTACCATCGAGGAAGTAAAATATTACGGGGCGTCTTCTCCACTTCCTTCGGAGAGTAAATTTCAAAAGCAGAAGAAAGCGATCACTAAGGACGGAATTCGAATCCGGTTAAAATGCAATTTGGAATCCGATACCGACTGGGAACAGGCCAAGAAACAGGAAGTCGACGGAGTGGGACTCTTTCGATCCGAATCTTTATTCCTAAAATACCAGGACAAAAACGTTTCGGGGGAAGAGCAATTTCAGGCGTACAAGAGGATAACCGAGGGACTGGATCCGAATCCGGTCTGTATCCGGACCTTCGATATCGGCGCCGATAAATTTTCGACGGGAGAATTCGAAGAGAATCCCTTTCTCGGAAATCGTGGAATCCGCTATAGTTTACAAAATCCTGAATGGTTTAAGGAACAACTCCTCGCTATTTTAAGAGCTTCCGCTTTTGGAAATTTGAGCATTTTACTTCCTATGGTCACAAACCTCTCGGAAATTCGAAAAACGAAAGAGCTCATAGAAGAATGTAAAAAAGAATTATCGAGTCAAAAGGAACGATTCAATCGAAAACTTAAATTAGGAGTGATGGTAGAAACTCCGGCAGCCGTTTCCGCCATGGATATAATGGCAAAGGAAGTGGATTTTTTTTCGGTAGGAACCAACGACCTTCTTCAGTATTTGATGGCGGTAGATCGCAATAATGTAAACGTTTCGAATCTTTATAATCCGTTTCATATTTCCTTTTTACGTTCGTTAACGCAAGTTGTAGAGACTGCTTGGAAATATGAAAAACCGTTGAGCATTTGCGGAGAGATTGCATCCGACACGGCGTTTACGATCTTATTATTGGGTTTAGGTTTTCGCGAATTGTCGGTGTCCTTACCGTTTGTGGGAAGTATTCGGAATATTCTCGCTTCTACCGGACTCAAGCAAGCGACGTTCCTAGTCCGAAAAGTCATGGAACTTTCGGAATTGGAGGACTACGAAGCGATCGAAGCCTTCCTCTTTAGCAAACATTTAGAGTAGAATGTAAAACGAAAAGACTTCTCCGTTAATCCAACTCGGCAAAGGTTTATTCTTCCGTAATTTGTCGATAATCCAGAGAAAGAAACAAAAATGGCGAATGTATCTGTTCTTTTTCCTGTAAGAAAACTCCACCCAATCCCTCATTCGGTTTTAAGAAATGTAGGTACGACTGTTTTTCGGTACGAAGAAAAAAGTTGCCTTTCGCGTTGGATTTTACCGATAGTTCCGAAATCCATTTCAGCAACGCGGGAATGTCCCTTGTGGTCGAATCTCCCGCACGAAACATCGAAAGGTATCGCTTTCCCTTCCAGCTTCCTAGAAAATTAAACCCGTCTCCGGGAAGAATCGGGATTACAAGCTCTTCCGAATCCCGATCCATCGACCTAGAATATAAGAATGAGGATAAATTTCCTAAAACGGTCGGCAAAAACGCATCGAATTCGACTCCCTTTATTTCTTCCTTTCCGTCTATGAGGCAGATTCCTTTTTTAAAACCGGAAGTGAGTCCCTGAACTTTCAGGACATGGTTCTCCTCGATTTTCGAAGTCATCTCGCCCCGAACCAGCAGGAAAGCCAAGCCCAACGGCGAAAACTCCGTGAGTCTCGAAAAGTCCCAAACTTCGGCGCTTTTTAACGGCGAAAAATACAAATTGTCCAACGCGTACAAGTCCGAATTTCCGTAGGGTTCGAATACGGAAGGTTGCCGAATAAAAGACTGAATCATACTTTATCTATCGGACGGACCGAAAAAACGGGATGGTAAAAAAAAGCCCGAGGAACAATCCACGGGCATTCTTCCGGAAAACGGGATCGTGAAACTTATTTGTCGCTATAAACCTTCTTGATCTTATCCGCGTATTTTTCCGCAATCACGTGACGCTTCATCTTAAGCATATTATTTAACTCGTCGCCGACTTCGAACGGCTTGGTAATGAGGAAGAACGGGGTGACCTGCTCGAAAGACTTGAACCCGTTCTTAGCATTGTTCAAGTTCTTGATCTCTTTGCGGTAAAAATCGATTATCTTAGGATTTTCGATTAATTTTTCCCGATCGGCAACATCGATTCCGTTCTCCTTAGCCCATTCACCCAATTTTTCGAAGTCGGGTATAATAATGGCGCCCAGGTTTTTCTGGTCCTGTCCGATCACCATACACTGGCTAATGTACGGAGACTCTTGCAATTTGTTTTCGATAGGAACCGGCTCTACGTTTTCTCCGCCGAGAAGCACGACGGTATCTTTCGCCCTACCCGTTAAGGTTAACGTCCTCTTAAAGTTGATCATTCCCATATCGCCGGTATTCATCCAACCGTCGACTAAGGTCTTGGCTGTGGCCTCGTCGTTCTTGAAATAACCTTTCATAACTTGGGGCCCCTTCACGAAGACTACGCCTTTTCGACCGAGTTTGCCTTGGGTTATATGACCGCCCTCGTCCACTTCGGTTAACACGTCGTTATTATCGTTTCGAATCTGAAGTCTCGTCTTCGGAACGATGCTCCCTACGGAACCGATTATCAATTTTTGGAAAGTACGAACCGAAAGAACCGGAGAAGTCTCGGTCATTCCATATCCCTCCAACACGTTGATTCCGATATTATTGAAAAATTCGTCCACATGCCGAGGAAGCGCCCCTCCACCGGAAATGGAGGCTCTAAGATTCCCTCCTGTCGCAGTTCTAATCTTGGAGAGAACGACCTTATCCAAGGCGACACTGTTCAGAAATAAAGCCAAACCGGAAACGATATATAACGGAAAACTTAAATACCCGAACGAAGTGGGGGCAAGCGTATACGCCGCGATTGCGGTAATTATACTTAGGGTAAACGGACCGGTCAGCAGATACTGAATGACCATCAGGATCCCGTAAAAGAAAGATTTTACGGGATTACGACCGTGGTAATCCACCTCGTTTCCGGAAAGAAAACGAGTCGATGCGTTGTTCTTATCGGAAAAGAAATATGCCAATTTAAATAAGGCTCGACGAAAAGCAGGAGTTTGGCCCGGGTCGTTGATACGGGTATATATCCCGTTGTAAATATTCTCCCAAAGTCTAGGAGCAGATCCCATGAAGGTGGGTTTTACCGTTGCCAAATCCTGACGAAGGTCCCGAACGTTCGTATAATAGGTTGTCGCGCCGATACTAATGCATACGTATTCTACTACTCTTTCGAAAACGTGCCAAACCGGAAGTATCGAAAGTAGTCTCGCTTCGGCGTTAATCTTCAGCATCGGAGTGACATTCAATACCTGATGCATCATATTCGAGTGCATCAGCTGAACTCCTTTGGGAAGACCTGTCGTACCCGATGTATAGATAAGAGTGAATAAATCTTCTGGTTTAATTCCTGCGACTCTCTCTTCTACCTTTCGAGATCCGCCCGCACGAAGCTGTTTGCCTTTTGCGATCAGATCGTACAACTTCAGAACTCCGGGAGAATTAGAATCCTTGTCCATGATAATAATGGTTTTTACTTTTGCTAGTTGCGATTTATTCCGATTGAATTTTTCAAGCATTTTATCGTTTTCGATAAAGACAATTTCGGATTCCGAATGGCTCACGATATAAACGATTTCCGAATCGGTAATGTCGGTACCACGAGGCACATCCGCGGCTCCGGAAAGAATGATTCCATAGTCGGCGATAATCCATTCTATCCTGTTATCTGCTAAGAGTCCGACATGTTCCCGGGCCTTGACTCCTAAGTCGATCAATGCTTCGGCAAGGTTTAAACCGTACTCGTACAACTGACCGTAGGTGACCGGATGGTACTGTTTATGAGCATCCTTGGAATAGAAGGCAGGTTGGTCCTTGTATTTCTCCGCAGTCTCACTGAACAATTGGGCGAGATTCTCAGCCATGAATCGTAACTCTCCTGATTTTTACTATGGGGTTTTTTTAGGTTTCCGGCGGAACCCGATTACGGTCCCCAGGATAAATGGCGAACCCTAGAGATAAATCCTTTTTTTTAGGGCTTTATCGAAGAGATCAAGAGTTATTTATGGGTATCGTTATGCATAATTGGTGGTTTTAGGGAGATTCGAGCCAATTTCTCAAACGTCCTCGCAAAACAGGGAGATCTTTTTCGGAGATTCCGTATTGGAAATGTAAACGTTTTCCGGATTTACTAAACACGAAAAGGGCCGGCTGGCCCTCTATCTTTAAGAGGTTTACCAATTTCCAGTCGGGATCCAGGAGGCTAGGATAATCCATCCCGAACTCCTGAGCGGCCTCCTTGATCTCAAGTATGCTTAAATCGTTTTCCGTATTTACGCCTAAAACTTTGGCATTCTGAGCATGAAGGTCGTCTTTGAGGGCTTCGACTACCGGCACGGCTTTTTTACAAGGCTCGCACCAACTCGCCCAGAAATCCAGAATTAGAAGCTGTCCCTGGAATTCGGAGAGCCGGTGAGATCGACCATCCCAATCTTGGAGTGCTATTTTGTAAATCGCCGCCTCTTCTCCCCGGGAACAGGAAGATGGAATTAAACCGAAAAAGATTAGGAGAGAAAAAACGGAGAGAAGTCTAAAGCTCATCCTCTCCAGAATGCGCAATCCCTAAGCACCTTCAAGCTAAATCCGCTGGTTTCCCCCAATGGGACGCGATCCTCCTTGCCAAGGCGGCCGTGACTCGTAAAATGGAAGAATCGTTTTTACTCGTGTCCGATTCGATTTATAATTACTTTCTATCCTTGCAAGAATTTGAAGATTATTTGGGAGGATCTCGCTTTTCCGGAAAAGGAATCGCGGCATTGCCCGTTTTTTCCGACTCGAAGCAAATATTTCCGACCGCCTACTGCGAATGGTCGAGCAAAAATGGATTCTCCTTAAAAGTGAATTCATCCGAATCCTCGGCGGCTCACGATAGAGTGGGATGGAACGAATCGGATTGGGAAAGGAAAGAGGATTTATTCAGATTCGCTCCTAATGACAAGGAAGAGGTATTCTTCCAGGCGCTGGATAAAAATAGAATGCATATTCTCTGGAAATCGGATCGAGGTATCGTTTTTTCCGGAACGGTGGAACGGGTCAAGACCGGAATATTACGGAGGCTATTCGGAAAATCCTAATTCGACTTACTTTTTAGGAATTCCAGAAAAACCTCCCCGGTCAGTTTTGCAGAATGAAGCATTTCAAATTTCTTTAAATTAGGCTTCTGTAATTTCCAAGGTTTGATACAATAGCGCTGAAGCGCATCCGCCCATTTTCTAGGATCCTTCGTGCTTTCGTAAACGACCGATTTTCCTCCTATTTCATGAAAAACCTGCAAATCGGCGACTAAGCACTGTTTTCCATGCGCCAATGCTTCCACTAAAGGAATCCCGAAACCTTCATATAAGGAAGGAAACAGGAATAAATCGGTCTTCGAATATAAATAATGCAATTCCTCGTCGGACGGCGCTTCTATCCAAAGCATTTTACCCGATTCGCTTTCGGCTCGCATTGCCCCGACTAACTCCGGGTTTTCCCATCCCGCTTTACCCGCATGCACCCAAAGTCGAGGTTTTTTACCGTCTATCTTTAGATATTCTTGGTATGCCTGTCTTAAGAAAGCGTAATTCTTTCTAGGTTCTACCGTAGATACCGAAAGAAAAAATTTGGACGGAAGATTCGCGACTCGTTTCGTAGGAGGCTTGGCGGGAGTACGTCGAATATCCTCGGGGTCGTAACCGGGATATACAACCGAAATTTTACTTTCCGGAATTTTAAAATACGATTTCGCTTCGTCCCCCACCGCCCTTGAAATCGGAAGAATCTTATCCGCTCGTTTGGCGCTCCAGCGGATTAACAAAGCTTGCTGGAACCAGGCGAGCCGTCTCATCGTATTCGGAAATTTATAAATCACGAAATCTACGCAGGTAAGTACCGTGGGAATATTACTCGGAAAGAATGGCGGTAAAACTTGCTGAGTTCCCCAAAAGAGATCGACTCCGTTCCGACGTAAAAGCCAAGGGAGTGCGAGAGCGAAATAGAGTCCTCCTTTTTTGGCGAGATAGCCTTGTCCGACCTCCACGCTTACGTTCGATAGTTTTGCCAAACCGGAGTGGCTCTCATGCAATGGGCGGTTTAAAAAAAGACGAAAACTGAAACGAGGATCTCCTTCGAAGCCTTTTAGAGTGGCTGAGATCAATCTGCCCACACCTGAAACGGGAGTCGACAACGGTCTGGCATCCACTCCTATAACAAACGGTTTTTGCGCCGGACGGGCGTTTACGGTCTTTCGCTTTCCCTTCAAAATGAACAAACTTCCTTGTTTGAGATATTTTTACCAACTTTCACGAACGGAACCTTGGAGTCTGGTTCCATTATCCTTCCAAAATTCTTGCACCAGCTCTCTCTTTCCAGCCAAAAGCCCCACGCTTAATTTCGATTTTAAAAAATCGAAGGGCAATCCTGTCTTTATCTCTATATCCGATCCACCGGAGGCTCGGAGAATCGCGATGCCTCCCGCGATATCCCAATCATTTTTGGGTCTCAAGGAAAGAGTTAACGGCGTTTTGGCGACCGCCACTAACGCCAATTTATAGGCGATAGAACCCTTAGACTTAGTCCTATATTGGGTTCCGAAGCTTGTCATATCGAAGAGCCCGGCTTTAGTTTCCGAAATTGAAATTAAAATTTCCTTCAAAGAAGGGATTTCGGCATCTTCTAAAAACTTATGAGAAAGATTCCAATCGATCTCTTTGCTTGAAAAAGGCGGTTCTAGAACTTGGTACCCCGCTCCTACGTTTTCCCTTCCCCAGAAAAACTCACCGCTAGCAGGGTTCATGATAATGCCGAAAATCGGTTTTCCTTCCCGAACGAGACCTAAACTCAACGCAAATTCCGGATTTTTTGCTACGAATTCGCGGGTGCCATCAATCGGATCCAAAATCCATACTCGTCCGAATCGATGAGTCTCTTGATCGAAGGGAAGAATTTCTTCCTCCGAAAAAACGGGATCGCCGAATTTTTGACGAATTCCTTCAACCAAGATTCTGTTGGCGGCGAGATCCGCTTCGGTTACCGGGTCTCCTTTCGTTTTTTCTCGAACCGAGAATTCGCTACGATATATCCGGAGAATCTCATCCGCCGCCTCGAGCACGAGTCTTGATACGATATGAGCTTCTTCCGGAAATCGCATTCCGAAAAGATTATTTTGTCTGGCTCGAAGGGGACGTAGGCTGCTGTTTGTCTTCCTTGTGAGCCTCTTCCTCTAAATTATCGGGACGAACATAAAAGACTTCGTTCGTAGGTGTCTGAAGATATAATTCCGGATCCATCAAATACGTATAAAATACGAGATAGGTTTTAAACTTAACGTATACCGAAAACGTACCTTTTTGCTGCTCGTACTGGAGCGAATCGGCCGTTAGACCTTTCGTATATTCTTTGTAATCCAGATACTTTCGGTGAAGACTGTATTTAAGAGCAGAAAGTAGATTCTTTTCCAGAGTAGCCTTTTTGGCCGCTTCCGAGATTTTTCGGTTCTTATTAAATTCTTCCACCTTGTTGAATTCTTCCACTAGACCGGTTACTTTTCCTGCTAGGAGGGGGCTTGCCAAGCCTAAGGCAAGAGCTGCTACTAAGATCCGTTTCATTGGTTTTCCTGTGTTCCTTGGGATAATTATCGGTTTTTGTAAGGAGGAACTTTTCCCTCCGTTATAATTTCTCTAAGGGGGTATAGGCAAGGAAAAAGTTCTTTTCCACCCCTCCGAACCTGATTTTGACTTTTCGGTTTTTCCCGTTCCCGGAGACGCCGACAACAAATCCCACTCCAAATTGTGCGTGCCGAACTCGATCGCCCTCCCCAATTTCAGCCTCCTCGCCTAAAGGACCGGCAGTCCTGGAATCTTCCGAATTTCGAAGGTTTTTTACCGGAGAATCGCCGGTTCCTCCCCAAGCTGCCGGAGGTCCTTCCGGCATTCGGACTCCCCTTCTAGTAGATACGGCTTCTTGTCCGAAACATTCCGAAGGAATTTCCGGCAGAAAGCGAGAGGGAATTCTCGGTTCTACCTTTCCGAATTTTCTAGAATATCTGCAATAACTTAGATAAAGCTTTTTTCTGGCGCGAGTCAGGGCCACATAGAACAATCTACGTTCTTCCTGCTCTCCTTTCGGTTCCTCAAGACTCATTAAATGCGGAAAGGTTCCCTCTTCCAAGCCGGTCAGGAAGACGGTCGGGAACTCCAGCCCTTTTGCATTATGCACCGTCATTAGATGAACATAATCCGTTAGCTGAGCCGTATCCTCCTCGGACGTAAGAAGGCTAATCTGATTTAAGTATTCCTCTAAATTCGGCGAATCTTCCCGCTCCTCGTATTCGGCGATGGAGTTCACGAATTCTCGAACGTTTTCGACTCTGGAAACGGCCTCTTCATCCTGGGAGTTTCGCTCCGTATATTCCACCCAACCCGATCGTTCAATTATTTGGAGTGCAATCTTAGAGGGAAGTTCCCCCCTTTCCTTCATTTCAATCAGATCTTCGAATAAATGATAGAGTTCTTTTGCCTTGGCGATCCCCGCTTTCTTTAACGGCAAATCCGGATGTCCCAACGCTTCCAAAAAGGAAAATCCGCGATCAATGGAAAACTCGCGCATTTTTTCTAGGGAAGCGTCTCCGATTCCTCTTGGTGGATTATTTACGATTCTAAGAAGAGATGTCGAATCCAAAGGATTGGCGACCACATTTAAATATGCGATCATGTCCTTGATCTCGGCACGATCGAAAAATCGGAATCCTCCGAAAATTTTGTAAGGTATACCCGCGGATCTGAGGCTTTCCTCATAATATCTGGATTGGGCGTTGGTTCTGTAAAATATGGCAAAGTCCTTATAATCGGAGCCCTTAACCGCCTCGGATCGGATCTTTTTTACCGCGTCGTACGCCTCTTCGTTTTCATTCTCGAACTCGGAGAGACTTACCGGCGCTCCTTCCGGATTATTGGTAAAAAGTTCTTTCTCTTTACGATCAGGATTATTAGAAATTACCCTTGACGCCGCTCTTATGATTCTTCCCGAAGAACGATAATTCTCCTCCAACTTGACTACGAAAGAATTCGGATAATCATGTTCGAAATTTAGAATATTCGAAATATCGGCGCCTCTCCAGGAATATATGGATTGGTCGTCGTCCCCCACAACGCATAAATTGCCTCGATCTCCTGCGAGTAATCGAACCAGACGATATTGAACTTTATTAGTATCCTGATATTCGTCCACCATAACGTATTTCCATCGGTCCTGGTACTTTGATAATATAGAAGGCTGCTCCTCGAACAGTCGAACGACTCTCAATATCAAATCTCCGAAATCGAAGGCCTGGTTTTTTCGCTTTCTGGCTTCGTATTCGGAGTAGATCTTTGCAACGACCTGCGATCGGTGGGAAAAATCCTCCTTCCTGACGTATTGATCCGGATCGAGCATCGAATCCTTTAAGGAAGAAAAAATGCCCGCCAAAGTGGAGGGTTTGTATTGCTTAGGATCCTCGTGCAGGTCCTTTACGACTTGCTTAATTAAAGATTCCTGAAGGGTCGTATCGTAGACGGTAAATCCCGAATCGATCCCGAGTGCGTTCGCCTCTCTGCGCAATATAAATAGACAAAGAGAATGGAAGGTTTTAATTTGCACATTAAACGGTAGGTCGGGAACCAAATTGCGAACCCGTTCCGCCATTTCCGACGCCGCCTTATTCGTGAACGTTAAGGCGCATATGGAGTCCGTTTTTCGATTCAGAATTAAGTTAGCGATTCGGTGAGTAATGACTCTTGTCTTTCCGGACCCTGCTCCGGCGAGGATCAAAACGGGGCCGTCCAATCGCTCTACAGCCGCTTTTTGCGGTTCATTTAGGCCGACAAGTAAATCGATCACGAAAAATCCCGTCCGTTAGAAACGGTAATCCCCGATTCCGAATACGAATTGAAATGCCCTATCGTCTTCATATCTTTCGAACGGGGCCCAAAAGTTTCCAGTAGGTCGAATTTTCTGGGCGAAATAAATACGCAGCGGAAGAACCGGAATCTGAATCCTTAGACCGATCCCCCAAGAATATCTCATACGGTCCATCGCAACGTTTTGAGAGGATAATACCAATCTCGCAGGATTATTCAAATCATCGTAGGTCACGTCGGCTTTCTTGCCGTTCGATAAGTTAAAATTATTTTGGAGATACCAGCCTACGGGGTCGGCCAGAATCTGTGCCTGTTTGTTCTTATCATAATTCGTAACGTAATCCTTTTTGACGCCGGTGAATCGATTGACTTGCTCGTAGAGCGCACCCCCGTCTAAAAACACCACTAACCACAATAGGCTCGGCTCGATCGGGATCCGAATTTCAGAATCGAACAGAATCCGATGCTGAGCACCGCTTCTCCAGTCCGTCGGAAATTTAGGATCGTTATAGTACCATCCTCGTAAGGACTCGTAACCCCCGATAATCAATAAATCCTGGGGACGGATATACGGATCTTGAACCGGATCCTGATGGCCGTATTTAGGAGACCTCTGAAACGTAAACATATCCGATGTACGAAACTCTTGCACCACCCGCCAACGACGGAGTGAGTTATTTCGTATTAAACCGCCGAAGGTAAAATCGAACCAAGTATGATAGTATTCGGCCGTAATTCTGTACTGATCGAAGTGGGAGGATCCACCCAGATACTGACCTACGTTATCTACTTGTAAAAGTATATCGTAGCCCCGCGTGGGAGCGAATACGTTATCCCGAATATCGAAGGAAATACCGTTTGATATCTGCGAACGAAATTGCCAGCCTTGCCGAACGTTCGCTAAGACGGCGTCGGATACGAGCGCAGTCGGGTTGGAATAGGAATAGAAGGCCGGAGTATACCTGTGAAAGTGTGTCCAGTTCGTGAATACACGGTGGGCAATCCCCATCGTTACACCCAATCCGTTGTTATCGTAAGTGGCGTTCTCGGTCACCGGTGCGGTCGTGCTATCGGAGATTGCAATCGTGGAAGTGGACCCTAAAAATATCGTTCGGGAAAAATAAAACAAGGAAAGAGAAAGGGACCAAGGGGTATCGTTCAGCCAAGGCTCCGTCCAGGAAATCTGGAAGGATCTTCTGTAGGGACCGAATTCGATCCTTCCTGATATTTTTTGTCCGGTTCCATTCAGGTTATTTTCGCCGACTTCCGTAAAAATCGTAAATCCGGTAATCGTTCCGTATCCACCGCCCATGGACACGGTTCCTGTCGGTTGCTCCAAGACTTCGATCACGATATTCATCTTTGAATCGTCGGAGCCGGGCCGCATATTAAAGTTTACTTCTTTAAAATATCCTAAATTATGGATACGTTCCCTAGATCGGTTGACTTTAGTGGAATCGAAAAGATCGCCCGGCTTAAACAGTAATTCCCGTCGAATTACTTTATCTTGAGTTTTCTTGTTTCCCTTGATAATTACGTTTTCGATTTTAGCTAGATTATTTTCTCGAACGGTAAAATCCACGTGCACGAATTTTCTGCCGCGCAAAGCGGTTTTCTTTACGAATACTTCCCGCAGTTTGCGTATGTTCAATTGCTTATATTCGTCTTCGCAAATTTTGCGTTCTAAATCGGTTTTCCTGGAATAACAATTTTCATAATATTGAAGACTTTCCTCATCCAAAGAAATAATTTTTCTGCGAGGGATCACCTGGGCGAAAATATGTCCTTTTGCTCCGTAGAGTTCGTTGACGGAGGATCTATCCCGCATGAATACGGTCTCGTCGAATATTTCACCCACATCTTTTACGCTATAGTCCATCACCTTTTCAATTTCATCCACGGTAAAGAGCGGACTTAACTTATCTTTCGGAGTTTCGGGTGGATTTTTCTCCTTATTCAAGAAGACGGGACGACCTTCGTTATCCAAAGTCATATCGTGGGCAACCGAGTACCCGTTAAAATAATAAACCTGTCCTTCGTACAGTTTTATATTAACGATAATCACTCGCCTGTCTTTCTTTTCGGGATTCTCCCAATGGATCTCCCAATTCGTTCCTTCTCGGAGTAACTCGGAGTCCAGATAACCCTTACTCCGCATATAAGCTTGAATGACTTCCTTATCCTTCTCGAAGGAGCTTTCCTTAAAAGACCCGCCCTCGAATAGACCTTCTTCCTTCAGATCCATCAACCCCAAAAGCTCGGACGTTTCGATGGTCTCGTTTCCATAAACGTTGATCTTGGCGACGGGAATTTCCTCGCCTTCGTCGATCACGAATCTTACTTTGACTAGATTCGTCTTAGGGTCCGGTTTACCTAATTCCGCCTTAACATAGGCTAAAAAGAAACCCTCGTCCCTATATTTTTGAAGTATGACATCCCTTGATTTGGATACTTTCTGAGGTGTGATAACCTCGTTATCCTTTAACGGCATTTTTTCACGCAAGTCGGCGGGAAAAACCTCATCCGCCCCCACGAATTCGATTTCCTTAACGCGAGGACGTTCTTTCAATTCTACGATAATCTTGACTCCGCCTTCTACATCCTCGGCTTGTATATCGATAAAATAGAAAAAGCCGGAGGCGAATAGGGTTTTCAGGTCTCGGTCGACCATGCCTTTCGTCAATTGCTTTCCGCGTTTCAACTCGAGCATGGAGTCGATATCGGCATCGGACGTGTTCCGATTTCCTTTGAACACGACTTCCTTAATCGTTTTACCGAAATAATCGCTCCTCTTAGACAATAACTCGGTTATATCGGCCGAATAGAAAAGGGAGCTCGTCAAGAAAAAGACGGCTATAAATTTATTTACTGGAGGTTTTCGTTTCAAGTCACTTATCAACCTTTTTAGTAGGTTCTAAATTCCTCCAAAATACAGGAAAAACTTCATTGGAAGATCCTTCGTCTCCCCATTTATAGTTCGTTCATTTACCACCAGGCTGACGCACCATCGATAAATTGAATCTGGTAACGCCCGCTTCATTTACTTTATCTATTACTTTTACGATGGTTTGGTAATTTGCGCCGCCATCGCCTCTGATGATAACTCTATTTTTATTGGCTTCTTTTTTGTCCTTATCTTCAGGACCCATGAATACCCTAATCTTATCCGTCAGTTTTTCCAGAGCGACAGGTTCCGTATCTTTATCTAAGAAAATCTTTCCATCCTTATTGATGGTAATGACTAGCTCGTCCTTCTTCTTTTCCTGTGCAGTGCTGGAAGAACGCGGCAATTCGATTTTAATCACTGTCGATTTTTCCAAAGTAGCGTTCATAAGGAAGTAAATAACGATAAAGCAGATAACGTCGATCATAGGCGCAAGCTCGATTTGCCCGGCCCTATATCCGTTGCTTTGACTTCTCCACTTCTTGAATCTCATCGTTATTTCAAATACCTTAAGGCTTGCTCTGAAAGTGTTTCCATTTCGGAAATTGCGTCATCCTTCTTCTTTTGAAAAAAATTATTAAAAATGTACGCAGGAATGGCAACTGCCAGCCCCATTGCGGTGGTGATCAAGGCCTCGCTAATTCCGACCTCCGCGCCTTTGGTTCCGGAACCTTCCGCAAAGGAGCGAATAATTCCCACAACCGTTCCCAAAACTCCCAATAACGGTGCGATGGTCGCAATCGTCGCCAGAGCGGAAAGAAATTTATCCATCCGTTGAATCTGGCTTAAACCCTGGCTTAGAATTTCGTCTTCTACTGCCGAAGTCTTTCTCTTAAACTGAGCAATACCTGCTTGTATGACTTGAGATGTGGGGCCTTGGCTTAGGCTGCGAAGGAGATCCGAAGCGGAATCATAATTTTTCTCGTTTAATAGATCTTTTACTCGTCTCCATTCGTCGGGAGAAATCGCTTTCCAACGCGAAAAAAAGATCAATCTTTCAATTATAATTGTGAACCCGATAATCGAAACTAGAAGGATTAAAATCGGGATCGTTTCCGGAGGAATGATGGAAACCAAAGAATCAGTTTTGGCAAGAATCATGTCGGTCGAAGTTCTCCAAGGAGTAGAGTTTCTGACTCGGCTGTACCTGCCAAACGATTTTTAGAAAGAATGCTTCCTTTTTACCGGCGACGAAAGTCCCCGGTAAAATCATTGGAAGACTGTCTAATCATACCGCCTTCTTTTTCAGCAACTCTTTCGCATGGTCAAGAGCACCCCGCGAAACAGTCTGACCCGAGATCATTCTAGCAAGTTCCAAGGTTCTCTCTTCCATTCCTAAAAATTCAGTGTCGGAAAGAGTTCTACCTTCTTTTACTCGCTTACTCACTTTGAGATGGTGATCGGCCGCTGCGGCAATTTGTTGCAGGTGAGTAACAAGAAGAATCTGGTGAGTCTTCGCTAGCATTCGTAATTTCTTTGCAACATCCATTGCGATCTCTCCGCCTAGACCGGAATCGATTTCATCCAGCACTAGAACTTTTCCATCATGATTCGAGCCCAATACACTTTTAATGGCCAGCATCACTCTGGAAATTTCTCCCCCAGAAGCGATTTTACGCAGGGGCCGAGGTTTTTCTCCCGGATTCGGACTGAAATAGAATTCCGCCTGGTCCAGTCCATACTCATTGACTACGTATGATTTTCCCTGGGCCTCGACTTCTCCTTCGGCGCTGGATTCCCAACGTAATACTACCTGAATCCCTGCACCGGGCATGCCTAGGACATCCAATTCGGATTTGAGTCTAGTTTCGAAACGATTTAAAGATTCCCGCCTGGCCTTAGACAATTGCATGCATAGTTGCGCAAGCTTTTCAGTCGCCTTTTTCTTCTCTCTCTCGAGGGATTGCTTCGAATCCATATTCTGCGCCAATGCTTCGAGCTCGTTTTCCGCATTTTTCTTGGAAAGTAAAATTTCCTGAATACTCCCCCCATATTTCTTCTTCAGCTTTTGTATCAGATCCAGTCGGCTCTGTACATGTGCCAATCTGTCCGGAGAAAAAAAGACTTCGTCCTTCTGATCTTGTGCAGTCGTATTAATTTCACGGAGAGTAACGTATGCTTCCCGAATGGATGATTCCAATTCCGAGTAATCGGAATGAATCGCTTTCATCTTTTCCGCAGCCACTAAAATACGAGGGAATACGCTCAAAACCGAACTTTCGCTTTCCGATAGCAGTCCGCTGATTATTTCTAAATTCTCGGAAAGCCGCTCACCGTGAGAAAGAAGCTTTTCTTCCTTTATTAGATCTTCCTCTTCTCCTTCCTTTAAACCTGCCGCTTGAATCTCATCGATTTGGTATTGAAGGATTTCCTTTTTTCGATTCTTATCCCCGTAATTTGCCTCGATCTCCTCTAAACGCTTTCTTAGACTCCGGTATGTCAAAAATGATTCTTTTACTTCGGATCGGAGAGGATATAGGCCTGCATATGTGTCTAAAATATCGATCTGCTGTGTTTTGTCTAAAAGCAGAATCTGATCGTTTTGGTTATGAACTTCAGCGAGTAATTCGCCTAATCCACGTAATACCTGGGCGGAGGATAAGGTGTGATTGATTTGAATCTTGGATTTTCCGTCCCTTGCAAACTCTTTCCGTAGAATCAGCTCCTTTCCCTCGGAAGGAATCCCCTTTTCCTGTAACCAATCCCTAACAGGTAAATTGGCGCTAATGTCCCAAACCGCCTCCAAGATATATTTGTCCGCCCCAGTTCGAATATCGATCGCACTGCTTTTCCCACCTAACAGAGACGAAACGGCATCCAATAAGAGCGACTTTCCCGAGCCGGTTTCCCCGGTAATTGACGTTAAGCCTGCTCTAAATTCAATTTGGGCCGATTCAAGTAAGGCGAAATCCCGGATCAATAACATCTGAAGCATATCAATATCCTACTCAATTAATTGCTATATATTAGTTTATCAATAGATTTTTGACAACTATTTTTTTGTATAGTAATCCTAAAAATAAGCGCCAGTTTAGGATCTAAAAAAGACCCGAACTAACGAAAAGAATCTAGAGAAAAGGAGGGAAACCCTCCGAAAGGATTACTTTTTTCCAAAAATCCAAACGGATTCCGAATTTATAAGGTGAAGAATTTTCAAAACGATGGAATTCGACTAAGTTTCGACTAATTTAACCTTTTTTGCAAAAATCGAATATAAGACAAAAATCAATTTCGAGCGACGACCCTGCCGATTTACTTTAGAATAAATTACCTTTTTGTAAGAATTCCAATGGTTGAATGATTCGGATTTTTGATTGCATGAATCCGGGAAATCGAAAGACTGGACCTCGATCCTCACACCTCGAAGGACGAGCATGGCAAAAAGCTTTAAACATTTAGACGCCCAGCTCACTGATTACATCAAAGGCCGTTCCCGAATTTCCGTTCAATCCTCCCGAATGAATTCTAAACTGGAAAAGTACGTTCTACGTATCCTTACGGAAGTTTTAGAGAAAGTCGGACAATCTAGATATATCGAAATGCTTTACACGATCACCAAGGAAATGGCAATCAACGGGGTCAAAGCAAACCAAAAGCGGATCTTTTTCGAGGACCTAGGCCTGGATATTCGAAATCCAGAGCATTATGACCAAGCGCTCTCCCAATTTAAGGAAAATTTTTCCGAAAAAATGGCCGACGAGTTCGGAAAACGATGCCTAGCGCGCGGAGTTTATGTAAAAATCAACGTTGTTTACAGTTCCGACGGTTTGGTCGTCGAAGTAGCCAATAATACCCCCGTCATCGATATCGAAGAAGTTCGGATGCGTGAGAAAATGAAAAAGGCGATGGAATACAACGATATCGCCGAGTTCTATATGGATAATATGGACAATACGGAAGGAGCGGGACTCGGAATCGCGTTGATTATGATTTTATTAAAAAGCGAAAATATAGACCCGAACCTCTTTCGAATCCAAACGCAAGCTTCCGAAACAGTCGCTCGCGTTGAAATTCCCTTCACGGATAAATACGTAACAATAAGAAGCAAGGAAATCAACCAAGTTGGAAATAACAGGTAAAACCGCAGTCATTACCGGTTCGGCCGGAGGCTTAGGCAAAGCGATGGCCGAGCATTTTGCAAAACTAGGCGCAAACATCGTTCTTTCCGATATCTCGGAGGAAAAATTGGCCGAAGCGTTAAAGGAAATAGAAGCGTTAGGCGTCAAAGCGATCGCGGTGCGAACCGATGTTTCCAAGGAATCCGACGCAGAGGCTCTCATGGAAACGGCCGTTTCAAAATTCGGAAGTTTGGATATTGCGGTGCTAAACGCGGGAATTCTACGAGACGGATTACTCGTAAAAACCGATAAACAAACCGGCAAGGTTGCATCCAAGCTTTCCTTATCCAATTGGCAATCGGTGATAGATGTCAATTTAACCGGAGTTTTTTTAACGGGAAGAGAAGCGGCCGTACAGATGATCAATACCGGATCTAAAGGAATCATCATTCCAATCGCTTCTGTCGCTATGCATGGAAATCCAGGTCAAACCAACTACTCTGCCGCAAAAGCGGGAGTTGCCGCCATGACGAAACTTTGGGCAAAAGAGCTAAGTCGTTACGGGATTCGTGTAGCTGGAATCGCTCCCGGCTTTATCGCCACCGAGATGGTCATGAAGGATATGAATCCGGAAGCATTAAAAAAGTGGGAAACTCAAATTCCGATCGGAAGACTGGGCTATCCGAGTGAAATAGCCGAGACTGCAGCATTTATCGCGACTAACGAACTCGTAGACGGAGTCGTACTCGAAATTTCAGGCGGAGTGAAAATTTAAGTCTCCACCTAACCGACCTTGAGCGGATGAAATCGATAAGTCCGCTCCTTTCATTCCTACAACAATCTCCATCTTCAAATTTCTCTCTTAATTCTTCAGAATATACTAATTTTTTACCGTAGCACGGATCTCCGATCGTTCTCTCTTCGAACCCAATTCGAAGGATCTGTAGAATTCCATAATATTCGAATTTTTCTAAGCCGTACATTCAAATAGAATATTAATGTAATCTTTTACCTTTATAATTTCATAAAAATATCATAATTTACACAATTAGACATAACGATAAAAAACCGCTAATTAAGACGTAAATCCTTGAAAAATTGTGACTCTCCTATATTATGGATTCAAACTCTATTGAAGGAATAAAATGGCAGCCCAAAAGTTAGAAATCAAGAAAGCCCACCTGGACTCGACCATCCGCGGATTAAAAGCAGTAGCTCATCCTGACAGATTAAAAATTCTACTGTATTTATCTAAAAAAGAACACAGCGTTGGTGAGTTAGTCGACGCGTTAGGAATCAGCCAATCAGCTGCTTCCCAACATTTAAGTAAGATGAAGGAAGCCGGATATCTTGGTAGTAAGAAAGTATCCAATCAAGTTTTCTATTCCATTAAAGATCAGAAATTCAAAAGCTTCGCAAAGTCTTTACTTCAAATTTTCTCGAAGTAAGAACCTCTACTATTTATGGGGGCCGCCCGGCCCCCTTACTCTAATTGGGTTTGCAGAAGTTTTACGTAATCCGCAATCGCAGTTTTAAGATCGGTAAAACCTTCTGCATAACCGGTGGAAAGTAATTTTTCCGTAGAGGCTTTCGTATAATATTGGTATTTTGCCTTTAGACCCTCCGGCATTTCCACGAATTCGACCCGATTCGGTCGATCTAAAGCGCTAAACAGTCCATTCGCTAAATCCAACCAAGTTTCCGCCACACCTCTTCCCACATTGAAAAGACCGAAATGATTTCCCGAAAATAGGTGGATCGCGATTTTAGCCGCGTCTTTTACGTATAGAAAATCGCGCTTCTGCTCTCCGTCCGCATATTCTAGCTTATAAGATTTAAACAGCCGGATCTTCCCTTCCGATAAAATTTGTTCATATCCTTTCAAAACCACGGATCGCATATCACCCTTATGCGCCTCACCGAAACCGAAAACGTTAAAGAATTTTACGCCTGTGATCTTTGAGAGATAACCTTTCTTTTGGGCGTATAAATCGAACATATGCTTGGAATAACCGTACATATTCAGAGGACGTAAATCTGCAATCGAAGCCTTATCGTCATAACCGTAAGTCCCGTCTCCGTACGTCGCCGCCGAGGAAGCATAGAGAAAGCGAACATTCTTATCCAAACAAGCTTCCGCGAGCACTTTCGTGTATTCGAAATTATTTTGGATCAGATAGGATGCATCCGATTCCGTCGTAGACGAACAGGCTCCCATATGTAAAACATGAGTATAACCCTTCGGTAATTGCCCCGAAATCACTCTGGATAGAAAATCTTCTTTCTCGAGATAATCAGTATAGCATAAGTCTCGCAAATTTTTCCATTTGGATGAGATTCCCAAGTGATCCACGAGTAAAATATCTTCCACACCTCTCTCATTCAGAAGACGCACCAGATTGCTTCCGATCAAACCCGCTCCGCCGGTAATAATAACTCGAATCCTAGACATGAGTTCCATTCGATCAAAGGGAACTTAAAAGTCCACCAAATCTATCTTCGACCCGTTTAGCTATCTTAGGGTCCGGCTCGAGAACGTCAGGATACCAATCTTTAAGACGAGCGTCGATGACTACCGGCGAAGAAAAAGAAAGATGATTCCTTCGAACTTGAAAGTTTCCGTAAATGTCTGCCGCCGGTTCGAATCGAGTAAATATGTTCCAAATGAAATCGTGATCCGATGCGGTCGCCTCCTCCGAATCATCCACTAAAAATACGAATGTAAATTCCCGAATAGCGGATTCCTTCAGCAATAGTTCCGCCAGCTTGTCTCCGCGCTTGTAAGGAGTCCCCGAGACGACGAGGGCACCCGGGCAATAGACCTTGGGTTTTTTAAATTTGGAATTTTTGAAGGAGACATCGATTTTGGATTTTAGTTTTCGCAATTTGTTCCCCACTCCCAAGAAGACCGCCTTACTCCCTTCATTCACCTTAGGTCCGGTATAATCCAACGTGTCCTGCGCGATATTCGAGAAAATATGGAGATCGGTTTCCGGATCGAACCTCTCGAGAATCGTCGAAAATACTTTCTTAAAATCCTTCAGCTCGACTTCCTGATCCGTTACCATCAGTACTTTCGTAAGCGAGAGCTGGCCCTCTCCTAATATACGCAAGGCGCCCATAAATGCTTCTTTCCCGTAACGCTCCTGCACGATCGCCGCCGCAAGAGAATGGACTCCGGATTCTTCGTAAGCCCAGACGCCTTTTACTTGCGGCATGACTAAAGGAAACAAAGGAGATAATAAATCTTGCAGGTACTCAGCAATCCAATGGTCTTCCTGAGGGGGACGTCCTACTACGGTAGCAGGCCATACCGCATCCTTTCTGCGAAAGATACGATCCACCTCGAATACGGGATAATCGTGCTTAAGAGCGTAGTAACCGTAATGATCGCCAAACGGTCCTTCAGGCTTCCTGATTTTCGGGGGAATTTTTCCGATCAAAGCGAAATCAGCGTCCGCAATTATGGGCAACGGACTTACCGGAGGTTTTCCGGAAATTCTCAATCTCTCGCCCAATAACAGCGAAGCCAAAAGAAATTCGCTGATTTCTTCAGGAAGAGGAGCGACTGCGGCGATCGTAAGGGCCGGAGGACCTCCTACGTAAATATGGGCCGGTAAGGCTTGGCCTTTTTTCTCCGCCTCGTGGTAGTGAAATCCTCCGCCTCGATGGATTTGTATATGCATTCCGGTTTGTTTCGGTCCGTGAAATTGGATTCGATACATTCCTAAATTTCCCTTTCCCGTTGAAGGACTTTCCGTATAAACTAAGGGTAGCGTAATAAATCGGCCTGCATCCTTTGGCCAGGATTTGATTGCGGGAAGCGCATCCAAGCTTTCTTCCTCGATTTCCAAAACGGCCGGAGAGGAAATTTTACGCAGGCCGATTTTAAGAGCCGCCCAAGCCAGGGACCTGAGTTCCCAAACTTTTCCGAAAGTAGGCGGCAGCAGATGTTTTGCGGAATATGCGATCCTTTGCACGAAGCGTTCCGGATCCTCCCCGAAAGCGATACGAATCCTCTTTTTTGATCCGTACAGATTCGTAGCCACGGGAATCTTCGATCCGATTACATTCCGAAAAAGTAATGCCGGTCCGCGTTTGGCTACGACTCTTCGCTGCAATTCCGCGAGCTCCAAAATCGGATCAATCGGATCCGCGATTTCCAATAATTCATTCTGCCTGGAAAGTTCCCGAAGAAAATCACCTGTTGATCGAATATTCATATGCGCTTACTGCCTTTTGCCTTCTTTGCTAGAGCCGGAATTCCGGGCAAAATCGGCTCTTTCGGAGAAAGAGCCGATTTGATTTTTCCGGCGATCGAGGAAGGAAACTCGGTTTCCAAATCATCCCACTCGCACCATTTATAGTCCACTTCAGCGTGCTTCTTTCGAATCGAATCGGAGAGATCACGCGATCGTTTGGCGGAAATCGAAGTTTCCCAAATGGAACCTAGGATCTTATGATGTGTGATCGTATGCCTAAACTTCATTCCGGTATCCTGAAAGGTAAGACCAAGTTCCGTAACCGGATCGACGGCGTAAGGTGAGTCTCCTTCCCATGTAAACGGCAACGTGAAAATAGTCTTAAAAAATCTTCTTTTAGAGTGCTTAAGTAAAAGAATTCCTTCCGGTGCTCGGATGATCAGGAATCGAATGCCCAGCGCAATTTCTTTACTTTTCTTTTCCGCGATCGGAATTTCCTGCTGAACTCCTTCTCGGTAGGCCTTGCATTCTTTTTGCAGAGGACATTCTCCGCAAAGAGGAGTCGTCGGTAGGCAAATCCTTGCCCCTAATTCCATGACCGATTCATTATGATCCCCCGCATATTCCTTATCCAGAAATTGATTCGCTAGTCCCTGCAAAATCGAAGCCGATTTTGAGGGACTTCCTCTGAATAAAAAAAGTCGCGAGAGAACTCTCTTGGCATTTCCGTCCAAAACTGCCAGAGGAACATTATAAGAAATGGAAAGAATCGCGCTTGCGGTATACTGTCCGACTCCCGGTAAAGAAAGCGCCTCTTCCAGAGTTCGCGGGAAGATTCCCGAAAATTCCGAAACTAATTTTCGAACTCCTTTATGTAAGTTCTTCGCTCTCGAGTAATAACCTAATCCCTTCCAGTACCGTAGGACCTCCTCTTCGTCCGCTTCCGCCAAATCCTTAGGTTCCGGAAATCGTCGCAAAAATGATTCGTAAAGCGGAATCATCGCCGCCACTCTGGTTTGTTGGAGCATTACTTCGCTTACCCAGGTCGAATACGGGGTTCGGTTCTTTCGAAACGGAAGATCCCTTTTTTCCCGCAAAAACCAACTCCGCAATTTAGTCCGCGCCGAATTTAGAAAATTTTCATCGTCGAATTTGTGTTGAGGATTGCGAGAACCGGGAACCGCCATGGCTTCTTTCCATTTGATGATCTTGTCCGACTAGGGAAAGGAGTTTTCGTTCCTTCCTGAATCGATTTTATTCGGGAGAATTCTAGGAGAAGTTCGATGATGGCGGACCGATCGAGGTAAAGTAAGTTACCGACTCAATTCAGGAGAACCACTGATCAGATGTTTGCAAATATAAGTATAGCCAATCGATTGCGCGGATCCTTTTTTTTAATCGTTTTAATTTTGCTAGTGATTGCCAGTGTGGGAATCGTTTCTCTGGATCGGGTTTTCGAAGCGATCAATGGACCGATGCGCGAGGCGATTCTCAAAAAAGATTTGGTCTCTAAACTGCTCAGAAGTACCGTCGAGATGGAATTTCGACAAAGCAAAGCTTTCAAACTCGATAGAACCAATGAAATACCCGAAAGCCCCCGGGAGTTTCTAACGGAGTTCAAAGAGAGAACCGATCGTGATCTTCGAGCTTTGGAACCGCTTATAAAGAGGCCGAAGGGAATTAAATTATTAAAAGAATTCAAAGGGGAGCGGGAGCGTTATCTTAGCATTCTGGAAAAAGTCCTGCTCTTACAGAATTCCAAAGCCGGTCCGATCGAAATCACATCGATCTTTCATTCGGAAGTGGAGCCCTCTCAGAAAAAGCTTACCCATTTGCTGGACGAAATTTATTCCTTTCAAGCCGAGATACTGGAAATCGAGACGGGCGAGCTACAAAGAATTCATAAATTCAGTTTCTGGTCGGATCTATCGCTCTCTCTCTTTGCCCTGATCGGTGCCTTAGGATTATCCTGGGCCCTCATTCGAAGTATAACACGGCCATTAAATCACGCCTTATCCGCCTCGGAAACCGTCGCCTCAGGGAATTTAAACATAATCTTAGCCACGAATCGAAAAGATGAAACGGGGAAACTGCTTTCTTCGATGGATATCATGGTAGTTAACTTAAAATCGCTGATTACGGTCGTAAGAGATACTTCGCAAATCGCGAAAGAAAGTTCTTTCGAAATCGAAGCTCAGGTTGAAAGCGTAAATAATACTTCGCAACAAATAGCGGCAGGTTCCGAGGAATCTTCCGCTTCCTTAGAGGAGCTCTCCTCTTCCTTTCAAAATGTGGCCGCCGCCGTCGAGCGGGAAGCTAATCTTGCGTCGCAAATCGACACGAGATCCCGAAATTTCGTGAAGCAATTGCGCGAAGTGGAAATGTCTTTGTCCAATTTGGTAAAAACCTCGCAGGCCGCCGAAATCTCGGCCGAAAAAGGAAGAACGACGGTTTTAAAAGCGACCAAGGCCATGGAAGATATACGCGGAATTTCGCAGCAAATACAGGGGATCGTCGAAATAATCACCGAAATTTCAGAACAAACTAATTTACTTTCTCTGAATGCGTCTATCGAAGCAGCGCGCGCGGGAGAAGCCGGAAAAGGATTTGCGGTCGTAGCCTCGGAAATATCCAAGTTATCGACAAGAACGAATGAAAGCATAAAGGGCATCCAGGATTTGATTTCCAGTACGGACGGAATCGTGGAGCAGGGAACGAAAAACGTGGACGAAGTAATACTTTCCATCGAATCCGTATCCGGAGACATTCGGAGTATTCATTCGGCTTCCGAATCCGTTATTGCTGCGTTAGGTGAACAACTTCGATCCGCGGAGGATATTTCGGCTACGATTCGCGAAGTTTCGGAACTTTCGTTCGAAGTTGCCGATGCTACCAAGGAACAAAAAGCGGCCGTTGCGGAAATCAGCGAATCGATGCAGAATTCCACTGCGGAAGCTCAAAGACTGGCCACTATTTCGCAGAAATTAGCGAGCCAGGCCCAAGGTTTAAAAGCAAGGACCGAGCAACTGGACTCTAATTTATCCCGCTTTCAGATATAAACGAAGAGTTGCCTAGGAACATATCCGTCGTCTATTCGGAATTCACGGTGATCAGGTTCCGACGGAATTGTGCATAAGAAATCCGATTGACGGCCGCATCGGAAAATCGACGCCGAAATTCCTCTTCGGTAAGCGTTCGCATAGCCGAAGCGTCGGTCTTAAAAAAATCGCGAACCTTAAATTCTTCGATTTCAGTCCTCGCCCCTTTTCTCCTAGCTTTTACACGATTCCAAGGACATACTTCTTGGCAGATATCGCAACCGTATACCCACCCGTGTAATCCTTGGACGGTGGGAGAACGATCTTCGATCGTTTTGTAAGAAATGCATTTACGCGCGTCTATTTGATATGCGGAAAGTGCGCCGGTAGGACAAGCTCGAATGCACTCATCGCAGGTTCCGCACCGATCCTTGGCGCCGATGGAGGCAATTCGAAGAGGAAGATCGGTAAAAATTACGGTCAAAAAAAAATAGGATCCTATCTCTTCGTTTAACAGATTCGTATTTTTTCCGATCCATCCCAGACCGGCTTCCCTAGCTAAAATTTTCTCGGGAACCGGCAGAGAATCCACCCCTTGTCTAAAAACATTATTCGGAAATCGATCCCTGAGAATTGCCAGCAGTTCTCGAGCCGATTTTTTTAATACGGCGTGATAATCGGCACCGGTAGCATATCGGGAAAACCGAAACGGAAGCTTGGAAGTGATCTCTTCGTACTCGGGATCAGAATACAGCGCACCTAAAACAAAGACGGTTTCGGGGGAAAATCCTAAGCCTTCCAATTCCAATCTGAGTTTCATATTACGAGGATACCAGTCCATCTTTCCGTGTCTGCCCTCCCGAACCCATTCTAGAATATTTCTCTTATCATTTTCCGGCACGGTGGCTCTCGCGGCTCCGAATAATTGGAAACCGTTTTTGTGAGCGAGTGATTCCAATTCGGGCAGAAGTTCTTTACTTTCTATGAACATAGCTCTATAAAAACGATATGGATACCGGAGAAAACGAACTGGGTCTTTCTCTCTCCGTTTTAAGCGGTGGGATTCCGATACAGGATCTTCTCGTCGCCGCAAAGGAAGCGGGACTTCCCGCACAAATAAACGATAATTCTCTTTTGAACCGTTGTTTACTGGCAGGATTAGTCGGAGCTTTAAAAGGATTTTCCGAACGAGAACTTTCCCCCTTCCTTTCCACGCATAAAACCGTCTTTCCCGAAATCAAGAAGGAACTTGCCGAGATTTTTTCCACCCTCGTTATAGACGAATCGGACGGACCAAGCTGGTTACGGGAATCCTTCGAATACGGAACCAAGAAAGTCTATCATCTCGAATGGAAATTATATTCCTCCCAAGAATTATTTTAGCCGAATTCTTAAACCGCAAAGAATATAATCGCGGAAAAAGAAACTAGTACGACCGCTTCCAGTAACCCGGCCCCGAAATTCTGATCTTCGGCTATCTCATGCTTTAAGGTCGATCCGGATAAGATCACCCTTCCTGCAAAAAAATGAAGAACAGGTATGATCAAAAACGCAAAGCCTAGATCGAGCAAAAGTAGAATACCGGTCTGCATAATCGAATCGAATTCCCGAAATAAGGCTCTTGTTAAAAGAATTCCTATCGCCAGGAGCGCTCCGGCAAACGCGATTCCTGCGGCTAAATTCCGTTTGGATTCGAGCTCGTCCTTTAACTTATAGGGAATCCATAGTTGATAATAAAACGTAAAAAGAATCATTCCTAATTGGCCGATTAAAAAGAAAATAACGGATAATATCGCTCCGATTAAGGTCCGCTCCCAAATCGGGGAAATGGACAGCCCTAATCCTTCCGGAAAAACTTTCGATCCGATGTCTCCGTTTAATGCGGCAGCGATAAAAAAGGAACTAGCGATCGTTCCTCCGAATAATACCGTCCCTACAGCCAAATTTTTGTTTTCGTAAACTTCTTCTTGCGCATCGATTCCTCGAAGAATAAAGGCGTCGTTTAACCATTGAGATACTAGAAGCAAGACCACGCCTAAAAGTGAATATGCCGAAACTTGAATTACGTCCCCTACAAGGCCGGTTCCGTCACTCGGATGGGCGACGATTGTGATGAATAATACGATGATTCCCAGATAATATCCGGATAGACTTAGAGCCAGGGCTCCGTTATCCGATCGGACAAGTTCCTCGTCCAATTTTCTAGGTTCTAACCAATCTTTGACTTTTTTACCGATATAAAAGACAAGGAAGCCGAGTAAAAAGAAGACTAAGTCCTTTCCCATCAAGGAAAGATATTTCCAGACAAAATCCATGCCCTCCAAGATACTATGAGAGGGTTAAAATTTCATAGCCTTTTTCGGTGACAAGAACCGTATGCTCGAACTGAGCGGACCATTTTCCGTCTTTTGTCGTGACCGTCCAACCGTCTTTCTTAGAAAAAATAACTTCCCAAGTACCCAGATTTACCATGGGCTCGATAGTAAAAGTCATTCCCGGTTCGAGTTTCGTTAATTTGCGGTTGGATCGGAAGTGAGGTACCTGAGGTTCTTCATGAAATCCTCGACCGATCCCATGTCCCATAAGGTCCCGTACGATTCCGTACCCTTTCGGAGTTAGATAATCATCGATCGCATTTGCAATATCGTTAATGCGATTGCCTGGTCTGACCTGCTCGATTCCCACCCACATCGCCTTCTCGGCATCCTGAACTAAGTGTTCCGCTTCAGGAATGCTCTTGCCGCCGACGATGAATGTTCGAGACGAGTCCCCGTGATATCCATCCACAATCGGAGTAACATCGATATTCACGATATCCCCCGACTTTAAAACGTCGGTCGCCTTCGGAATCCCGTGACAGACAACCTCGTTGATGGACGTACAGACCGATTTCGGAAATCCCTTGTATCCCAAGGGCGCCGATTTGCCTCCGTTCTTTTTAGTGAACTCTTCGCAAAGATCATTGAGTTCTAATGTACTAACTCCGGGCTTGATGTACCCGGAAATATAGTCCAGAAGTCTGGCGGCCAGTTTTCCTGCCGCCCTCATTTTCTCGATTTCGGTCTTGTTCTTGATGTAGATCAAGAAAGCTTAGAAGTCGGTGGGTCGAACCGTCGTACGTTTGTTCGCCTCGGTCCGTTTCAGAGCATCGTCGATCAGAGCGTATAGCTTCTCATTCAAACCGTCGACAGCATCACCGGAGGTCATAAAACCTTTCGATTTGATATAGGCTTTCACCTTGCTTGCGACGATGAGGGTATCCTTTTCAGCGCTTTGAGCCATGGAATTCTTCCTCTTAACTGTAGTTTTCTTTTTTTGTACCATATCAACGTGCTTTGAGAGCTTTCTCCTTTCTCATCCGGATTTCCGGAACGTATCGGTTATACTTAGATACGTTTCCAAAAGCCTTCAAAAAAGGAACTACTTTCGCTAGAGCCCCCTCGATTATTTAAAGTTACCTTTATTTAAAAAAGGAATCCCCCTTTGATCGTAAACGCATAGTATGATACAAGTAGGAACGAGACATATTGGGCCGAAAGACTAGGGTCAAGAACAAAATCATCCCCTTTTTGCCGCCTCGCTCTGAATAATGGTTTGAACTAAGGAAGTTTCCAGACCGAGTTTTTCGGCAATGGTCTCCGGAGCCCAATGAAAATTATGAAATAAATTCAAGACTGTGGCTTTTTTTCTACTAACCATCGGATTCTGCTCCGAGGACTTTCCACTTTTGCCTGAGGCCGGTTTCGGGGCCGTCGTTTGTACCACATCCAAGAACGAAGATAATTTTTCGAACGTGTCGTCCGCTTCGGCGAGAAGACCTTCCAGTTCATCCTTAACCGAGCTTGCACCCTCACGAAGGTCTTCTACGCGTTGCAGTAAAGTGCTGGTTTGTTTATGGCGCTCGGAGAGTTCGGACATGAGGTCTTCCACCTTGTCGAACTTCGCTTCGACCGAGAGAATTTCTTCCTTTCTTCCGGCTAAAAATTCAAGGCGTTCGTCGGTTTTACGAAGAGTGTTGGCCACTTCCTTTTCCCTGGTTTCCATTACGGAAATTTCTTTTTCCAGCTCGCGAATTCTTTGAGCGACTCTGGAAGAAGTCTCCTTCTGCTCATTGGTCTCCTCGGCTAGGTTATGCAACTCTCCCCTCACCTCGTCCAAATGACCGAGTCTCCCCTCTAAATCCACGAATTTCGACTCCATTTCGGAGGCACGAGTTCCGGCTTCCTCGAGTTTTTGAATGGTTTCTTCCCAACGAGAAGATTCGCTTAACATTCTAGAAAACTCTTCTTTAAGACTCTCCGCCTTTCCGGCAACGTCCAATATTTCGCTTTCACGCTCTTCGGCTTTCTCCAAACGAGATTCCAGCTCTTCCTGGTATTGTTTTAGTCTGTGAAAGTTTTTATCCAGCTCCAGGGATAAGGACTCGGAATGATTCGCTTCTTCTACGGCGGCTCTCATCCGTTCTACGAACTCTTCGGAACGATCGATCATTTCTTTTACGTCCAGGAATAATACCGACTTAGATTCGGCTTCCTGCATCTTCTCGGAAATTTCTTGAACCGAGTTTCGAAGAGATTCGGCTTCCGTCTCGAGTTCGCTGAAAAGGGAATTTTTGGCTTCCTGAATTTCTCGCAGATCCGTTTTTAATTCCATCTGCAGCCTGCGGTATTCCTCCTGCGCCGTCTGGAATTCTTCCCGACCCGAACGTAGAAATTCTTCGGAGGATGTTTCGGTCTCCCGCAGCAGATTGCGAACCTGGCTCTGGAAGCCCTTCATCTGCTCTTCACTTTCCCGTTTACCCGTTTTCAAGGCTTCTTCTAAATTTCGTTTTACGTCCTGTAGATGTTTCGAGATCCGCTCTTCGAGCTGACCTAACTGAACATGACCCTTATCCAGAAGAGCGGACAATTGCTTATTGATTTTTGCGTCTATGGTTCCGTTCAAGCGACCGATTTTTTCTTCCTGTCTTTCGAAGAATTCTTCGGCAGATTCACGTAGTCTCTCCAGAACGGATGTTGCCTCTTCGGCGGCATGACCCAGTTCCGCTTGGGTCGAAGTCCGAATTCTTTCGGCTTGGGCCTCCAGTAATTTTTCATTCTTCTTGATTAGATTCTCGAATTTCTCTCCGATTTCGGAGTAATCTTCTTTTAAGGAAGAAACAAGGCTTTGTCCTTCCGTTTTAATCTCCCTGAACCTTTGCGTCAGCTCTTCGCGGACGTCTTCCCCTTCCTTACGGAAATTGGTTTTATATTTAGAAACGAATTCTTCGATCTTATCTTTCTGGGAAGCGTAGACCGTGCCGAACTCTTCCAGAAGCTCGGCTCCGCGAAGATGAATCTGACCCAGTCTTTCTTCCAAACCTTGGATGGCTTCTTGGGTATGGCTCTTGAGGGAAACGACCTCCTCTTCCCAGGAACGGCCGAAATGTTCCAGTCTCCGATCCATTTTGCGGAATTCTTCATCAATGGTCCCGTTCAATTGGGAAATTTTTTCCTCTGCCTCTCCTAAAATATCCCCTGCGCTACTTTCCATAGCGGAACGAATATCCTTCACGTACGCGTCCATTTCCCGCATGCGAGTGGAAACTTGGATGTCGAAGGATTTCAAATTTTCCCGAATTTGATCCCATTCCGAGCGGAATCTTTCGGAATGGGAAGCATGCAAGGCATGAACTTCATCCTCCAGAATTCCGCGAATCTCTTCTATTTTGGAACGGGATTTTCTTTCTTCTTCGCTTCTAACGACTTCCAATGTGGAATGGAATTCCTGAGCGGAAGCGAAGACTTTCTTGCGAAGGTCTTCCGATTCCTCTCGGAGAGAACCCAACTCTTCCTCCAACGAATCGCGCACGTCTTCGATACGCGTGCGCGCTTTCTTTTCCTCGTCTCCGCGGGCCACTTCCAAGGAGGAATGAAACTCTTTCAGACCGAAAAGAATTTCTTTTCGTAAATCGTCCGCCTCGCTCCGAAGAGAGGAACTGATTCGATTGAATTCCTCTTCGAAAGAATCGATTTGACGCATAAGATCGGATTTACGCGAATCCGCCTGCTTTAATAGCTTATTCTCCGCTTCCAGATACTTTTCTTGGAAGATATTGATAGAATCGTTAATTCCTTCCGCTTGACGACGGGTCTCGTTCAAAATTTCGTCTCGGCGAGTCAGAGTTTCCAGACTCATGCCTTCGATTTCCCTGCGAATCGCATCGATCTCGATCTTAACCCCGTTAAGGTAGGCTTCCTTAGAATGGATGACTTGCTCCAATATTTGATCGAATTTTTGCCGAAGAAGAGATTCGGATTTTGCAAAAAGATCATCCAGCTTTCTCGCGGCAAGCTCTCCCTTTTCGTCCACTCTCGAATCCATTCGATCGATCTTTTCGGTTACCGTTAAAAAAGCGGATTGGATCCGATCCGTTTGTGCATCCAAATCCTCTTCCTTGGCTTTCATGGAATCCAAAAGACTCGAAACTTCTTCCCGGGCCAATTCCACTTTTCCGACGGTATCGCCCATGATGGCCTTGGTCTGGGCTTCTAATTTCTGGCGATACGATTCGCCTAACGAGTCTAAGCCGATTTCGACCCGGTCTGCCTTGGCTTCCAATAATCCTTCCAGTTCTACGATTTTAGAGGCTAGGGATTGTAGGATATCGTCCGAGCGAAGATTGATTTTTTCCTGAAATGCACCCAGTAAGGATTCCGCTTCGGAACGGAGTTCCTGAATTCGAATCGCGACTCCGTTTAAATCTTTTTTGCCGCTTTCTAAACGGTTCAGGCCGTCTTGGATGGATTCGGATTCTTTTCGAATATCTCCGGAGAGATGGACGACTTCCTTTAAATCCAGAGTTACCGCATTTAAAAATTCCCGGTTGGAACGAATGGTTTCCAATAATTGCCGCGACTCGTCGTTTAAAGTCCGAACTTCTTCGGCCAATTTGCGAGTCTGTTTGAGAGAAATCTCCAATTCTATGCCCGAATCTTTCACGGATTGGATTTTTTCCATAGCGATTTCTTGCAATTCTTCCTGGAGCTTTCCGGTATACCGTTTGATTTGGCTTAGCTTATAATTCGACTTGTCCATCCTACGAAGTAGGATAGTTATGCCAACGCTAGCTAAAAAGGGAAAAAGGAGTTCTAGGCCCATAGATTTTTAGAGCTTCCGGAGTAAGCTTCGAAAAAGTGCTTCCTGAGAATTATGTCGCATCAAATGGATAGAAATACTGGTAACCAAGCTAAAAGATCAAGAATTATTTCTCATATCCCACAAAAAAAGCCTTATACGGCTTTTTCAGGCGTTTATGACCGGGTCATGAGGGGCGCCGCCTACCGACTTTGGGCCCAGGTCGCTTTGGGTGCATACACTTCTGCAACCGGAAATTCAATTCCGGGGAAAATTCTGGATCTAGGATGCGGAACCTGCGCGCTCTGGAAGGAACTCCCTTCTCCGTCGGAAATTTGGGGAATCGACGCCTCCCAAGAAATGTTATCGATGGCCGAAAAACGACGAATTCCGGGAAATCGCGTCCAAGCAAATTTACTGCATCTTCCCCCTTTGCCGGCTCCTTTCGATTTGATCCTTTCCGTACATGACACATTTAATTATTTCTTAGAGGAAGGACAGCTACGTAAAATTTTTCGGGAAATTTCCGGTCTTTTAGGAAAGACAGGAATCTTTTTCTTCGATGTGAGCACGGAGAGGAACTTCGAAAAAAATTTCGATGGAGCGATTTTAGAAGAAACGCATGACGGGATTCATCTCATTTGGGAAAACGAGTATTCTAAGAAAGACATGATTCTGACTACAAGGCTAAAATTTCTGGAAAGGGGAACGGAAATCGAAGAAGTGCATCTTCATAAAGCATATCCACCCGAAGTCTGGAGATTTTTACTGGAGTCTTCCGGATTGGAGATTTTGAAAATCGGTTCCGATTACAACTCTTGGAAAATCTCTCCCAAAGCGGAATATCTAAATTTCGTATGCAAAACCGCATAAATGTAATTTCTTCCGAAATTCTTGTAGAATCTTTCAGGGTCTTTCAGTCTATTCTTACAAACGACTCAATTATGGCAAAATTAGAACTCCAAGGGAAGCAGGGCACGGTTCGGTTCGATAACCAACTTTTGGACGGGTATGAAAAAGTTTTTGATGAAATTTCCGACTATGCTTCGCGTGGTCAATTTCAGAATCTGATCTTGGATTTAACTTCCACCAGAAAGATTACCTCGAGTGGAGTCGCAAAGCTTCTGACTCTTAAGAATCTCATGGATCATTTCGGAGTAAAGCTGGAAGTGATGAATCTTCACCCGCCCCTACTCGACGTCCTCAAGAAATTTAAAGTCGATGTAATGTTAAAGATCCGTTCCTAAGTCTTAGGAAAAACGGTTGCGGGCGATGGGACATGAACGGACCGTACTCGAATGGGTTCCCTGCAGGCGAATCGACTCACAAAATCTTTTTCCAATCAGCCGGCTCTTATCGAAGTAGGCTTTTCCATCCCGAAGGGAAGAATAACCGGTCTTCTAGGTCCGAATGGAGCCGGAAAGACCACCACAATGCGTCTCCTGACCGGATTCCTGGAACCCGACACCGGAACCGTGTCTTACGGAGACATCTCCCTGCATCAATCCCCTATCCAAGTAAAACGGAATCTCGGATACTTGCCGGAATGGGCCCCTATCTATCCGGACTTAACGGCTCAGGAATATCTGGAATTTATCGGAGGTGCAAGAGGTTTACGCGGGGAAACCCTACAACATCGAATTCGGGAAATGAGGGAACTCTGCGACCTAGGAGATTCTTTTTTTTCCGAGATAGGAACTCTTTCGAAAGGATTCAAACAACGCGTTGCATTGGCAGGCACTCTGATCCACGATCCTGAATATATAATCTTGGACGAACCGAGTTCCGGCCTGGATCCGATACAAATCAATCAAATACGATCGATGATTCGGTCTTTTGGGCAGGAAAAAGTCCTTATACTTTCCACTCACATACTGCAAGAAGTGGAGGAGATTTGCGATCACGTTTTAATTCTCCACAAAGGGCGACTGGTTGCGGATATGAGCGTAAAAGAGATCAATCGAGGCGATTCAATTTTGCTCCTCGCTAAAACGGATTTGGAAACTTTAGGGCATTGCTTTAAAAATACGGATACCGAGATTCTGGAATCGAAAGATTCCGGAGATGCCAAGGAATTTCATCTTCGATCCGATACGCATTCTCCCGAGTTCCTATTCGAGAAAATTCGCTCCGCAACCTTCCCCGTTTTAGAATTTCGTCCCGTTCGTCGATCCCTCGAATCGGTCTTCCAGGAATTGACTGCGATTCCATGAACGATTCCTCTCGAATTTTCGAATTCTACTCCAATGTAAGGACGGTTTTCTCAAAGGAATGGATCGGCTATTTAAACACTCCGATCGGATACATCTTTGCGGTTCTCTTTCTATTGCTCTCTTCTTTTTTATTTTTCTTCGGATTGGGAGAAGACTCGTTCTGGGATAGAAACGTCGCGAGCCTAGAGCAATTTTTTCTTTGGATTCCCCTCCTGTACATCGTATTCGTTCCCGCAATCACGATGCGAGTTTGGTCCGAGGAGGAGCGAACGGGAACTACGGAAATATTATTCACTCTTCCGTTAAGAGAATACGAAATCGTTTTCGCGAAATTCGTAGCGGCTTGGTTTTTCCTGGGAGCAGTTCTTTTAACGACCGTTTCGATTCCGTTCACCATTTGGGCATTAGGCGACCTGGATATCGGAGCCGCGTTTGCCGGATATTTAGGTTGTTATTTATTAGGAAGTTGTTATATATCAATAGGTCTATTGATTTCGGCTCTTTCGAAAGACCAGATTAGCGCTTATTTGCTGACTATGCTTGTCTGCTTGTTCTTCTTTTTACTCGGATATCAACCCGTTCTACGCTTTTTAGGAGGAGCCGCATCTTCCTTTGCATCCTTTATCTCTTTGTCCAGACATTTCGAACCGTTCCGATTGGGAATTTTAGACGGAAAGGAGATCTTTTATACCGTCAGCTTTACGGTGACCACATTGGTCGCTAACGTGATCGTCCTCTTAGGAAAAAAAAGATGAAGGATTTGCTGAAACCCTTCTTGGAAATTTCCAAACGTCGATGGTTTATCCTAGGGAACCTTTTTCTTTTTTTTCTTTTGACGAACGGAATCGTTTCCTCGGGTAATTGCCGTAAGGATCTTTCGAGGTCCCAACGATTCGAACTTACCGTAAGTACTCAAAAGCTCCTGGAGAATTTGGAATCGATTCTGTATATCGATGCGTTCTATTCCTCCAAGGTACCGGGAGAATACAAGGCGAGATTGGATCTGACAAAGGAAATCCTAATCGAGATCGCCGCCGTCGGAGGAAAGAAAGTCGTACTTCGTTTTTTCGATCCGGACTCATCCCAAGAAGACGCTCTGAAGGCTTCCGAATCGGGAATCGAACCTCAAATTCTACAAAAATCCGACCGCGATTCCGCGTCGGTTAAGCAAGCGTATTTGGGTCTTACGCTCACTCTCGGCTCCGAAACAGAAGTTCTACCTGTGGCATTCTTCGCAGAGCAAATCGAGTATCAAATCCTCTCCGGAATTCGAAAGATAGAAAGAAAGGGCCAAGATAGCGGATTAGTGCTTTTAAAAACGAACGGAAGTCTGAGCCCGCAAAATCCCGGTCCGGGTTCGGGTAAAGACACGGTCGGCGTTTTTGTGCGCCAGGTCCTAGAAACCGAGATCGGAGCGATTCCGGAATTGAATCTGGAATCCGACGAAATTCCGGAAGGAACCAGCACCCTGCTTTGGATCGGATCCGGCTCATTATCGCAGACGGAACGATATAGGATCGATCAGTTTCTAGTAAACGGCGGAAGCTTGATCCTTCTTTCAAAATCCATGGACTTCCGAATGGAATCCTCCGGCAATAGGATGGGAATCTTAACGGGAGAAGCGGGGGCGGGAATGGCTCAAACGGATCCCTTTGCCCACGATACGAATTCATTTTTAGAACATTATGGAATTCGAATTCTCTCGAATATCGTCTTGGATCCGGATAATTCCTTACCGATGGGAGCACTTATAGAAGTGGAGCCCGGCGTTCTCGGCAGATACCCCTACCCCGCATGGATCGTCGCCAGCCATAAAAATAACACTTTGAACGGCGATAGCCCGTTTACCAGGGATCAGGAGAATTTACTTCTCCCCTGGAGTTCGAGTCTAGAACTGATTCCGGGAAAACAGAAGGACGCACTCGGAATCCCTTTGATCTTTAGCGGCTCCGACGCGGAAATTCGTTCGGAACGAGTCACGCTTGGTGAAAAGCAGCTCCGGCAAACTCCGATTCAACCCAATGGAGGTCCCTTTGTACTCGGCGCAATCGTTGAAGGTCCACTCGAATCCTATTTTGCGGATCAATCTCTCCCGAAAGGAGTCGGCAAAAACGGATTCCTTTCCCGATCTCCGAAAGATAGAATCGGAAGAATTCTCGTAATAGGCACCCCCTATCTTGTTTCCGATATCTTAGCGTTTCCGGATTACCGAGAAATATTTCGAGATACGAATATTCCATTTCTTTTAAATGCGATCGATATACTTGGTGGAGATACCGATTTGCTGGCGGCCAGGAGTAAACAATCCTTGATTCTTAAAATGAGCCCGGTATCCCCAAAAATGAAAGTTTTCTCAAGCTTAATAAATGTCGTAGGGATTCCTTTGTTCGTGAGCGTCTACGCTTTCCTGCATCTTCGTCGAAGAAGAAGGAGTAGGCAACGATGAGGTGGTCAAAATTACTTCGTACTGTTCCGGAATTTATCCGGTCGAATCCCGGCATCTCCCTTTTCCTAGCCAACCTATTTTTAGCCTTACTCCTTTTACTAGCACGGGATCCTTGGGAAGTCTTTAAGGATACGTATGCGCACGCGGACCCGTTCTTTCCGGTGAAAGAATCGGAAATCTCAAAAGTCGTAGTCGGAAGAAAGGGTGAAGCGGTCGTTTTGAGCCGCACCATCGACTCCTGGGAAGTCTGGCTCTCGAACGGCAAGCGTGGCCGAGGAGATTCCGAGAGGATCGAAACCTTCCTAAAAGGAATTCTTGCATTACGAAAATATACTCTTCTATCGCAAGGAAATCCCCCCCGATCGCTTTCCCCGGAATTCGGTCTGGACGGAGACGAGCCTAGCTTGGAAGTATTCGACGCTTCCGGATCTAGTCTAGGAATTCTTTATTTAGGCTCGTTAGCGACTCGTCATGCAGGCATGCACGTGCTGGAACCGCGATCCGGGAAAATCTGGCTTGTGCGGGAAAATCTGAAACTTTTATCGGGAAATAGTAAACCGGATTATTTCTTTTCCAGAAGTTTGTTTTCGGAGGTTTTGTCCGATGCTTCGATTCAGTCGATTCGCTTAACATTTTCGGGACATTCTGAAAAGAATTTTTCCTTAGTTAATTCGGCCGACGATTGGAATTTATCCACTTCGGAATTCTCCAAACCCGCCTCTGCCGAAGAAGTAAATCGTTTTGCCGAAATGCTATTCCGATTGAAAGCGGATGAAATTTCGTTCGAAAATAAGGAGGAAATCGTTCCGATCCGAAGCGACGAAAACTTTCAAGTCGAACTTCAATCCGAATCCGAAACCGAGTTACTTTCCCCTATCGGTAAAACAAAGCAAGGAAGCTGGGTATTCCAACGAAAAGACCTGAACTATAAGTTGATTTTAGACCCTTGGACTCTCGAGCCGATTTTACGAAAAGACTTGGCGGACTTTACGTACAGGGGAAGGCATTCATTCCAGTGACGACGTCCTGGAATCATTGATTGACAGCTATCGAGAACCTAGGTTTCCTTCCAAAAAACCTCCGGTACGAAGGATACTACATGGCTCTGATCGAAGAACTAGACAAACAAGGAATTTTCCTATTTCGCTGGAGATCCTACATTCCCGGCTTTATTCTGCTCCTAAGTTTGTATGCTCTAAAAGACTATCAATTTCTAAACGGATCCTACGAAATCAATTTATACTACGCAGCGGCTTGCTTTTTCGTAAGCTTACTCGGTTTATTCGTTCGTTGCTTCGTGATCGGTTATGCGCCCGCCCGCACCTCGGGTCGAAATACCAAAGAGCAGATCGCCGATGTGGTAAATCGGGAGGGAATCTATTCTTTAGTTCGCCATCCATTGTATTTGGGGAACTTCCTATTATACCTAGGACCGATACTTTATTTACGGGATCTCCCCTTACTTCTGGTATTCGCTCTTTTTTTCGGGTTCTATTACGAAAGAATTATGTTCACGGAGGAAAAATTTCTTCGGGAGAAATTCGGCCGCGAATATCTCGATTGGGCGGACAATGTTCCCGCCTTCCTTCCGAAAGGGAAGGGTTACGTAAAACCTCAACTTTCCTTTTCCTTCAAGAATGTCTTAAAAAGAGAGTATCCTAGCCTTTTTGGAATCGTCGTGATTTTCGTCTTGTTCGATTTCTGTGCGAGCTTCTTGAATAATTTCGGCTCATGGACTGCGCCCTGGGAAGTCATTACCGAACCCCAAATTTGGGTTTTTGGAATCGGAGCCGGATTTTATATTATTGTTAGAGTAGTCGTAAAAACGACCCGCTGGCTACAAGTCGAAGGCAGATAGATAAGAACGTTTCCCTCTGCGAATCCGACTCGATACGAATAACAGGATTGATTCTCGACGAATCTCGATACCTATAGTTTCGAAGTATATTCCAAGTAATTTTTAAATCGCTCGGTTTCTTTCGTCAAAAAAATCGGAGTCGGAAATTCTCGCTTCGCAGGTAAGAGGGCGAAGCCTTCGTCGTAAAAGATCACTTTTTCCACCTCGTCCAGTTTATAACTGAACTCGGAATTTAACGCGTGAAATGCAAAGCCACCCGGAATTTCTCGAACTCTGCCTTTACCGATTCTTCTAAATCCCTTGAGTTGTTCGGGTCTGATTTTTTGCTTCAATCCTTCGTAAGGCAATTTTCCGGAAAGGTCCAGGAATAAAATCCCTTCCATAGACCACTCTTCCTCGCGGGACTCTGTACCAATTTCCACTCTTTCCTCCGGAGGCTGCTCTCTTGGTCGAAACGTTTCCTCATGTGGAATCGGTTCCGTCTTAATTTCTTCTTCCCAAACTTCTTCTTCCGGAATCATATTCGATTCTTCACTTCGTTCGGATGCGCGGGTAAAAGGACGAATCTTTCGCTCCTCCGCAAATACTCGATCTAGGTGAGAGGATGATTCGGTTCGAACCGGCCTCTTAGCCGAGGTCAACGCTTCTGCGACATTTTTTCTGTCTCTCGGAATCGGAGTAGGCGTTCGTACAGAACCGGACGAATCCGCGCGATTCTTCAAACTTGGCTGGAAGGATACATAAATGAAACAAAGGAGTCCGACCAGAATGAGTGCGAGTGCGATATAGAGCATCAGTATATGTATCTACCATCCGATCGCCTTTCTGAAGCGTTTTTCGTCGGTTTTTCTCCTTTACAGATTCTACCCGCCTCTCACCCTTCCTATCATACGGATTTTTATGACAAATACTGAAGGAACATCCTTTAAAGACATTTTTTTCAAAGTCGGGTCAGCTCTTTTTTTGGGCGTTCTGGTTTTAATGCTGATTTTTACTCTTCTCCGTTCCGACGTGGAACAAGCCGGAATGGATATGTTGACCGGCAAAGCTAACATCAAAGCCGGAAAGATCGGCGGAAAAGATGTACCCATGGATTCCTTTAATGCGGGTCGTAGGTACTGCTATCAAATATACCAGGGTCAAATTCCGGACAGCCAACTGGGTGAATGTGCCTTTATGATTCTGAAAGGAATGTTCGTCGCGAATACGATCGCAAATTCGCTAGGTTATAGCGTTTCCGAAGAATTAATCCGGCAAAATCTTTGGGAAGAAGCTCAAAAAAGGGTGAAACTTTCTTATCGGGGCGCGGGATATTCGGACGACGAAGTGGAGAAACCCGACCAAGTATATCGTCAGTTCTTAAAGGAAGCGCCCATGCGTTTCCGTATCGAGGCTGCCGTGCAAGGTTCTATCCAGGCAAATCTACTCCAATCGGATCTACGGAAAACCGATGACGAATTGCGGGTGCAATCCGAAGCATCTACGGCAAGAGTCGATTTGAACGCTCTCGTCTACACGGAAGAAGATCTGACAAAACTGGCCAATCAGAATGTGGAGCCGACGGATCTGCAACTAAGGGAGCTTTATCAGAAGGAAATCACCGATTCCAACGCGCCAAAAGGTAAAGACGGGAAAATCCCCTCTTTCGAAGAAAGAAAGTCCATCCTGCGCGGGAAATTTCTAATCGAAGCCCGTAAATCGGCGATCGAAAACTTAAAAGCAAAAATTAAGACCTTACAAAGCGAACCGAATGGACTGGGCAAAGTAGCCGCCCTATTCGGAACCGGCACCGTAACGATTCGAGATAAAGCATTCGCGGATCTAAAATCCGTCGCTTCTTCGAAAGGAAGTTTTTCTCTCCTTTCGGATAAACGATTTTTCCAAGATCTAACTTCTCAGGCGTTCGGCCAGAAGAAGAGCCTGGGCCCGTATAAGGATGCGGACAAGTATGCGCTCGTCGAATTTGTAGCCGTTCGATTCGGAAAACCGGAAACTTCCACAGTACTTAGAATCAGAGACTCCTCCGTACTCTTAAACGGATTTCTGTCGGAAATCCCTCAAAGTGTGGCGGAAGAAATGACCGTAGAAAGGTTAGCTAAATCAGCGGAGGAATAATGCAAATCCGTGCCGAACTCGTAAATCCGTTCTTGGAAGCGGCGACCATAGTCTTCCGAGACGTACTAAAAACCGATTTGATCCGCGGAAAAATCGGAGTGAAGGATTCTCCCGAAACGACATTGGAACTCGCGATCATCATCGGCGTTTTAGGAACCTTTACGGGAGAAGTCGTTTACGGATTGAATTATGACGCCGCTTACAAGATTGCAAGTAAGCTGATGCCGGGAATGAGTGAACAGGATATTAAAAACGAGTACAAGGATATCTTGGGGGAAATCGCAAACATGACCACCGGAAATGCTATGAATATTTTCGCGACGGCAGGCCAGTCCATCGAGATCACCGCTCCGAATATCGTAGACTCCAAAAACGAGACGATTAAGATTCCGAAAAAGCAAGCGCTTGCCATCAACCTATTTTCCAAATTCGGAAAGTTGGAAGTAAACGTCTCTCTTTCGTGAGGAAATTTTTAAAGACTAAAAACTCTCCGGGATCGATTGCAAATCGTTACGTCCTCTCCTAAGAGTGCCGATCAAATCCGACGTTCTATAGATCTCTCTTGGAAAGATTTTCCAGTTCGGTTCGCAATGGGGAGAACCTTCCCTTAGAATCCTCAGAACTTTTTTCCAGATACTTTACCAGAAATCTTCTTGCCCATTCGGTTTCACCGGCCTTGTAGCTGGATTTAAATAAAAGATAAGCGCCTAAATCTCTTTCTTCCAATTGTCTTTTGAATTCGGGCGAATTCGGATCCGATGAAATCGGGTACTTGCGACCGAAACGATTCCAGAAATCGATCAGATAGGCGCGGGAATCCGAGAATCGTCCCTGCCGAAAAAGAGAATCACCTAATTGTAATAAAGCCTGCGCGCGGTATTCCGAAGGAGCCTCGGTCGCTACTTGCAAAAGCGAGGTTTGAGCCTCCGAATTTTTTCCCTGAGACCGCAATGAACGCGCCGACTCCAGCAGGGTTTTCCATTTCATTTCCTCGTCCTGGCTCTCGGGAGCCGAGGAATTTGTCTGAGAATCTACGAGTTTGGACAGTTCCAGTTTTGCCTTTCCGGAAGCTTCTCCTTGGCTGCCAGCGGCCTTCGTAAATTCCTCCTGAGCCGCGTTCTTTTCTCCATTACGAAGTCTTAATAGCCCTCTTTCGTAGGCGGCCTGACTCGGATCTTGATCGTCCTTCTTTTTTGCTTTCCGGTTTTTTTTCTCGGTTATATTCGGCAATTGAGTCGTCTTCGATTTTGCGGGAGGCGTTTGGATCGCCACTGAATCGGGCACCGTAGGTGTAAGGTTCGAATCGTTTCCGATCGCAGCTTCGGTTGTTTTGTTCGTCTTGCTAGAATCCGCTTCCGACGTGGACCTCGGCTCTTCTCCAGCAACGCTATCGGAGGATTGAGAAGGTGCTACACCTAGGGAAGTTTGCCGGGATTCGGCTTCTTCCGTGCCGGGTCGATCTTCCGGAAACGGTAAAGGCAGGTCCGCCCAGAGCCAGGTCGGTAAAAGTAAATAAACAATAAGAGTGTAGTACGATTTCAAATTCATTCTCTCAATTGTGGCCCGGTGGTCTTTCTAGGCGGCTTTTCCAATCGTGACGAGGAATCGCTCCTGGAAGAGGAGTTCTGCTCCGATTGGGATTTCGGCTCCAATTTGGGCGCGCTGTCGGAACTATTACTAGGAGCCGAATCTTCTCGCGGAGGTCGTTCATTCTCGTTCGGGAAGAAAACCCGGGAATCTCCCTCATTCCTTCTCGAATTGGAAAGCGTATTCCCCTCTTCCAGGCTGGCTTTCGGAGCGGAAGGACCTGCCTTAGGTCGATCCTGAGAATACCTTTCAATATCCAGCGAATTCGATTTCGAATCGTTAAGCCCCGGGTCACTCCAACGGATCTCCTTTCGCTTGCGATTGTATTCTCGTTCTATATCCTCTAAAAAAAGTGCCTTTCGGTCTAAGACCTTGGCCCTATCCTCTTCCCCCGCCATTTCCAAGCCTTTCTGAAAGCTCAGCCAGGCCAATGCCAACCCGATCAGGACCGCGAGGGCCATGCCGGCCTTACCGATCAGTTTAACCGTTTGCGGGGGCAGGCCGCCTAGAATTCCATCGATCGACTCACGAATATTTGTAAGAAATGAAAACGGATTAAAGGCCATTGCGAATCCCTATGAAAATCATCGGTTTTTTTCCGGTTTTTTTCAAGGACATAATTACCGGAAAGCGACCGGATTTCTACGTTCCAATGCGGCGACTTCCTCGCCGGATAAGGAAGCCAAGCATTCGATCCGATTGAAAAGCGATCAGTAAGAAGCATTCGCAAGATTATCGCGGCGACAAAAATTTCAATAATTTATTTCCAAACTCTTTCCAGAGACCGAACGAAGATTCGAATTCGTCTCCGAATCGCTATTAAGAAAGATTCTCAAATGCAAAAACGACTAACGCAATCCACCACATTCCATTTTAGAATTATTTCGGTTAATTCAATAAATCGAATGTATCCTAACGTTGACAATTATCACCGGTCTAAATCCTCTCCGACTCACTTCCTTGCTTGGCTTTTTATTCGAGTATCGAATCGTTGGAAGTATCCCTTTCCACGGGACGGAGAAACGATGAATTCCCAAAAATATAACGATCAAATCGTAAAAGGATTTATTATCTCTGCATTGGTATGGGGCGTGGCTTCGATGCTAATCGGAACCTGGATCGCTTTCCAAATGGTATTCCCCGAATTAAATTTCGGTCCGTACTTCACTTTTGGACGATTGCGCCCACTTCATACGAATGCAGCCATATTTGGTTTTGCGCTCAGCATCATTTTTGCGACGGCTTACCACACCGTACAAAGACTATGCCGAGTTAGAATTTGGAGCGATCGGTTAGCGAATATTCATTTTGTTTTATACAATTTGACGATAGCATTAGCCGCAGTGACCCTTCCATTAGGGCTGAATCAATCGAAAGAATATGCGGAACTTGAATGGCCGTTAGATCTCCTAATCGTTATTTGGTTCGTAATCTTTATCGTGAATTTCTTCGGAACGATTTTCACTCGCGAAGAAAAACAACTTTATGCTGCGATTTGGTTCTATATAGCCTCCTTTGTTACGATTCCGATCCTATTCATCGTAAACAACCTAGCGGTTCCTGTCGGCTTAACCAAATCATATTCGCTGTTTTCCGGCGTGTACGACGCGAACATCCAGTGGTGGTACGGACACAATGCGGTCGCATTCGTATTGACCACTCCATTCTTAGGATTGATGTATTATTATCTTCCTAAGCACATCAAACAACCGATCTATAGCCATAGATTATCGATCATACATTTCTGGTCCTTGATCTTCATTTATATCTGGGCCGGCCCGCACCATTTGCTCTATACTCCTCTACCCGATTGGTTGCAAACCACCGGAATGGTTTTTAGTATCATGCTTTGGATGCCGTCCTGGGGAGGAATGTTAAACGGATTTTTGACCCTCACTCAGGCGAAGGAAAAGATCAAGACGGATGCTACTCTGAAAATGTTGTTGGTAGGAATTACCTTCTACGGTATGTCCACCTTCGAAGGCCCGTTATTGTCGATTCGATCCGTAAGCGCTCTAGGCCATAATACCGATTGGATTATCGGTCACGTTCATGGAGGAACCTTAGGCTGGGTGGGAATGCTTTCCTTCGCGGCTATTTACTATCTAGTTCCTCGGCTTTGGAACACGAACCTCTACTCGGAAAGGTTGGCCAATTTTCACTTCTGGGTAGCTACTCTCGGAATTTTACTCTATATCGTTTCGATGTGGGTCTCCGGAGTTACGGAAGGCTCGATGTGGAGAGCCGTAGACGAAACCGGAGCATTAAAGTACCCTAATTGGGTACAAATCACGGAAGTTCTAAAACCGTTCCGTCTTTTCAGAGGTATCGCAGGCGTTCTTTACGTTAGCGGATTATTCGTGATGATCTACAATGTGATCAAGACGATCAAAACCGCAGGAAGCGGATGGAAAGAAATCGATCTACGCGTAGGCCTCAAGGAGGCAAAAGCATGAGTTGGTTTGATAAACTTTTAGATCGCTTTTCGAATCTCACCGAAAAATGGGAACAGAACGGAGTTAAATTCACGATCTATACTACGATCGCGGTTTTGTGCGGCGGTATCTTCGAATTAATTCCTCCCTTCTTCCTCTCGAAGACTGCGGAACCGATAGCGAATGTAAAACCCTACACCGCCCTAGAACTGGCCGGGCGGGACGTTTACCAGAAGGAAGGCTGTAATAATTGCCATACCCAAATGATTCGTCCGTTTAAGTGGGAGGTCGATCGATTCGATCCGCAAAAAGCGTTCGGTCGAGACGGGTATTCCAAGGCGGGAGAATTCGTTTACGATCACCCATTTTTATGGGGATCCAAGCGGACAGGACCGGATCTAGCTCACGAATCTCAAATACAGCCCTCGGCAGAATGGCATAAAACGCATCTCATCAATCCGAGAGACACTGCAAAAGGTTCGGTCATGCCTGGATACCCTTGGCTATTCGAAGAGAGTGCGAAGCTCGATCCGGAAAAGATCGCCGCCCATTTGAGAGGGTTACGTAGCGTCGGAGTTCCTTACACTGATGCGGAAATTCAAGCCGGAGTCGCAGAGCTTTCCGGGAAAACCGAAGGAGAAGCGCTAATCGCGTATCTGTTAAAAATGGGTCGGGACAGCGCCGAACTTTCGAAAAGTTTAAAGTAGGAAGCATAGATGGATTTAGATACATTACAAATCTACAAAGCGCTAAGACTTCCGGTCTTAGTCATTGCAATCGCGATCATCTTTGCGTACGTTTACGCTCGAAAACGCAAAGATCGCATGGAAAAACCGAAATACCGTATGTTAGAGGAGGATTGATCTATGAGCGATCCAAATAAGGAATTTGACGGCATCAAGCAATCCAACAATCCTCTTCCTGCGTGGTGGGTTTGGGTTTGGTTCGGCTCGATCGTATTCGCGATCGCCTATGCAATATATTTTCACGGTTTCTCGTCTTGGGAAACCAAAGAGCAATATGAAGCACAGGTATCGGATTACGAAAAAGAATTTCCGAATAAAAATAAGGTGATCGTATCGAACGGAGGTGCGAATCCGTTCCGCGGGGACGTAAAAGCGATTGCTGCGGGTCAGACAACGTTCCAGACTTATTGCGTCGCCTGTCACGGACCGACGGGAGAAGGTTTGGTCGGACCGAATTTAATGGATAAAGAATGGCTGCACGGAAATACGGATGCGGAGCTTTATGAAGAGATAATGAAAGGAATCGGTCCCGATAAGGCGAAGTTGGGTCGTGGGCCGATGCCTCCACACGAAAATTCCTTAGGTTCCGAAAAAGTCTACCAGGTTATCGCTTGGTTAGCTTCCAGGAATCCGAGTTTAAAAGCCTCCAAGTGAAATTTGATGCTCGCACCCGCCGCTTCGCGGCGGGTCGATTCGGAGGAATCTAAATGGTTATTTCTCGCCCGATGTCGGGAAAGATTAGAAGTGCCAGAACGGTAGTTCAAACTTTTCTAATTCTATTATTCTTTGGAACGCCTTGGCTACGTTGGGATCAACTCCCCCTCATTCGTTTGGACATCCCGGAGAGGAAATTCTTTCTGTTAGGTAATATCTTCACTCCCCAAGAAGGCTACTTTTTACATCTATTCCTCTTGGGAATGGGACTTTCCCTCTTTCTCTTCACCTCTTTGATCGGGAGGGTTTGGTGCGGATGGGCCTGTCCGCAGACGATCTATACCGATTTATTCGACGTCGTCGGAAGATTCGTTCTAGGATCGAAATACGGCAAGAAGGATGCTCCTATCTTCGGAAAAGTCGGCACTCATCTCGTCTGGATCCTCGTAAGTTTATTGGCATCTTTAGCATGGATTTCCTATTTTGCGGATCCTTATCTGATGCTAGCGGACATTCGATCGATTTCCGAAACTCATTCATTGCCTAGTTGGGCCTACTTCACGGGATTCTTCACATTTGCGATGTACGCGGATATGGCCTTCATTCGCGAACAGTTTTGCAAATATGCCTGTCCATATGCTCGCTTTCAGACAGTTATGATGGATGCGGATTCCGTTAATATAACGTACGATTATACGAGAGGAGAACCTCGCCGAAAAGGGACCGTTAAGATCGGAGATTGCACCGCATGCAATATGTGCCTCGTCGTTTGTCCTACCGGGATCGATATTCGGGAAGGAACCAACGTAGGCTGCATCGCCTGCGGAAAATGTTCCGACGCGTGCACCCATCAGATGGCAAAAGAAGGGAAGAAGACTCTCATCGGATACTGGTCGGAAAACGAAATCGCTTCCCATAATCGCCGGATAAGATGGATCCGGCCTCGAACCCTGGTTTACGGCGGATTATTAACATTGGTTCTTACGGTTGCGAGTCTCTTGTTATGGACCCGAGTACCTATGTATCTTTCGGTACTGCCCGATCGGAATATACAACCGATGACGCTTCCCGGAGGAACGGTCCGTAATTTTTACGAAGTGCAAATACAGAATCTGACCTTTGAAGAAAGGAAACTTAGATTCCAAATCGAAAAAACCGATATCGATGGGGAACTGCATATTCTGGTGGGCGGAACCGAAGAGGCAGTCGTAAATCTTCCTTCCAATTCCAACATGCACTATCGATTAATCCTAGAGTTAAGGAATCTCCAGGGAAAAGACGCTTCCAAAAGAAGCCACGAAATTGTTCTGAAAGTATTCGATCTTGAAAAACCGGTTTTTGCCAAAACGAACGCGATTCCTTTCCTACTACCGGTAGGAATTGCGATTAAGCAAATAGGAGGAACTACCATTGCATCCCAGCCTTAAACGAGCATTTATTCTAATCGGTCTTTGCTTTGCAGGACTGATCTTCGCGACCGTTTGGACGGTAAACGTGGCTACGTCGAGCCATACGCAGCCGGTTGAAAAAGATTATTACGAGAAGGGACTGAAATACGAAGCCGCGATTGCAGAACAGCGAAGTATGATTTCGAAAGGATACGAATTCCAAGGAGCCTGGCTTAACGGAGAAGTTCCTCTAAGAGTCGGAAAACAAAAATTACAGCTAACGCTTCTTAAGCGAAATTCTCCGATCGTGGGTGCGACGTTGAGAGTTCGGTTCGAAAAAAGCGCAACGGACGCGTTCAACAGACAATCGGAATTTAAGGAACTGCAGCCCGGGATTTACGAGGCCGAATTAGAGATTCCGATGTCCGGTGCTTGGTCGGTAACGGTTTTTGCAAAAACGGACGAGGGAGCGTTTGAACGAACCAAGCAGTTAAGTATCGTTCGGTGACGGAATATTGCTACCATTGCAATTCCCCCATCGGGAAGCACTTGATAGAAAAGAAAATTCTAGGAGTCGATAGACATTACTGTTGCAACGGATGCGCCGAACTTTCTTCCCTCCTCTTAGGAAGCGAGCTCGGCCGATTTTATGAGATCAGAGGTGGGCAGAAACTGGATCCAGTGGGCGATATTCCCGAGATAGCCGGAGACACTCGGCTCGAAACCGAATCGGTATATAAAGAATATGTGGAAAATCCCGAACCTGGCAAATCGATCGTTAGGATCAGCGTCGGAGGAATTCATTGCAGTGCATGCATTTGGCTGATCGAAACCGCCCTTTCTAAATTGCCGGGCGTTTTTTCCGCTAGAATGAATTTTGCCACTTCCAGATTGAGCGTGGAATTCGATCGGAATCGACTCGATCTTACGAGCTTATTCTCTTCCATTCGAAAACTCGGATATACTCCGAGCTTATATTCTCCCTACAAATCGGAAGCGCAAGTCGAAAAACCGTTTAAAGACTTAGCTCTTCGAATGGCCGTTGCCGGATTCTGCTGGGGAAACATCATGCTCTTCTCCGCCGGATTATACGCGGGCTATTTCGAAGGAATGGATCTAGGAATAAAAAAATTATTTCATTACGTTTCTTGGATATTAGCCACGCCGGTCTATTTATTTTCCGGTTATCCGTTTTGGAAAGGCGCATTGGAATCCTGGAAAAGAGGATTTTTGTCCATGGATACTCTCCTTTTTTTAGGAGTGAGCATGGCCTATTTTTATAGCGTCTATGTAACGATCTCCGATAAAGGTGAGGTCTATTTCGATTCGGTCTGCACGATCTACTTTTTTATACTTTTAGGAAAGTATCTCGAAGCCCATATTCGTTACAAAGCGAGCGCGAAAGTCGGGGAACTGCTTTCTTTTTTACCGGAAGAATACGAGGTGGAAAGAGGCGGAGATTGGAAAAAAGTTCCGACTTCGCTGATTGATGCCGGAGATAAAGTCAAATTGCTCTCCGGCAGTAAGGCCCCGGTCGACGGAAAATTAGATTCCGCGGACGCCTATTTCGACGAATCCGTAATCACCGGCGAAAGCCGACCGGTTCATAAAACGAAAGGAGATTCGATTCGTGCAGGTTCACTTTGTCTTTCCAGCGGAATTTATTTTTATGCGACCGGAACATCGTCTCAAAGCACGTTAGCTCAGATCGGTAGGCTTTTAGAGGAATCCCTGCTGACAAAACCGAAACTACAGAGAACGACGGACAGGTTAGCGTCCATATTCGTAAAGGTAGTCTTGTTCGTGGCAATGATCACATTCGCGTATTGGTGGAAGACCGTTTCGTTAGAGGTTGCGATCTTAAATACGATCAGCGTTTTAATTGTGGCCTGCCCCTGTGCATTGGGCTTAAGCGTTCCCGCGGCTTTGGTCGTAAGCCATTTGCTTCAGTCCCAGGCGGGAATTTTAGTAAAAAACCCCGAGTCCGTGGAAACGTTGGCAAAAGCGGACAGGATTGTCTTCGATAAAACGGGCACTCTTACCACCGGAAAGTTGGAGTTGGTAGAAGAGAAAATTCTCGGTCCAGAAGAACCGTTCGAATACAGGAATTTGGCGTACGCGTTAGAAGTGAATTCTTCTCACCCGTTAGCTCGATCTCTTGTACGCGCTTTAGAAGCCCAAACTTCCATAAAGACGAAGGGAACGTCGCTCCCAAACGGATTCTTCTGGAAGGATCTAAAGGAAATATCCGGAGGAGGAATCGAAGCCAAACGAGCCGGCGAAAACGGAACCGTCTACAGGATCGGAAGCAAAGGATTTACCTCGGAAATAGGCTCCGTCAACGACGGCTGGATTTATCTGAGTAAGGACCGGCACCCGATTGCGGCCTGGAAATTCGGAGATACACCGAGGCCCGATGCGAAAGCGAGCATTTCATTGCTGAAAGCGACAATTCCGAATCTAGAACTTTTATCCGGCGACTCGCCCGAAAAAGTCGAAGCCCTTGCCGCCGAATTGGGAATCCTAGAATACACCGGGAACCTTTCGCCCAGCGATAAAAGACAACGAATCATCGATGCGCAGAGAAAAGGAGAAACGGTCGTAATGGTCGGAGACGGAATCAACGACTCGGCCTGCATCGCCCAAGCAAACCTCGGCATTTCCATGGGAATCGGATCCGATTTAAGTCTAGATCGTTCCGATTTGATTTTAGTCCAGAATCGACTCGACGCGCTCCCTAAGGCCGTTTCCATTTCCAAATCGACCCGTCGCATCATTCTTCAGAATATTATACTATCCTTAACTTATAATTCCATTATGATTCCGATAGCGGCCTTCGGATGCATGCTGCCCGTTATCTGCGCTGGATTTATGACTCTAAGTTCGATAACGGTCGTATTAAATTCTATATCATTGAGAAGGAGAGTTTCACTTTGAACGCCTTATACATGACGATTCCCTTAGCGTTAATAATCGCATTCGGTTCCTTCTTTGTCTTTCTTTGGAGTTACAAGTCCGGTCAATACGAGGATATCGAAGGACCGAAATATAGAATGCTATTCGATGACGATCCGATCGAACCCGATCATGCGGAAAAGGAGCCTAAAAAATGATTCTTCCGATTTTAGGTGCGGCGTTCTTACACGGATTGACGAGTTCCCTTCATTGCGTGGGAATGTGCGGACCTTTTGCGGGAACCTTATCCCTATCTTCCGGCCAAGGCTCGAGAAAGGAAAATGCGTTCTTACAGCTCTGCTATAATCTTGGGCGACTAGGCTCATACTCTTTGATCGGTACTTTACTCGGATTCGTCGGCCAGGGAGCGAATCTAGTTTCTACCGAACTCGGATTTATTCGAGAAATCGCCGCATGGATCTCCGGGATTTTTGTGATACTATTCGGTCTCTCTCTTTTGCTCGGAGGAGGAGCATCGTTTGCTTCCGCCTTTGCCGGCCGAATTTTAGGAAAGGTTGCAGGGCCGATCTTGGAAGCTCTGCGTAAAAATAGCGACAAGCCGTTTCGACTCGGTTTCATCGGATTTAATTTCGGTTTAGTGACCGGCCTTTTGCCTTGCGGAGTTTTGTATCCTGCCTTCGCACTTGCATTTGCAACGGGTTCTCCTTGGACTGGAGGCGCAGTGATGGCTAGCTTCTTCATCGGAACTTTCCCGCTACTTTTTGCCTTCGGCTACGGCTTCCGATCGCTTGCCCTTAGATTAAAGGGGAACGCGGCAAGATTTGCCGGAACATTGGTCATCTTGGTCGGAATCGGATGGATCTTCCTCCGCTTCGGTCATGATCATTCCGAACATACAGGACAAAAATCAACTCACTCCGAATCTCATTCCCACCACGAACCTTGAGGGACTTCCTAGAGACGGAATAAGATCGCAAAAAAATTGTCTTTTTCCGTTTGAGAGGAATTTTCTTTTCGATTATTTCCCGCCCGTCCCTTCCGTTTTTCCAGATTCTATCTAAAGTCTTTCCCTAGGATTTCGATTGTAAAATATAGGATGGGCACTACTCTCCAATATCGGAACTATCGAATGACTGACTCGATTCGTAATTATACGGATTCCCTCCTCCGGGATTTAGAAGAAAACGAGGGCGGTTTTTTTAAGATCGAGAATTTGGACGGATCGGCGTATTTAACGGTTTTTCCCTCGGGAAAAAAAGGGAAGAGCGTAGAAATCAGAGAAGTTTTCAAACGTCTAGAGGTCTTTAAAATTTCAGAGAGTTCCGAAGAGGAAGTGAAGCGAGTCGTCACAGACAGGGATGGAGAACCTCATTTTATCGGGAAATGGCCGGGAAAACCGGAAGCCAGTTACCTAGAACTGAAAATCTCCGAAGATAAAATGGCCGTGCATGCGATATTGCAACCGCCCAAATACGGCGGTAAAGTTCTTTCCGAAACGGAAATCCTTTTTGAACTAAAAAAAGTAGGGATAGAATTCGGAATTAAAGCGGAAGAGGTCGCGCGTCTTGCGAAAGCCGAAGAGTACGGAAAGCGGGTTTTACTCGCGACCGGCGAGGCTCCGGTTCCGGGAAGCGACGGAGATTTACGAATTCTATTCCAACACCCGAGCACTCCGAAATTGAAAGAAGACGAATTCGGCAGAGTCGATTTCAAAAATATTCAAATCATCCAGAGCGTGAAAAAAAACCAAAAATTAGCCGAAAAGATCGCCCCTTCCCCCGGCAAACCGGGTAAGAACGTTATGGGGGATATCCTTCCGTTTGAAGAAGGAAAACCTGCGGAGTGGAAATTAGGCTCCAACGTAAAAATCTCCGAAGATAAAAATCAGATTTTCGCTCTCATAGACGGGAGACCGATCGTAGATCGATACGGAGTCATTCGCGTAGACGAGGTTTGTCATCTGGACCATGTGGATTTTTCCACGGGTAATATCAACTTTCCCGGAACCATCATCGTAGAAGAATCCATTGCCGACGGATTTGTTCTCGAGACGGAAGGTTCCATCGTCGTAAAAAAATCGGTGGGCAAGGTCTTTTTAAAAGCGGGCGGCGACATCGTCCTTTCGGGAGGCTTCATGGGTCGCAACGGCGGCTTAATAGAATCGGGCGCGGATATCTACGCCAAGTTCGTGGAGCAGGGCAAAATGATCGCAAAGAATTCCATCTTTATCGAAGAAGCCTCGATGCACTCCGAATTGATCGCAGGCGAGTCGATCGTTGTTCGTGGAGGACGCGGGGAATTGATAGGCGGACAATGCGTCGCCGGAAAGAACATCACCTGTTCTAAACTCGGAGCCATCGTGGAAACTAAGACGGTATTGAGCTGCGGAATGCCTCCGGAATTATTAACCGAACTCGAAGATTTAAAGGCGGAAATTCGAAAAAATCACGACGTTTTGAAGAAAGTAGAGGCGAGCATCGTAAAATTAAACGACGATTCGCAACGAAGATCCCTTTCTAACGAGGAAAAAGAAAGCCTACCCAAGCTCCAGGCGATTAAACAAAAATACCAATCCATTCTTGAAAACTTATTGGCTCAAGAGCAGTCGGTCATACTTTCCTTCGATCCGGATAAAAACGCTTGTATCGAAGTCGAGCGGGAAATTTTTCCGGGTGTCGATGCGAACCTGGGTAGAAATCGAAGCTTTAAGGTTAAATTAAAGGAAATTCCCGGACCGTCATTTTTATTCCTCGGAACGGACGGACAAGTGACTCATTCTAAAGTCCGTCCGAAACGATTGGGAATTCTACAGGAAGATTCCCAGGGCTCCGAATCAACTAACCGTCTCGATTAAGCGAAGAGACTTCTTCGGGTCCGATCGGGGAATTTCATTCGATCGATCGGAACAAATCCTGGCAGGAAGGAATCCCGCCGGATTCCTCCATCGAAGCGCACGGTGTCTTGAGTAAATCATCCATGCAATGCCGAACTTTCGCGATTTGTTCGTCGGTCACTTTTTCATAATCGTCCGGGAGAATGCTCTGGTCCTTTTGGTTCTCCATACATTGTTCTAAAGAGTAGAATTCGGATTTCGCCTCCTCCTGTTCGGACGCGGATAAGGATTCCAGATACATTGCGGAGCATTCCAGATTCTTACGGCATAATTCTCGAATATAAGAAGAACTTAAATTTTTAACTTCTTCCCGCGACAGTGACGGCCCTTTGCGACAGGCCGAAACGAATAACGAACAAGATAGAAAAAATACGATAATTTTCGGGTTCATCGGCTCGGATAACCTTTTTGAAACGATTACGAGTATTAGGAAACAAGATTTTGCCTAAAAATTCGGGCTAAAATCCTATTTCATTTTGGTGAGAATGAGTCGATTCCCTTTCCCGGATTGATCCACATAAAAGTGATCGGTGAGTTTACGTACTAGATATAATCCGATTCCTTCTTCCCGATAGTCCCCGAGATCGTATCCTCTCATTTCCGAAAGATTCTTCTGCACCCCGAAGTCGCGAATCCTGACTTCCATTCGATTATCGAAAATCAGGATTTCCAGAAAAATCGGATATTCGTATTTGCCCAAATAGGCGTGCTTAATCACGTTGAGAAGACATTCGCCGACCGCCAATTTCAGATCGGCGGAATCGTATAACGAAAAGCCGGATTCCCTGGCTAGATTATAAACGAAGTTCCGCGCCACGGAAACGTAGCGCGGATGAGACGGGATCTGGATCCGAAACTGGTTTGAATAGCTCGTTTGTTTAGGGTCTGTCAACCTAAACTCCTCAATGGTTTCGGATCATTCTAGGAGATTATCCTCTCGGATGGAATTTCTTGTGAACTTCCTTCAGGGTCTTATTAGCCATATGAGTGTATATCTGAGTCGTAGATATATCGATATGTCCCAATAGTTCCTGAACCGATTTGAGGTCTGCGTGATTTTCCAAAAGATGGGTCGCAAAGGAATGCCGCAACGTATGAGGAGTGACTTTCTTTTTGATGCTCGTTCTTTTGATATAATGATTCAAGAGTCTCCAAACCGATTTACGATTGATAAACGATCCTTTCTTCGATACGAACAAATAATCGCAATTGCGGTTCTTCAGAATATAAGGTCTACTTTGTTTAAGATATCTATTGAGAATATCCAAGGATTTCTCGCCGAACGGAACCAGTCTTTGGCGTCCGCCTTTACCTTCGACCGTTAAAGTCATCCCGGCCATGTCCATGTCCGTTAAGCGAAGATTGCATGCCTCCGAAATCCGGAGACCTGACGAATATAAAAGTTCGAAGATGCACTTATCTCTCAGTTCGTAGAGATGATCCTCGCGAATCGCGCTAAAAAGTTCTTCGATTTCTTCCTGAGTCAGATAGTCGGGAATGGAGCGCATCACTTCGGGAGTTTCGATTTTCTCCGTCGGATTCGAATCCAATTTCTTTTCGTCTTTAAGGAATTTATAAAATTGTCGAATTGCGACGACTTCCCTCGCGATCGTCTTAGCGGAAATTTTTCGATTCCGTTCTTCGTTCAGGAAACGGACGATATCGTTAGCCTGCACTTCTAAGAAGTCGATATGTTCCTTCTCCAGGAAGTTCTTAAACTTGTTTAAATCGTACCCGTACGAGTAGATCGAATTGTCGCTCAGACCCTTCTCTACCGAAAGGTATTCCTGGAAATTTTGGAGTAAATTCTTATGAGAAGATGTCACTTTCTTAGTCCCGCTTCTACGTATTACAGTACTAATTCCTTCGGACAAATTCTCCCACTAGATTGAAACTTTTTTAAGATTGCGGTATGGGAAGGCCCGTAAATTGTACAAATTCGACGGAAGATAATGACTTTTTTTAGTCAAATTTTATCCATCCACCGGAAAAAACCTACGGAAATGAGACAGAAGTTCCGACACGTATTTGCGCTTCTTATGTCCCTAATCCTTCTTTCCTGCGATTCTTCCCAGGAATGGGTAAATCTCGCCCGAGAAAAACACTCCCAGGGCAATATCGCCGAAGCACTTTACTACTATGATTTGGCGCTTAGAAAAAATCCCGATAACGTCGTCGCAAATCGGAATTTGGGAATTCTTTTGGCGGAAAGCGACGAAGCCCCGGGCTCCGCGGCATTTTATTTAGAAAAAGCGCATATAAAGGATCCGAAGAATCCGGACATCCTTCTCTATTTATTAGAAATTTATTTAAAAGCGGGTTCGAAGACCGAATCGGATCGGGTTTTAAAATCTTTCGCCGATGGATGGGATAAGGATAGGGAAAGCCTGGCAAAGTTTTTGAAAGAATGTTTGTTGGATGATAAAAAAAATCCGAGTGAAAGAAAGCGCTTTCAGGAAAATCGAATCCCGGATGCAAACCCTGCTTCCAAGCGAATGTTCCGAGAGTGCGAAGAAAAACTGTATCCCGATAATTCGACAAAATCCTGAACGCGGAATCCATTGAAGTCGCTTGTCTATCTTAAAATCGGAATTTTACTTTCATTCATTTTTATAATATTAGAAATATCGCTTAGACTCCCCTACTTTGAATCCGTTCGATTCGGATTAGCCGATAAGGAACTGCACTGTCTTTCCAAGGATCTTCTTCCATGGATACGATTGTGTCCGAATAGGCGACTGACCCTCTTTCACCCCGCAAAGAAATACTCGTACAGTATACGGACCGATGAGAACGGAGAACGAATCAGCTACGAACCGGGAACAACACCGCTTACCGCTCAAAAGGAAATCTGGATATTAGGAGATTCCGTCGCAATGGGGTATTTAGTGGAAGATCGGGAATCGATTTCATGGAAGTTGGGCGAAAGGATCGGTTCTTCCGTCCGAGTCAGGAATCTAGGCGTGGATGCGGTAGGCACGTTAGGAATTCGGGAGAGGCTGCGAGAATTACTGATGCGATCCGACCCACCGCATACCGCCTATTGGATTTATCATATTTCCGATGTCGCCGACTCGTTTCGGGAAGAAGCTCTGTTTGAATCTAGAGTAAGACGATTCTTAACCAGAGTCTCCTTCTACTTATCCAGATACAGCGCCGTCTTTAACGGATGGAAAGCATTGCGGGAGAAATACCTCCCCTCCCTTGCCGACAATCGAATTTCTTTGCAGGAGGAAACCGCGACGGAATCGCTAAAGAAAGATCACCCGCATCGCCTAGCTCTAAAGCGATTATTTTCTTTTTGTAAAGATAAAAAAATTCCCTTGGTGATCGTATTTCTACCGGAACCGAATTCCGCAAATAAACCCGTCTTTCAATCGCCGATCTTAAACGACGTCCAGTCTCTCGCCCTTGAAAATCGAATTTCAGTCTTGGATTTGAGACCGAGGTTGGAATCGATTTGGAAAGAGAAGCAAGAACCTTTTTTCCTGGCCCGGGATGGACATCCCAATCCGTATACGTACGGACTCGTTGCCGATTTCCTGAGCGAAGATTCAACCCGCCGTTAAAACTGGAAATATAGAAACGGCTGGCTTACGGTTACGCTATAAAGAATAAAACAAATGGAAAGTAAAACCGCGGAAATCGAGTAAACCCAAAGCGGTCTATCCGTAAGCTTCTCCAATAACGGAATCTTTCGATCCACGATATAATCTCCTGCCATGAGAGCGACTACCGCAACCAATAACGGGAGAGGGACATCCAGCGGTAATCCGTTAGCAGCGGTAAACGCACGCGTGGTCATGGTCCAGGCGATATCGATACTGCCCTCATATCCGGGTACGGCTTTCGCTCGAAAGAAAAACATCGATACCGCAAAGAAAAAGAAAGTATATGCAACTTTTATAATTTGCGGAACTTTTTCCCAAGCCTCCGAAATCCGTTTAAACGACAGGATAAATCGCTCTAGTACCATTAAGAAAGCGTGAATCGCTCCCCAAATAATGAAATTCCAATCGGCGCCGTGCCAAATCCCGCTCACAAAGGTGGTAAGAAACAGGTTTAGATACATTCTAGGAATGCCTTTCTTGTTTCCCCCGAGAGGAATGTACACGTATTCTCTCAGCCAGGAACTGAACGAAATATGCCAGCGCCTCCAAAGCTCGGTAATGGACTGGGATAAAAACGGCTCCCGAAAATTGGCAGGGATATGATAGCCCATGATCCGTCCTGTCCCGATAGCAACGTCGGAATAGCCGGAAAAATCGCAATATACTTGAAAGGAAAATAAAACGGCGGAAATCGACAACGCCTCCCATCCGAATACGGACGGGTTTCCATAAACGGGATCAATGATTAAGGCAATCGGATCGGCTACAAACGTCTTCTTAAATAATCCCCAGGCGATTTGTCGAATCCCAGGAAGCAGATTCTCTTTTTGGAATCTATACTCTTCCAAAAATTGGTGGAGCATATCCTGAGCGCGAATAATGGGCCCGGCCACTAATTGCGGGAAGAAGCTCAAAAACAGACCGAACTGAAAAAGATTCTTAGCTTTCTCCACATGACCACGGTAAACGTCCACCGCATATCCGATCGCTTGCAACGTAAAGAACGAGATTCCCATCGGAAGAAGGACTCCCGAGGGATAAGCGAAGCAAGACTGGCAAGGCTGCAGACCCAGAATCGTATTCCAAGCGATAAAGGAAAAATCCAGATACTTGAAAAAATAGAGAAGGAGCAGATTTCCCCAGACGACCAAATTCAAAAAAAATAATTTTCCGAATTTGGTGACGGCCTTATCCATCCACACTACGCAGTAATAAGTCAGGACGATGGAATAAATTAATAACGCGACGAACGGAACCCTAAAAACCGCATAGAAATACAGGCTCGTTAAAAGTAGCCACCACTTCTGAAACCTAGCGGGGAGTAGAAAATAAACTGCGATGACAACGGGCGCAAAAATTAAATATTGAACCGAATTAAAGAGCAAATGGGCTCTCCTTCAAATGTTTGGCGATCGCTTCCGCCAGCCATTGGTTTCCGATCTTAGTAAAATGTCCGTCTTCCGGGATAAAATAATCTAGTATGCCGATGCGCCGTCCGTCCGCTCCGATCTTACACATACTTACGGTATCCTTCTTCAGTCTCATCACCGGGATTCCTTTCTTTTCGAAATAGGACGCGGACCGAATCGCGTAATTTTCCAATTTATGATATTTCCCGTTATTATAACAGTATATCTCTTCCACCTGAATGGGAACGATCACCGGAATCAATCGAAACCCTTTCTCCTTTGCGAGAGCGATCATTCCATCGTAGCTACGTTGCGTTAATTCAGGTAAAGGCTCTAACTCGGTCAATTTCGGTATAGTATCCGAACAGCGAACATCGGCAGGAACCGGTTCCGGACAAATCGGTCCTAACGCGACCTCCTGCATTACCGGCGCCAGGGGGGAACAGTTCGGCCGCTTAGGAGGATGATAAAAGGAATTCTTAATATACGATCCTAAGTTTTCTCCCGGTTGCGAATTTTCGGACATTCCCGCTGACTTAATTTCGTTCGCGATATTCATTTTGGTCACTGAGGCAGTGACCGATAATTGCTCCCAAGCCAGCTTCATGGCTTGCAAAGCGTAAGACCATTTCGTGAGTTCGAATTGAATTCGAAAATTTCTTCTATAATTCGGATCCGATTCTCTCGCAGCATCCGTCTGATCGTCGGGAAGGATTCCTTTAGCAGCCAACGCTTCCGGCATATCGAAATCATTCGGCGAAATAAAGAATAGAACCTCGGAAACATGATCCAGTCGAGCGCCGATATCTTTCAGCCTCAGATACGAACCCGAAGAACCGTAGGCATCCACTCCTAAATTCAGGGATTGCCGGGCGCCTCCCTTTAGCTCCAGACCATCCAGCAAAGAGCAAAACGTATCCGGATCCCCCACTCCAAATCCCATCACAAGGCTATCGCCTAGACATAAGAGCTTGGGTCGGTTCGCAATCGGATCTTTAGTTCCGCGCAAGCCCAGGGAATTCGTGGAAATCCGTCCCTCCCATTTCCCGGCAAAATGCCTTACGAAAAGGGACTGATTCGGCTCTAGACCCACGTAGTAATCCGGATGGTACCGATGCAGAACTTTTAGATCTCTATAGTACTGGAGAGAGGGGGATTTGAGGAACCGAAGTCCGATTTCCGTGCCCAGGAATGCGATTCCTACCAAAAAGAGGGTCCATCCTGCCTTTTTCGCAAAACTCATGGATACGGGAAGCATCGGCGAAGGGGCTGGACTGGCAAGCCAATTCGATTCCAATCGATTAGTTTCCAGGAGCCGAATCAGCTCTCGGAAAAAAGATATACTTTACAAGAAACCAGTCTAAACAATACAATCAATTTAGAATCATTCTAAATCTATAGGGGTTTTCAGATATGTCTCATAAAGTCGTAATTATCGGTTCCGGTCCTGCCGGGCATACGGCAGCAATCTATGCAGCGAGAGCCAATCTTCGCCCAGTCATGTACGAAGGTTTTATGGCCGGTGGAATTGCTGCCGGAGGTCAATTAACTACGACAACCGAAGTAGAGAATTTTCCCGGATTTCCGGAAGGAATCGACGGAACTCATCTAACACAGCTTTTCCGAGCTCAATCGGAAAAGTACGGCACCACGATCCATACTCAAAACATTACGAAAGTGGATTTTTCTTCCAGACCGTTTAAGCTCTGGTCCGACGACGAATTGATCGAAGCCGAGTCCGTCATCATCGCGACAGGAGCGACCGCCAAAAGAATGTTCATTGCAGGAGAAGATTCTTATTGGCAAAAAGGAATCTCCGCTTGCGCGGTTTGCGACGGCGCACTTCCGATTTATAGAAACAAAGAACTGGCCGTAATCGGAGGCGGAGATTCCGCCGTCGAAGAAGCGTCTCACTTAACCAAGTTCGCCTCGAAAGTATATTTGGTGCACAGACGAGACAGTCTGCGTGCTTCTAAGATCATGCAAAAGCGCGCGACAACCCATCCGAAAATCGAGATTCTTTGGAACACGACGGTGGAAGCGGCGTCGGGAAACGGAAACCAATTAACCGCGCTAACAGTAAAGGATATTCCTTCCGGTAAGACCAGAGAACTTCCTGTCGGAGGTCTCTTTTATGCGATCGGTCATAAACCGAATACGGAAATCTTCGAAGGTCAATTGGAGTTGGACGAGACCGGTTATATTAAAACGATCCCGGGAACCACGAAAACGAATATCGAAGGAGTTTTTGCTGCCGGAGACGTTCAGGATAAAAATTATCGACAAGCGATTACTGCGGCGGGTTCCGGTTGTATGGCCGCATTAGAGGCGGAGCGCTGGTTGGAATCTAGAGAGGAATAATTTTAAAAAAGACAAGCAGTCGCGAAACGACTTATGGTCTCGCGACGAGCTGGCCCTTTTTAGAGGCGGTATCGTAAATAAATACCGTCGGTAGAGAGGGTTTCTTCTTTCCTCCGGAAGCCGTATCCTCTTCCCTGCGAACGATCATAACCAACCGATCTTTGGGAGAATCCGGAAGAAATTTTTCCAAATAATGTTTTTTAGGAAGCACCTGTATCAATTCTTCGCTAATCGGATCGTATACGAATACTTTCTTGGAATCCTTCTGATTCAAATACCCGTCCTTATTGGTATCTTCCGGCATTCCCACTACGATAAATTTTCGACCGGTCCGTAATCCGGGAAAAGTATCCGGATTCGGTTCGACGGATTCGCTGGAACGGAAAATTTCCGTCTCTTCCTGAGCGTAGAAATAATCCCAAATATAAACACTCTTGGAAAATACTTTCCGAATTTTGCCGCTTAACAAATCGACAACGACCAGATTCTGAGCATGATTTAAGGTTTTGCGCGGTCCGAAATTTTCCCTATCCCGATTCAGATTTAAGGGATAGTAAAGAAAGCGCCCCCAAGCAACCGAGGAATGCTCCAATAAATCGTCGTCGGGTTCCACATATACCGTCTCACTTTTGTTAGAGGACGATTTGGAAATTTCGATCCCTCGGTCATAGACAAACCAGCTTTTTAACAAGGCATATACCAGAATCACAACTATGATCGCAATGACCAAGTAAACCGATAAGCGAAGCTTTTCCATGGTGGGAAGCAAAGATTCCGGCTAGCAAGGTTCTAGGTCAATCTAGATTTAGTCCTGCGATGCTCTTCCTAAATCGGACTTTTTATTTTCTCTCCAAGACACCGGAACGTTCGGGTACGTTTAAGGCGGATGAGATCTCTCCCGTGTCTTCGCGTAGCAGAGTCAAGGGATTGTAGGTGTCGGGTATCACCTTGCCGTCCACAACGAAATTATAAAGGTATTCTCCCGGTTTCAATTTCTTCAGGATTCTAAAAACGCCGTTTCTTTCTTTCTCCATAAAATCCGTTTCCGGATCCCAATGATTGAAATCCCCGACAAGGGTCACCGACTCGGCTTGGGGTTGATAGATTCTAAATTCGACGGTTCTAAATTCTTTTTCTTCGTGGGGCGAATCCTCTAGTATTCTGGTACTAATTTGTTTATTCGGCCCGCCTTGACGATACGCGATTCTAGATACCAGAGAACCTGCCCCATCTTCGTAGGTATCGGGATTACCGGGATCGTGGGTAAAAAGGCCATCCACCCGAAATTTATATTCGTAGGCCGGCTTCGGATCGTAAGAAGGTTCCCCGACTATATCTATGATTCCGTAAAAAACGCCCTTATCATTTTTTTGTAAAGGAACACATTGCCAGTGATTGAATTCCCCGCAAACGCTTACCTCGTCGTTTTGTAAACCTTCGTACGAAAACAAAACTCCTCGATTCAGCAATTTTCCCGTTTGTAAGGAAGTAGCCGTATCGACGTATCGAATAAACCTAGGAGGCACCGCCCGCCTCAAATTTTCTAACTGCCAGAAATAATAGATTTTTTCCTCGGTAAGGGCTTCTTCACCCTCTTCGTAATCTGCGGATCGGAAAGCACCGATCCAGTCCTCCGCCTCGTCGGCGGCTAAAGCGAAAGTAAGAATTAGGGTCAAAAATACGACTGCCTTGGTTTTGTTGGCCGGAATCATTCTGTTGCGATTGTCGTAGAAAAACCCGGAAACCCTAAGCGGATTTCCCGAGTCTTATAGATGGATCCGACATAAGGAAAAATTCTTTGATCTTTTTCGATTAAGCCGATAGTATCCCTAAGGACTTTATGGCCGAGCCCTCATCTCCAGAATACTCCCCCCAGGACTTGGAGCAAATACGCTCCATACTGGACCCACTGAGTCGAAACCCCGAAACATCGGAAGATCTCAACCCGATGCTTTCCGCATTTCGGGACAAGATGGGCTTTACCATGCCCATTTCCATCGGCGAGGAAGAACCGGAAGAAGAAAACCGAGAAGAGTCCGAGAGTGAATTCGGAGAAGCGGAAGAAGACGGCGAACCGACTCCGTCTACCGGAAGACCCAAGCCCATTTCTTTTTCCGACGAAGACGATATCGACTTAGATGAATTATTAAATCAACCGCCGTCCGGAGCGGGAAAAACTTCCGAAGAGGAGGATCCGTTTGCTCGGATGGGAGAAGGGGAACCGACCGCAGCGGACGATTTCTCCACTCCTCCCGAAGATCCCTTTGCCGAAGAATTTCCGAGTGAAGAGCCCTCACCGACTGGGATGGAAGATTTCGGATCGGGAGAAGAGGATCCCTTTGCCGGGATGGATTCAAGCCAAGAGCTGGAATCCCCCTTCGATTCTCCCCCTAACGAAGAATTTAGCCCTGCAGAATCGGATCCGTTTGCAGACATGGGTGGAGCTAATCCTGAAGAACCGGTCACCGACCCGTTCGGAAGTTCGGGAGCAGAAGATCCGTTTGCCGATATGGGTGTAGGAACTTCGACTACGGAAGATCCATTCGCCGACTTTGACGCAAGTTCAATGGAAAATGCACCGGGTGATGAATTCGGTTTGGGCGAAGGGGATCCCTTCGGGGCCTCCCCTTCCCATGAAAGTGATTTCGGAGATCTAGGATTCGATTCGGGAACGGGGGAAGGCGAGCCGTTTACTGCGGAACCTGGCCCTTCCGATTCCGATCCATTCTCGGACTTTGCACCCGTTTCAGGAGCGGGCGGACAAGATCCCTTCTCCGATCTTTCCGGGGCGACTTCCCTACCCGAAGCCGATCCGTTCGCGGATTTTTCCTCGGAACCGGTATCGGAAATGGATCTGGGTTCGACTCCGCCAGGCCAGGATTTTACTAGTTTCTCCCCTGATTTGGATGCGGAATCCGACTCGGACGGAGATCTAGGCGCGCCTTCGTTCGAAGATGATCTCCGTTCCTTGGGCGGTGAAGATAAGGAAGACCTGGATCGCTCCCTAAGCGACGAAGAACTGGCGATCATTCAAAAGGAAATTCTAAGATATCCGCCGGTATTACGTAGGTCCGTAATAGAGGCTATCGTACAAGATAAACTCTCGAAGAAAGCGCAACGGGATCTTTTAGAACTCATCAAGGTCGAAAGTACGCCCGAAGACGTCGCCGCCTTCTTATCCGCAGCGTTAGGGACGACCATCAATTTAACGGATCGTTCCGGCGCTTATTCGGCGGACGGAATTCCTATCATCGCCTCCGATCCGATTTACACGAAAGAGGGATTACTAGAAAAAAGAAAACGAGTTCGCAGAACTATCTATACGATCGCAGCAGGGCTCCTCTTGGCCTTCGGATCCTATTTCACCTATTTCGGAATTATTCGCCCAAGGCAGGCAGCTCAACATTACGAAAATGGATTGGAACAAATTCGTGAGATGGGCGCTAAAAAAATATTAGGCCAGCTCGGCGAGGACGAAAGAAAGAAGTATTTAATCTCCATTGAAAGTAATTTTGACAAAGGCGCGGAAATTCTCCCCAACGATTTAAAATACTTGAATTTATACGGAGTCGAGTACAGTCGCGCCGGAGAATACGAACTTTCTTTCGGAAAATTATTCGGGAGAATCGAGCCCGATCTCGGATTCAGCGGAACCGTGGATTCATGGAATCGGAGAGAAAACGCCCCACTCGTTAAATTAGCTCCCGGCGAATCCTGGAACGATAAGAAATTAAAGAGTCATCTAGGCATCAATCAAGGAGTCGAAGGAATTCGATTTCTATTGGATCAGGAAAAAACTCCCAGAAAAGTAGTGGCTGCCGGCGCGTTCTTGGTGATGCGACTCAAAGAGAGAATTCATGAAAACGATACGTATAGGAATTTAGGTTGGTTCCATTCCCAAGTCACACCCGACTTTGCCGAGCCGGACGGGAAGCGCGGAAAATTCAAAAACGACGCTCTCTCGATCGATTATTATCGTAGAGTCTTTACCGACGGCGAGAGTCCTTACGACGAGAAAGCGACTGCAGGTATCGCTAAAATCTATTATAATCGAAGGGAATTCGGAAAGGCGGCATCCTTTTATAATAGAATCGTAGAAGCCAATCCCAAAAGCATTCCCGGTCAGGCAGGTTTAGTTTCCACTTATATAGAAATGTGGAAAGAAAGCGGGGACCCTCAATTCGTGCTAAACCACCATAGACTTTTGCGGAACAATTTGGATATGGAGTCCGAACTTCCCTTTTATATCCTCACGAAACTAGCCTCCTTTTACACCGCGTTGGATTCCGAGGAGTTGCGAATCAAATATAATATCAATCCGGTCGATCAGGTTTCGGGAATCGAAATCGAAGAAAGCGCTCTCAGAATGTTGGATACGATCTATCGTAAATCCCAGGAAGACGAACGAACTAAAGTGGAGATCGACGGTAAAAATTATGCGGAAGGCTATTACCAACGCGGCATTTATTATTTAGCATTAAAAGAAAACGTTCAGGCCCGCCGGTTTTTTGAAAAAGCGGCGAGCTTGGACGAAAAGCATTGGCTTGCCGTTCTGGAACTGGCGGAGCATTCCATTCGCGTCGGCAACTTCGAGGAGGCCGGAGACCTTTTACGGGAAGCGGAAAACAGATACAATAGAAACGTCCGCTGGTTTGGTACGAAGGACGAGGACGAAACCCTTTTGGAAGGAAATCCCACTCGGATTTATTTCGACCAAGGAAAAATTCGATATCTACTTTCCGCCGGATTAACCGGTAAGGAATCGATCAAGGAATTCCCGGGACGAAAAATTTATCCGTTCCGTGCCCGATTTGAAGAAGACGGAAAAAGTCTTTCGGTTCTAAAAGAGGAAGAGGAAAGAAAGAATCGCCGCAACGAATTAAAAGCCTCTCTGGCGGAATTCGCAAAAGTCAATTCCGACGAACCTAAATACGATCTTATCCGTAAATGGAGAAGAGAACTTCCTAGTTCCATACGGCGTGAAATGAAATTCTTTCAAGGCTGGGTGGAATATATGGATGCGGACTTCGATAAGGCCTTGGCGGATTGGACCGGATTCGAAGATAAGGATGAATATTATAATCCGACTCTGCTGATGGGCAAAGGGAACGCTCTCTTTTATACCAAGCAAACCAAGACCGCTTTAGGTTATTATTTAAGGGTCAAAGACGATATGGAAGAAAAAATTCCCGCTATGGGCATCCCGAAAGCGGACGATCCATATCACCAGGAAGTTTACCAGACGCTTACCGCCGCTTACAATAATATAGGGGCTTGCTACGAGATTTTAGCTAAGAAAGCGACGGGTCAACAATCCGAATCGTATACTGCGGAAGCCCTGCAAAATTACTGGAAAGCGATCGAAACCGCGAGAAAAATCGGAGAATCCAGCGAGATATCCCTCTCGAATAAGGATCTCTTGTTTAAGCGGGAAGCATTGAAGCAGGATCCTATCCTGGAAGATTGGGTCTCGCCGACCCTGGAATCGATTCGTGATTTAGTTCGGAAATAGAACCCGAAGTCCGTTCGGATTTTGCGAGCGGCTATTTCTTCTTGCGAAACAACGATTTGATCCAGACGAAAGCGAAAAAGCCGATCATTCGGCCGAGTCGGATCAATCTCCAAGGACGGACAAGTATTCTCCAAAACCAAGTCAGCCCGTGCAATTTAAAATAGTTCGGAGCCTTCCGCACTTTTCCGGATAAAATATCCATGGCTCCCGCAACGCCGATCACGACCGCATGTCCGAAGAAGGCCGTATTATTTTCGATCCAGACTTCCTGCTCGGGAAAATCCATTGCAAGAAATATAATATTGGGACTGGTTTTACGAATCGATTCCTTTACGAGTAATTCCCTTTGGGTATTCATGTGTCCCGCGTGACGACCTACGATACGCACGCCGGGGAAATGTCTGGAAAGATTAAAATATACTTTTTCTATTATATCTTCTTTTCCTCCTAGAAGGAAGATGGAATAATTTCTCAATTCGCAAAGTCGAACTAGATCCATCATTAACGCGATTGTGGGAATTCTTTCCTTCAACTCGCCGCCGAGTCGCTTAGCCGCCCATTGCAATCCAGCGCCTTCCGCAAGAATTAGGCTGGCTTTTTGCGCGATTCGATGCAGCTTCTTTCCTTTTCGGATGGCCATGGTCTTAACCGGATCCAAGAGAAGAACGTGATGATAGTGATCTTTCTCTTCCATCAGATGATAGATCTTAGCCACCGACTCGTCTAGGCTGGCGTTCTCGAAAGGAACTCCTAAGATCTCCGTCTTTTCCAGATTGTCTATGTCCATCGATTGATAATCGAGGAGGTAATCTCGGTCGTCTTTCGCCGAGAGATGACGGATTTCCCCTGGTTGCTTCATACGGAGCATCCTATTGGACATAATCTCTGAGTCAATTGAAAGTTCTTCCCGCTTTTGAGAACTATACGGTTCCGGATTCTTGGAGCAAGCGTAAGGATTTTAGAACATCTTCAGTTTCTGCAGCGCCTGAGATCATTGCGACAAGGAAGTTTCCCTTCGACAAGATCCTAGGCAAGGTTTCGGAGCCGATCCCCCCGATAGGAGTCACTGGAACGGAACTCAGTCTCAATGCCTCGGAAAGCTCGGCAATTCCTAGAACCGGATGAATTTTTTCCTTGGAAGAGGTATCGAAAATCGGACCGAAACCGGTGTAATCCCAGGCACCCGTCTCAATATTGCTCAGGTCCGCTAAGCAATGAGAAGAAGTTCCTAAAAAAAGTTCGCTAGCTCGAATTCGGTTTCTAGCCTCTTGATCCAAATTCTCGTAATCTTCCTTGCCGATATGCAGCCCGAAGGAACCTAGATCCAGAGCCAATTTCCAATGGTCGTTCAAAATCACGGGAAAATCGGGAAATGTTTCCCTCAGACTTCGGTATAAAATCGTAATTTGTTCGACCGTTTCTTTCTTGGCCCTTAATTGAAAAAAAGGAATATAGTCCCGGTACTTCGCCCATAGGGAAACTAACTCGAAGGGATTTTTTTGGAATTTGGAGCAATATTCCAAATCCAGAATAGGATACAATCCGGGCGCCTTCCACAGTTCGACACGGGGACGAATCGTGCTAGAAAGATTTTTCCGATTTGGATTCATCCGCCGCCTACGAATTTTAAAATTTCAATTCGATCTCCGTCTTGAAGAATGACTCCCGACCAAGCCGCCTTTTTTAAGATTTCTCCGTTTCTTTGAACCGCGACCATTTCAGGTTTTAATTTTAAAGATTCGAGCAAAGAAATCAAACCAGGGGAAGAGAGCTCACTTAGAGACATCTGTTTACCGTTGACCAACATTGATGCACCTCGGTCTAGTTCTGCTTCTATTCCAGGTTTCCAGTTTGTCGAGTCCAATGTTTTTTAGTTTACCATTACCTAACGACCGAAAACCTTTTACTTATATGACCCTGTCCCTACGACTTCTTTTGATCATTACTGCAATTTTTCTGACGGCTTGCGAGCATAAAGAGCGGGATATAAAGGGTGCGGCTATCAATACTTATTTAGCCGGTTGCGTCGGCGGAGGATTAGGGTCTTGCTCGGCCAATTGCCAGAACCAGTATGGCGCGACAGTTACCGGAAACAATTTATTGCAACTGAATACCTGCCTTTCCAATTGCAATACTGCCTGCAGTATCGTAACTCTTTGCTTACAACTCCAACAGGCTTGTACACGCGATTGCGGTCATAATTATACCAATTGTCTTTTATTCTTAGGGACAAGCGGAGTCGGTAAATAGCCGGCTCGCTATAACGAAGCACGGAATAGAGACGCCGCATATAAACAGGCGGTCTCTATTCTTAAAATCGAATTTCCGGCCTTGTAACCGGGAACTCCGTATTTCCGAAACAATTCTTTTTCTTCCTCACGAAAACCTCCTTCGGGACCGATCAGAACCGTTCGGCTCCGAATGGAATTCGTATCAAGTTTTCCTAATCCTTCCGGATCGAGAAGGAGCACTTCTTCGCTCGGATTTTTCAGGGATTCTAAATAACGAAGGAGGGACATCGGGCCAAGGATTTCCGGAAGAAATTCCCGTTTGGCCTGAGCGCAAGCCTCGCCCGCGACTCGGAGTAACCTTTCCGCATTCAAATCCTTTCGATCCGAGTGTGCAAAGGTTAAAAAGATAAACTCCGTTATTCCTAGTTCCGTCCCCTTTTGGATCAACCACTCTAGCCTATTTCCTTTCGGAATGGCGGTTGCAATTACGGCCGGAGGAGAGGTATTTTCCTTAAATTCGGTTTCGAGAATCGTTCCTGTCTTGGCGGAAGGCGGAACTTCGAAGAGATAACTGGCTCCTTTTCCGTCCTTAACGATTACGATTTTCTTATCGTTAAAAATACGAAGAGCCTTGAGATGCGAGATTTCCTCGGGATCCAGTCGCAAATTTGAATCGGGACGAAAGTTCGGGCGAAAAAAAACGGATTCCGAATCGGACATTTTAGAGTCGATTTAAGTTTTCCAATTCAAAAAGAGACGGATCCGGCTTAACGTCCCGATCCACCTCCGTGTATTCAAGTACGGTGATCGAACCGGAATTCAAATCGAGCATTTCGAGTCGGCTCGCAATCTCGTCCCGGGTGACTTTTTGTTTAGACTTAACCTTAACCGGACCGTACTTGATGTTTAAAGTCTTGTATAAAACTCCGTCCTTATCGTGAAAATCCAATCGAGTCGGCCTTAAAGTATCCGGCTCCAGAAGTAGAACTAATTTGGAATAAAAGTACGGAACGATCGGACGCATCGAAACTCGTTTCATTTTTTTGCCTCCGACTTCGAGATCGCTTTGCACGATGGGATTATAATTCGCCTGGTACGATGTTCCGGATAAATCCACGAAACTGAAACCGGTGTTCAGGTGATTTTCGTATTTTTCTTCGTCCGTTTTTCGGAATATTTTCCGTGAAAGAGCGTTAAACGCATAAATTAATTCCCCGTCTTCCTTAAACAAAATCTTATATTCCAACCCGCGTCCTTTACTTTCAAAAAGGGAGAGGGAATCTTCCCCCTTTCTAAAAACGCTCATATCCCAATTCCATGTATCTCCGGAGCGTTTGATCAAAATGAGATTGGCCTTAACTAATCCGTCCGCCTTTAGCAGGGCCTGGTCTAAACGAGCCACGAGCTCCTGAGCCACCCGCGTTTTTTCCGCAGTGCTTTGGGCGTGACTCAGCGATCCCGACAGTACAACCAAGGCCGAAAGAAAAACGGATTTAGGAAGGAATCTCAGCAATTCTTCTATCCTCTAATTTGTTCTACCAAGGGATCCTGAAATTATTCGGCCCTCAGACTCGGTGCACTGTACGAATACAGGCTGTGGACGGAGCCTTGGGCCTGAGCGGATTCGCTTCTTCTTTCGAATCTCAGCTTTCCTTCGCGTAGAGCCTTGTGCAGCTCTTGAATACTTTTATAACCCATGTCTTGGAAAGAAAGGCGAATTCCTTGGCTCAAATAAGGAATGAAGTTTAGAATCGATCCCCGGTCTACGACGGACCCGCTGACTCCTTGAGCTACCTTGACTTTTTGCCCCTCGTTAAAATACCGCTTATCCCCGCCGGCTTTCATCGCTTCAATACTGGCCATTCCCCTATACTTCTTGAGACGGATTCCGTTCTCATAGAAATACTCGCCGGGAGCCTCGTTTGTTCCGGCGAACATGAACCCCATCATACAAGCGGAAGCTCCGATGGCGAGGGCATTTGCAATATCGCCTATATTCGTGATTCCGCCGTCGGCGATAACCGGAACATCGTGCTTCGCGGCATGATTTGCAGTTTGATAAACTGCAGTCGCTTGTGCCCGCCCGACTGCCATAGTATCCTGAGTGATGCAAATCGATCCGGGACCCATTCCGATACGGAGACCGTCCGCACCTGCCTGAATCAAATTTTCGGCCTGAGCTCTAGTGACTACGTTCCCCGCCACGACTTCCAAATTCTGAAAATTCTTTTTGATGAATTGCAGCATTTCGATTTGGTAGATCGAATTCCCCTGAGCAGAGTCTATAAATATCACGTCGACGCCTGCTTCGTACAATGCCGCGACTCTCTCCCTGGATTCGTGTAAGGTAGAAACGGCAGCACCGCAACGTAGCCGCTTGCTTTCATCCTTGGAAGAATCCGGAAAATCCTTATTTTTTTTCAGGTCCGAACGACTCACCAAGGACACTAATCTTCCGTCCTTGTCCGTGATCGGCAATTTTCCGATCTTTTCTCTTTTAATGATATCGTTTGCTTCCTTCAACGTAATCCCCGACTTCCCGGTAATGACGTCCGTGGTCATCACTTTATCCAGGGAGATGGTTCTATCTCTTTCAAAGTCGATATCTCTGTTGGTGACGATTCCGATTAATTTAGAAGTTCTTGTCCCGTCTTCCGTGATCGGAATTCCCGTAAATCCTTGGCGCTCCTTAATCCGATCCAAATCTTCTATGATATTTTTCGGGCCGAGCACAACCGGGTCGGTGATGAATCCGTTTTCAAAACGCTTGACTTTCGTTACTTCGGCCACTTGCTGGTCGATCGTATTATTATAATGAATGATTCCGATTCCCCCCATCAACGCTTGGGCGATTGCCATTGCCGATTCGGTTACCGTATCCATCGGAGAACTTACAAAAGGTCTTTTTAATCGAATTTTTCTGGTGAGCCGAGTTTCAAGCTCAACTTCGGATGGATGAAAATCGATAAAACCCGGTAGAACTAAAAAGTCCCGATAGGTCAGCCCGATTTGCATGCTGAAAAGTTCTTCGCCGGAGAGGCCGTCTAAAAATTGGGAGTTGCGGTAAGATTGGTTTGACATTAGTGTACCTTACCTATTACATCAAAACGAAGCGAAAGGCTGGAATCAAGAGAATTTCCGCCCCCCACACTTAGGAATTTAATGGAAAAGGTAGATCGGAAACAGAGAGATCGGGAACTCATATCTGAACCTGAAAAAAGACTCCATATCATCGGAAAATTCCTTCTGAAAACCGAACTCTTGGTTCGAGATACAGACAATCACGATTCAGTCGAACTTGTCTCGGTCAGCAAGGACGCAAAAAAAATTCTAGTGCAAGGAAAGGCTCCGGAACAATTCAAACTCAATTCTCGCGTCGTTTTGTACAAACTTTTGGCTCGCTACCTGGAATTGGAATGCGAAGTGCTGGAAGAACGCCCTAATAATCAGTACGTTCTGGAAGTCGAATCCGTTTCCATCGCAAGCCGTGAGCGCAAATTTCCTAGGATCAAACCTCCCGACGGTACCGTCTGGATTACGAATCTTCGCACCAGTAAAACCACAATTGATGCAAATTTGTTCAATGTTCCGACCTCGGTAAAAGTGAACTTTGCCGATTACGAGAGAACCCTAAAGCCAAAGTATGATATTCTTAAAATCGACGTATTTCGTTCCATAGGTGATAAATTCGACTTAGTCAAGAAAAGCGGTAAAATTCTGTTTATCCCGAACACGCAAAAACCGGAAAGTTACGGAACTTCCGATAAGAACGGTTACATCGATTATGAACATGAATTGGGTGACGACGAGGATGTTCGAAGAAAAATCATCGAATATGCGAATCAAAAGATCAAATCGGAACTAATTGTTCCGATCGTTTATATCAATCATGACGAACAGGCGATTCCGATCGGATACGTACTCGCTCAGAATCGTACGCGTGAAATCGATATGACCGACGTAATGGAGATCAAGACCCTTACGTTCGAAATGGTGGATAGGATACGGGAATCCAACACGATTTTGGTCAAAGAAAGATTTCCGGTCTTGGATTTATCGACAGGCGGCTTGCGGGTAAAAATCAATCACCCCGACTTGAACGACGATTTACCTAGACGAATCGGATTTACGTTCGATATCTTTTTTAAAATGCAAGCTCCTTTGACGGCGTATGGGGTCGTTCGGTCCGTAGCGAGAGACGCCGATAATAATTTGTATGTCGGATTATCGCTGGAAGGAAACTCCGCTCGACCGGGAGAGAGAAAAAGATATATAGATAACGTCAACCGGCTCTTAGCCGATGCGGGTGTAAAAGTTTCCCCGTCTTAGGGAAAATCCCACATTCTGACGTCTACAAAGAGAACGTTGCCTTCCGATAATCTTCTGGAATAAGTGACCAATAGGATCCGACTATCCAGATCGAAATACGGGTTACTAGCGATCCAACCTTCCGACGGATTCTTAGCGTTTTTATAGAATTGTTCCAGAAAATACGGTCTCCAGCTCCAGTTTCTTCCCAAATAACTCTCGTCTTCCTGCATGATTTCCTGTGATAATTCCGTATAATTCGGAGAGAGTTGTCTTCCCTCTTGATCGGTTACGTACATTCTAAAAACCGAATCTTTTAGAAGATATGCGTTGCGAATCCGAATCTTAAGAAACTCCTGTTCGGAAGAAACTTGGATCCCGGCCGATTCGAGCCTATCTTCCAATTCCCGTTCTTTTTTAATCCGCCTGAGTAGCTGGTATTTCTTATAAGAAAAGAATAATTCATGCAGCTGGGAAAATCGAATGCTCAGGCCGGAAATATCGATAAGATTCGGGCTCGGTTCGGCAAAGTAAAACCCTTGGAGAAAGCGGGCGCCGTATGTCAGAGCGTTGTATAACTCCGTTTCGGTTTCGATTCCCTCGAATAATAAGGAGCAGCCCAAACTTTCCGCCAGTCTGGACAGGGTAAAAAGGATTTCCTGAAAATTTCTGGAATCCACCGAGCTTCGTATCAATCCCAAATCGACTTTTATAATATCCGGATGGAGGGCGCCGATTCGATCCAGATTGGAAGATCTTGCGCCCAAATCGTCGATCGCGACAAGAAAACCTTCTCTTTTATAAAGATTTATCAATGGTTTTAACTGAGCGATTTCTCCCGAAAAATGCTCCTCGACGATCTCGATGACGATTTTCCGGGGATCGACCCCGATGGATTTCGCGGATTTTAAAGTATACGGATCATCGTTCGAGCCGGATATGAGGTAGTCCTGCATAAACGTGGGGGAAATATTCAGGAATAGTTTCGTATTCGGAGGTAAATTTGCGCTCTCCGACAGGATTTGAAGCGCCTTGGTTCGAATCGAACGATCCACGTCCCGCTTTAAGTCGTGAAATCGAATTCTTTCCTCCGGGGAAAACGTATGGGAAGGTTCCGATAGAAAGAAGGGACCTAGGCTATGGATAGTATTGTTTTGATCCCTAAATCGACCGAGCGCTTCGAAACCGAAGATCGAATCGTTTTCCACCGAAAGAATGGGTTGGAAAAACGGGACAAGTTCGCCGCTAGAAAACCATTCTTTCCACCGATCGACTGTCCATAGGCTCTGGCTTTCACCCATTCTCCACTCAGGATGGAATCAGGCTGGAATGGATCAAGGAAATTCCTAGTTTATCAAAGTAGTTGATAAAAAACGAATTCAGTTTTTCGAAAATTGAAAATCGTTTTCTAAAATCCCTTGCCCAACCCGCAACTTACTCCCGGTGGGATCGGTTGCCATTCCGAATCGTCTTTATATTGATCGATTAGTCGCTTATTTACGCCGATATTTTCCCGGAAAATTTCAAAAAGACGATCTCGCGTAAAAAGATCCTCCGCTTCGGTTAACAATCTAACCCTTTCGTAGTACTCTATTAGATTTTTATCCTTAATCTTGTTCTCTCCGCTCGCTACGGACTCGATATAACCTTGCGGTATATTCCTTCCGAAGTGACCGATCCTCCAAGGCTTTGCCGCCTGCAACTTACTCAGGAAGGGGTCGGTCAACGCATAAACGTCGATGATCTTTCGTTCGGGCCCCGAGAAATAACCGAAGTATCCGACATTCAACGTAGCACAAACCGGAAATACGGACGGCGAAGCCTTTAGATCGGCTCGGTATTTTCTTCCATGCTGAGCCCAGGCATGGTCCGGAAAGTCCTTACCATACAGGGAGCGAAGAAAATTAGAGGTAGGAAAATACGCGCTCTTTTCGTCTGCGATATGTCCATCCATACGAAGCCTTTGGTATTCGGGCGTCGTATACAAATAAGAGCGTTTGTTCAGCAGAGTAAAAAGAATAAAGCACAGCAATCCGAATGTAAGCACCGATCGATGCCGAATTCTTGTTAAAAGAAATACGGCGGCAACGAAAGGCAAAGAAACGAATCTTCCCGCCATAAAATCTCCGCCGATTTTTATTATATAAAGTAAATATAATAAAATTCCCGAAAGCGGTAGGAAAAATTCCGGTCGAATTTTTTTTCTAAACGAACGAAGAAAATAAACGGTCGGGAAAATTAAGGTAAGAATTGAAACCGGATCCCAAACGAGGGCATTTCGCAGATACGACAATCCCGCCAGCCAAAGTTCGCTCGAGGGAATTCCCGTATTCAACTTCGCATACGCCGTGTTTGGAAACGGATATCCGTAATAAAGAATGGAAAAGAGAGTCCAAATCACTGCGGGAAGCAAACCCAGGAATCCCGAACAGATGGTGCGTAAGACTCTTTTTGATTTCAACGAAGACAGAAAGAAATACCCGAGATATGGGAGACCGAAAAGAACCGTGTCCTGGCGATTCAAGTACAAGAAGGCTAGAATCAGACCGAAACGAAAAATGGAAGTATCGGATCTTTCCTTAAGAAGCCGTTCCCCTTCTAAAAAGAGTAAAATCAAAAGAAAAAAGGAAAGAGGGTTCTCCAGACCGGAAGTGGAATAATCGACGAAGGCCCGAGATGAAACCAGTAATAAAGCCAGCCAGACAATATCGGTTTTTTGAATGGATTTTTCTTTAAATGCTAAAAGATAAAAAGTGCCGGCTATGCAGATCCAGGATAATAATAGAACGGCGTAGAATAACGGAATTCGAAACATTCCGAAGAAGGAGATCCCGAACATCCAAAGCGGATGAGTGTACGCCTGCACTCTTTCGTACGTATTCCAACGAAGGCCGAATCCGTTTAGAAAATTCTCAACCGTACGGAACGTGATGTACGAATCTTCTCCCACCCAAGAATTGACGAGCAGGATATATATAAAAAGTACGATGGAGACCGGGCCAAGCCATTTAGAAGAAGCGATCCGATCATAAATACGATTCAAGAAGGAAGAAGTCATTCGAGTCCTTATTTAAAACTAGGAAGTATTTTTTAAAAATTCGTTTCGATGGATCCTGTCACTCTTATTTCGGAGGCCGGCTGTTTAAACTTCCCGTCCATATTCGAATACGATCCGAACGAATATCTTTGGGCGCGATTAAATACGTCCGAACGATTCTTTCCAGTTCGACATCGTTCCATACCGTCTTCCGGAAACTTTCCGCGAATGCCGGGTTGGTTTTCATCGCCTCCTTCATTCTTGCATCTATTTTATCCAGATCCATATGAAAGAGTCCGACTTTGGCTTGCGGCCAATTCGCTTTGAGTTTCGGGAAAAGAATCTCCAAATCGGAAGTTTTAGATACTCGGAATATGATTTTGTGAAAGTAATCCGTTCCGGACATGTAGGCAATCGAGTCGTCGGGAAAAATCCAGATATCCGTTTCCGTAGAATTATACAATCGATTATTGAGAGTCTGTTGTTTTCGACCCTCCGCGATGAATTTGATCCCTAAAATTCCCATCAAAAAGGAAAATCCGATACAAAGGAGCAAAACGAATTGAAGCGCACGGTACTTACGTTTTTTTTTCATATAATAAAAGTATTTAGAAAAAAGAATCACGAAAGGAAAAACGACGGGTCCGAAAAAACGAGGTCCCCAATTCGTGAATCCATCGTTCGGCACGATTGCGAGCACAGAAAAAATATAAGTAATCGTGGACCCGAAGATAAGGCGATTATTGCGGGATAATTTTTTCCAGGAAAAAAGAAGAATCGGAAAGAGAATCAAGGCCGCCGGCATATAACCGAAATATCCGAGTTTAAATCCGCCAAAAAATAATAGGCTTTTTGCCCACTCGAGCCGCATCACGAACGGCACACCCAATCCTTCGCGATTGATCAGGTATCGAGGACCCAATGGATGACCGTAATCGAAATAATTAAAAAGAAGAAAGGCTCCGACCGTAATTCCCGCACCGGTACAAAAAAGTAAAACGCGCGAGGGAAACTTGAATTTTGTCTTCGGTTCGGTTAAGAAAATCCATGTTGCGAGGCTGGCGCAATAAACGAGGCCCTCATGACGGAACCAAACCGTTAAGCCGCAAAGCATGCCTGCGAAAAGAATCCTCCATTCCCCTTCACTTCGTACTTTAACAGTAAACGTTAATGCTAGTAACGAAAATAAAATAAAAACGCTGTGCTCTGAATATTCTACACCGAGAATCCATAGGAAAGTCGCAAATACTGCGGTCATTAAAACGAACGAAGTCGGCTTCCAGTATTTCGCGAAAACGAATAAGGAAAGCAGCAGGCCGAAAGCGCTCGCATACGGTAAGGACGACAATCCTAGAAGCCAAATCCACGGAGCCGAAATCGCAGCGAATGCTATCGGGAAGGCGCTCAAGTTCCTGCCTTGAATTTGCAGAAAGACATTTCCCTGTTGAGGAAAGTACCGAAATTCAGGATCGGCGACCCGGCCCGGATAAAATAATTCTTCGGAAAGAAATCGGTTTTTCAATAACGAGAAGGACTGAACAGCTTTGTTGTGAATGTCCCAATTGAATGAATATTGCGGTTTTAAATAGGCCACCGATCCGAACAGGACAAACGCTAAAAGAAAGAGGACGAGGCTTCTTCGGATTTTTGTAGTAAGAGACATGAATCGCCATTATCCTCGCGAACGTCGCCGATGATGTAAAGGAAAATCCTCGGTTCTAATCCTCGCCCCGCTTCTAATTCGACGGGAGAATTTACTTGACCTCAGTCCGAACGTACATTTCCTATCTACAATGTTCCAAGCCGCATCGTCTCGACTGATTTCCTTCGGAAATACGGCAAAAGGATTCATGACCTTAGGTGTGGTCTTTCTACTCTTTTTCTTGGCGTGGCAATATCAGACAGGCATCCGAGTCGGAGACGGCGCGATTAAGCAACAACAAGTTGCGGATCTGCTCATCCAAGGGTTTCCCGATTTTTCCTGCAGATATTTCGGAAAAAATTTCGATCCGGAATTTCGTTTTTTACCCTTAACGATGGAAAAAGGCGCGACGATGGTTCATGCTTACAAGGGCAAATGCTATTACGTCTTTCCTTTTTACTACGCGGCGATTCAGGCGCCTTTCGTTTTTATTCTGGGTAGGTTCGGAAGTTTTCTCGTTTCCTTAATTTTCGGCACGTTAACTCTTCGCTCGCTGTATTTGCTAAGCCAGGAATTGAAACTCGGCGATAAGTTTCGATTTCTTTTCCTGTTCTTTCTGTTATTCGGTTCCACATTTACTCTGTTTGCGACCGACTTATCGGAGTATATTATTTCGATCGGAACAGTTACGTACGGTTTTTATTTTTTATTTCGCAATCATGAAAATGAAAAGACTCGGGATGCGATTTTTGCAGGACTATTATTCGGATTTGCGGCTTTCTTTCGCCAGGAGGTGGTCTTACTTGCAGGATCCTTAATCTTGGCTCAGGCTATCCTAAAACCGAAGGATATTCGCCTAGTTTGGTTCCCTCCTACCTTCGGAATTCTGTTTTTGATCCAGGCACTCTGTAATTATATGGTAGTGGGACATCCCCTCGGATCGAGAGGATATCTTCAATCCTTTAACTCCCAGGAATACGATGTGTTTGCACAAGCGGCTTTTCTCTGGGAACTACTAGCGTTCGGGCACGGTTCTTTGGGGCTACTCGGAGCCTACCCGATTTTGATTTTTACCTGGAAATATGCGTTTGCAAAGAGTGAGCATCGAATAGCGTATATCGGAATTCTTTTTTTCATCCTTTTCTCGGCAATTTTGACTTCCACAAAATTCTGGCAGGGTGTTTTATTCGGTCCTCGTTTTTTACTGACTGTCACTCCTATCCTTCTTCTTTACGCGATAAAATCCCTGGAAGAAGCCGGAGTCTTCCGGAGGAAAATTCACCGGATCGTTTCAATTTCGCTTATATCCTATTCCATAATCGGCTCCCTTACCTATGATGTTCTTTATAGAAAATTTACGAAATCCATCATCGAAGAACGCCGGGAATTGGATTCATTCTCCGAAAAGGTAATCATCTATCGTAACGGCTCCGCCTTATTTCCGCCGAATTCCTTCGAAACGGAAAGAATGGTATTCGAACTCCCGAACGAGAAGGAATTCGATATCCTTTTGAACGGGCTTTATAAATCCGGTATAGGAAAATTTACGATGATCGGCGCTAAAGATTTTTATTCTGCCGACGCCTTGATCCCTCGTTCGCGCGAATTCGAAATTTCCAGGATAGCTTTCAGAAAAAGCCCTTCCATCAACATGGAAACCGCGGAATTTCGGCCGACTTTAAAATGACCCAGGACAATCCTCATGTCAGCTATTAAGCATTATCTTTTTGGAATATTCAAATACGATCCGAGAGAAATCGCGCCCTTAAACGGACTCCGCACACTTGCGTATTTTTTAGTCATCGGCACACACATGTATCGCCCGTTCGAGCCTTATATAAAAGAACCGAACGATATCGCCCGAAACGTCTTCAATTCGGGAAGTTTGTGCATGGATATTTTTTTCATTCTGAGCGGATTCCTGATTTCGGGACCTCTATTTAGGGAGCTGGATCGAACCGACGATATTCGATTAGGCGTTTTCTTTTCCAAACGAACGATCCGGATATTTCCGCCTTACTTTATTTTTTTGTCGATTCAAACCTTCCTATTCATTCCGATATTGATGAGGCTTCAGCCGGAATCGATGGAGGCGTTAGCCAAGTTTCAAAGCACCGCTATATTCGATTTTCTGTATATATCAAATTACTTTTACGGGACGGTCCCGCATGGATGGTCCTTATCCCTCGAAGAGCAATTTTACCTGCTCTTTCCCGTCTTTTTGTTGCTGGTTTTTAAGCGAATACCGAAAAAATTCCGATTTGCGTCCCTATTGCTATGGATCGTCATTCCGACTATTTATCGATTCTTCATTTACAAATATATGATCGAAGGAGTTACGGATCCGATTCGCGCAAAACAACTTTACAGCGGATGGATTTACTACCCCTTGCAAGGACGCCTCGATTCCCTATTCGCCGGAATCATATTGGCCTATACTCTCAATCGCTATCCGGAAAGAATATACGCGTTCTTAGACGATAAACGGAAAAGCTCAATTGCTTTGGGAATTGCAATTGCTTCGATCGCTTATATTTCGATTTTTGTATTCGAATTCCAGTCTTCCCTCATGTCGATGGTATTTCGTTTCAACCTCAATACGCTCGCGTGGTTAATCATAGTCATTCTTTCATTGAGACCGGAATCATTCGTCGCAAAGATTTTCTCCCTAAAAATTTTCTCGCCGATCGCAAAATTATCGTATTGCTCTTATTTAATCCACTTCTTCCTAGTAGGGATCTTAACACCGGCGGTCGTTAACATCAAAGATCCTCATTACATGGACTTCGCGCTATGGTTTGTGCCGACCGGAATCATCATCCTGTGTTTCGGGTATCTATTCCATCTTGTGGCGGAAAGACCGTTTATGGTCTGGAAGGAATCCAAATACGGTAAGGAAGTGATTCTCGCTAAAACGGAGAACTCTTCTCTAGCGGCAACGCGAACGGATTGAATTTTTTCATATTTTCGCGGTAAAGGGCGTTGTTTGCAGGCGCCAATTCCTCCAAACGTTTATAGCAAGACCAAGGATTGGAGGAAGTTCCTACACAGCCTTCGAATCTTTTTACGGCGAGATTAAGGTATGACTCATCTCCGGTTTTTTTAAATAAGACCCGATTTAACTCCGCATTCTCCTGCAAAAATATCGCGTCCTTAGGAAATAAGGCGACTAGCTTCTCCGATATTTCGTAGGAATTACGCAGAAGAGGAACCTTACCTTCCGATAGGACCCTTTCATCCAAGACAAGGTCGTTTAATAGATTTCGATAACGAAACCCTTTAGTTAACGCGATTTCACTCGAGTGCAAATATTGAATCTGCAATAAAACGCAGGCGGACAGTATAAATGCCGTCGTTAAACCGATCAAGCCCCACTTTCCGATTCCGTGAGAAAGAAATTTCAAATTCGGTGCGGCATTTCTCGCCTTATCGACCGGCAGCGATGCCAGTAGCAACAGCGAAAATGCCATATGTAAACCCGGAATATTAAACGAATAATTCGCTAATGAATAAATCCCGAAGCAAAATAATGCGATGCGAAAGCCGAAGGATTTACTTTGAAATTTGATACGATCCGATTCAAGGAAAGGCGAAAGGGCACACAAAAAACAGCCTATCAGTCCTAGGACCGGAAGGATTCCCCAATTTAATCCGACTTGTAAAAAAAGGTTATGAACATGGATTCTTCCTAAATCTTCCTGCATAAAGATTCCGGGAGGGAGGTCCTGCGGATCGCCCCAAACGAGTAACCCCTTGTATTGGAACTCACCGATTCCGAACAGCCAATTGTCCATCAAGGCTCTGACTGCCAATCTCCATAGAAGAGTTCTTGCCCAGAGAGAATGGAAATTATCGAATAAGGGAAGTTTAAAGTTATGAAAGAATACCCAGGAAAAAATCAACAGTCCGACCAGCAGTATCCCGACGTATAATAAGCGCAATTTTTCCGAAATAAATTTAAGAAAAAAGAAAATGAATACAGTTGCAAAAAACGCAATATAGAGTCCACGAACATGAATCACGAATGCGGCCGCGGAAAGTAATCCCAGACTAATCAAAAAAAAGACCTTACCTTTCCAGCTCTTGGAATTAAAGAATCCGTGAACGACCCAAGGTATGGAAAGAGACAACAAAGTCGCGATATCGTTCGTATTGGTACCGGCGAGTATGGTCTTTTTTACGAAAATTAAGGATAGGAATCCGTTTTGAATGGAAAAAAATAAAAGTGCGGCAAACAAAAAGAATCCGCTTAGAATAAAAAGCGTTCCCACCGATTTCTCCACCAATTCTTCCCAGGTCTGATACCTGATGGTTAAAAAAAGGATGAACGCACATATCGGAATTCCCTGGAGAAAAAAGCCGTCGGCAAAATCCGCCATCGGGGCCCTGAAGCCGCCGTAGAACCAGGGTAATAACGCGTACAATAAGAAGGAAAATACGAAGAATTTGGAAACGTTTGTTCGAAAGACGCGAATCTCTCCGAATCCGAACAGTCTATCCGAAAGAGTCGCCAACAGGAAAAAGAACGGTAATGCCGCTTTATACGGAGTTTGCAACTGTAATGCTAAATACGGGAGGCTTCCGAAAAAACATGCCAGAATAAGATTCGTACCGATTCTCGACCGTCCCTGAACATATCGGACCATGAGGAAGACAATCGTACCGAGATACGCAAACCTCCCGAACAACTTTAAGCGAGGTATTTCCGTGTTGATTAGATACGCGATAAAAAGCGCCGTCGATACGGCCGAGTAAAGTAGGCCGAATGCGAAGCCTAGGTTGAAAATTCGATTGGCTCGAGGATCCTTCGCGAATCTCAAGTAGGCATAACCTAATCCTGCGAAGAAAAGTCCGCCGAGAATTAATTCGTAAAATGCGGTTTTAGAAACCGCCGGGTCGAATCCCATTCTAAGAAGAATCGCGGAGAAAAAGAATATATTTACGGCACGCTTTAGCGACTTAGAGTGTTCGCGAAAGAAGCCAAGCTTTGCTTTAAGCATTATGTAAAATTCCTTTCATACCGCAGGGACTACTTGGGAAAAATCATCCCTCCTATCGCCAAACCCTCCTATATAAATCGGACTCGAGTAAACCCTTCGGATCTAACTTCTTCTTTAAGGATTGGAATTTATCTAGATTTTTCTTCGGAAAGGCCCTTTTCACGATTTCAGGACGGAGAGTGCTATCCTTAGCGAAATAAAAACGTCCACCGTATTTCAGAACGATCTCATCCATTTCTTTCGCTAATTCCCACAGTCTTTCCTTATTTCCTTTCGTGACCGGAAAATCCATCGCCATCGAATATCCGTCCAGCGCATGCGTGAGTAGAAATTTATCCGGACGATGTTTTTTAAAGACTGCCAACCATGTGACAATCCCTTTTCGCTGACCTGCGGAAAGTAATTCCTCGAATCCACGCACTGCGTTTTCCTTAGGAATGAAACTCTGGTATTGAATCATCGCCCCTGGCTTGTACATATATTTCCAATTGGGAACGTAATCCAAAAGAAACGCATATTCGGCATGACCCTGCATATACGGTTTATTATTGTTTAAGAAACCTGAAAGCCATTTTCCTAAATTAACGAAACGCATACCGAATTTATTGCTGAACGGGTACATCAAAATCCACATCCAAGCTTTCGGGATGATTCCTAAAAATGTGGGAGGTAGAATTTGTTTCTCCACTTTGCAATTTTCCGGGAAATCCGGGTCCTCTCCGGGCTTCAAATGAACCGCTTTGTGGATTTGTCCCCGACCGAGACCTTTACCGGAACCGAACCCATCCACCCAACCGACCAAATAATCGGAGTTTTTATACTCCTTTTCGAAATAGTCGTACATTTCGCGTAAGTTAGAAGTATTCACGGGCCAAACTCTCATCTTTCCCGCATAAATCTTTTTTAATTTAATCGTAATCGTAAGGAAAGCGCCTAACATTCCGAAGCCTGAGATAGCGGAATAAAATAAATCCGAGTTCTTTTTAGGAGTGCAGACACTTTCTTTCCCATCGACGGTGAGAAACGTAAATTCAAGAATATGATCTCCGATCGGTCCGACCGCAAAATTATTCTTACCATGAATGTTCATGGACAGCGCCCCGCCCAGGGTAGGAAACATCGTACCGCTGACAACCGGAGGCCAAAAACCTCGTTCCACGCCGAACTCCCAAAGCTGTTTGATGGTTGCTCCGGATTCGGCTTTCAAGACTCCCGTTTTTTCATCGAAAGATAGGATCCGATTATAATCCTTACTATCGACAACCAATCCTTTTTGATTCGTCGCCGCATCCCCGTAACTACACCCGCCGCCTCGAAACGTAATTTTCGTTCCTGTTTTACGCGCGTACTCGAAGACATCATGAAAATCCTTGTCCGAACTCGGATAAAAAACCGGGCTAAACGAGGAATGATTCATTCCCCAAGCTTCGACTTTTCGGGGAGGCCCTAGTTTCGATTCAAAGGCGGCGAGATTAAACGATTCGCTTTTCTTTTTAGCGGGAGAAGTTCGTGTAGATTTCTTTTTAAGAGCAGTAGCCATGTCTTGCCTACCTTACTAGTAGCTGTTCGTATTTATATCGATAGTCTTCGAAAGATAAACGAAGGAATAGATCGAATGATCAGAGACACAAGTGCCCAGCGAGCCGGAACGTAAAAATCTTCCTTACCGGAGTCGACTTTATGAAGGATCACCTCGGCCGCTTCCTTTGCAGTGATCAGCCAGAGAAGTCCGGATAATCCCGCCGTCATGGGTGTTTCGATCATTCCGGGACGAACCGTGACGACTTGAATTCCTTTTACGGCTAATCGATTCCTAAGAGCTTCTAAATACGTAGTCATCCCGGCCTTCGATGCATTATAGACCGGATTTCCGCGTCGTCCCCTGTCCCCGGCAATCGAAGAAATTCCGATAATTTTTCCCGACTTTTGATTTTGAAAAAACTTTGCCGCCAAATCCAGCCAGGCAACGCACCCTAGAAGATTTACTTCCAGCATTTCCAAATCTTTTTCAACCGAGAATTCTTCCGGTTCTATTCTATGCATTACGCCCGAGGCATAATAAATCTCATCTAGGCCACCAAGAAACTTTATCGCTTTCGCAAACGTCGTAGAAACTTGCGAATACTGGGTTACGTCATGCTTAGCTATGAAAACTTGATCCTCTTTTACGCCCTTAAAAGAGCCTGCGATCTTTTTCAATTCCTTGTCTCGTCGAGCAAACAAGGCAACCTTGTTACCTTGTCCGATAAGTTGGGAGGCGATTTCTTTCCCAATGCCGCTAGACGCCCCGACGACGATGATCTTTTTAGCCATACCTGCCTTTTTAAGGAATTGAGTTCCCCTGACAAGTCTTTCTAGAAGCTTTCTCTCCGGTCCCAAAGCTTATCCGTTACTATATTTGAAAGGATTTATGAATTCGACATCACAAACGACTACCGTCCATGTTCATCTTAGAAAAATACTCCTTTAAGAATTTCTCGGATTCGATCCATTCTCCCGTTTCCTGATCTAAAATTTCAGCAGGTTTCCAATTTGCTTTATAGTTCATTTTTTTATGACCCGGAAGAAATAAGCCCAGGTGGTAGTCTTTATAACCGATCTCTTTAGCCCAGAGAATCGATTTACCGATTAAAAACTTCCCCAAACTTCTGTCCTGATACTCGGAATCAAATACGGAATAGACCGCAGACACGCTAAGCGTACCTCGATCCAAGAGAATCCAGCCTAGCAATATTTCCTCTCTTCGAATTTGCAACTCTATCGAATTTTCGGAGCCTTTGTACATTTGTGCGACCATCGTCTCATGCAATTCTAAGTCCGTACTGCCATAACTTCCGGGGTGACGGGATTTTTGGTATTTTATGTAAAGTTCTATCTTTTCGGAAGTAATTTCCGGATTAGAGACGTTAACAGATAAGTCCGAATTTTTTTTCAGAAGCTTCTTCAGATTTTTGGAAATCGTAAATTTTTGCAAAGGCAGTCGGTAGCTCAAACAATGGCTGCAAGTTTCGCAGGCTGTCCTATAATAAGAATTCCCGGAACGCCTAAAACCGGATGCTAGTAAAAAATCCATGACCGAACCGTCCGGCGGAACGGAGAGTAGAAACCCCTTTACCTTCGATTGTCTTCCCGGATAATACGAGCATTCGCTTGAAGGCGATGCGCCGATTGATTCCAGGAAACGCAGATATCTTAGATTCATCGCATCAAATCTTCCAAAATAAATTTTTAACGGAATCGAAAGGATCTTCGAGGACTCTCAAAGCGGATCTTTTTTTCCGTTGCCAAGGAAAAGCTTCGGCAGGATAGGACATTCGATGGCGTTCCGTCTTTTCGTTGAAAATTTTACCCGTTCTTCCGCGTATCGAATGGCTTTCGGTTTAACCGGACTTAGTTTTCTCTTTTATTACCTTGGCCTTCCCTGGCTTTTATTTATCTGCCTAGGTCTCGGCTTGCTGTGTTTGCTCGCGGGAATCTTTTTCCCGGCAGCCTTCGACGAAATATACAGGACTTCGCAATCGATTCTTTTGGGCAGCCTATCTTTTTTTATATCTTTGCTGATTCTAATCGGATATGTCTTTTTTTGGAAACCGATTCTTTTTCTTTTCGGGAAGCGGGAAGAGCAAAATTGAGAAAATTCACGATCTTCTGCGACGGCGCTTCTAAGGGAAATCCGGGCCCTTCTTCGATCGGTGTCGCGATTTTTGAGGGGGAAGAAGAAATTCACTCTATTTCGGAAAGAATCAAAGACGGAACGAATAATACCGCGGAATGGGCCGCCTTAGAGGCCGGGCTGCTCTGGTGTTTGGAAAATAAGGCATCCGAAGTGAAGGCTTTTTTGGACTCGGAATTGGTGGTCAAGCAAGTGACCGGCGAATACAAAGTCAAATCCCCTCACTTGATAGAGGCAAAACGGAGAGTGCTGGCTTTGAGCTCCAAATTAGCCTCTTTCAAAATTGCGCATGTTCTTCGGGAAAAAAACAAGAAGGCCGATAAGCTGGCCAATCTAGCATTTTCGCCGACGGTCGAACCGTAAAATTCCGAAAAAGGACTTTCCCTTTCCACTTTCCTTTTAAATCTTTCTATCGTATGGTTCGGATCAAATCCATTTTGTTCTGCGTTTCGTTACTACTAGTCTTTCATTGCGGAAGCGATGTCCGCAGTCGGATGTTGGAACTAAAGAAAAACGGAAAGTTCCTAGAATTATCGATTCTCTGCGCCGCACACCCCGAGCTAGAATACAAAGATATTTGCGATGAGGCTCTGAAGGAAACTAGCCTGATCATAGACGGAATTCTTTCGCAGAAAGCGGATCTACCCTTCTTGAGAATTTCCGTAGACCAAAAAACCGGGAAACAGATCGAGGAACTTCTTTCTAAAAACGCTCAACTTCGCGAAAAGTACCTTCCTCTTTGGAAGAAGTTTACCCAAGAATGAAATTCCCCTCCGCTAAAGAACTTATCCAAGGCATACCTTCCCCCTATATAGAAGACCTACTAGAAATCGCGAACACCATTCAAAGCTTCGGCGGTAAATCCTATCTTGTCGGAGGATCCGTTAGGGATCTAGTTCTGGGAAAAACGCCTCACGAATATGATATTGCGGTTTCTCTTCTCCCCGAACAGATTCAAAAATTGTTTAGAAGAGTCGTGCCAACCGGTATTAAGCACGGAACCGTAACCGTACTGATCAAGGATCGATCCTACGAACTCACCACATTTCGTAAGGATGAAGAGTATAAGGATGGTCGACGTCCCGAGCAGGTTTCATTCGGGGTCAGTCTGAGTGAAGATTTAAAGAGGCGCGACTTTACGATGAATGCGCTGGCTCTGGATATTTTGAGAGAAGATCTCGTAGATGAACATGAGGGCCTGAACGATATTGCGGAAAAAACGATACGGACGATCGGCGTCGCCCGCTCCCGATTTGAAGAAGACGGGCTGCGCCCGGTCCGCGCCATTCGATTCGTATCCCAGCTCGGTTTTACGATTCATCCCAAGACGGCTTTGGCGATTCAGGAGAGTAAGTCCATCACGGCCAAGGTTTCCGCGGAGAGAATTCATGACGAATTCCTAAAGATCCTAAAAGCGAAGGACCCGAGCGCCTCTTTATCTCTTCTCCGCAAATTCGGAATCTTAGAACTTTTCTACGGAAAAGATTTATACGAAAATGCGAATCCTGCTTGGGAAGAGAAGATAAAATCGATCGCGGAATTAGCAACAGCGCCGGATCGGTTGCGAATCTCCTATTTTCTGAAAGCTACATTCGGATCGTCGGCTGTCGCGGACCCCGGAAAGCGGTTTTGTAAGGCGCTTCATTTTTCCAATCAAAGAACCAAGGATTCTCAATTTCTGTGCGGAATATTGGAAAACCTGCTTTCCTCGGAGAGTTCCCTTTCTTCTCCGATCGGACTCAGAAAAATATTATTGCATCCGATTGCGCAATATTCGGGAAAATCGGAAATCCGGCAGGTATGTTTGGAGCTGGCTTCTTTTTGGAAAGCTTGGACCGGACAGAGGGCATCTTGGGTCGATAGAGCCAAGGAAGTGTTGGAGACAAATCCCCCCCTATTGTTAAGCGATCTGGAGTTGGACGGCACTAGAATTTTAGAAGAGTTACCCGAAATTCCCGCTAAAAAAATCGGAGAAATACTAAAATCCAGCCTGGACTTAGTTTTGAATTTTCCCGAAAAGAACCAGCAAAGAATATTACTGGAGTTCGTTAAAACGACGTATCGGCTCAATTAAAAAACCGTCATATAGAATCCGATTCAAGAACGGACCCTGATAAGGCCGTAGATTTCTAAATGAAATAATTTATTCCGAAACGATACGAATCCCCGCCTTCGTCTACATCTTTTGGATGAATTTTAACCGTCGAAAGCCGGTTAGAACCGTAGCATGCCCATTTATTAGACAAATAAGCAATGTCTAATATTTAAGCACACTGTAAATCTACAGCAAATTTAAGAGAGTAAGACCAAATCCAACACACAAAATTTCCCTTTGAGATACGTTTTTGAGGCATATTTTGTCTCATTGCTTAATTTTTTTCTATTGGTACGCTAGTTGCATATAAAGCGGCATAGGAGATTTAGGAGAATGATGAGAACAAAAACAATCAGCCTCATTGCTTCCCTGGCCCTGATGAGTGCTTCTTCGGTTTTTGCCCAAGCCAAGAAGCCCGCAGCAGAAGCCGCGGTAGCAGCTCCGGCCGCCGCCGAGCCGGAGCCAGTCGAGCAAAAATGGTACGATAAGGTAGAGTATTCCGGATTCGTGGATGTGTATTATATGTACAATAATAACCCACTCCAAGGAAACTCTGTAGATACGACCCGCGCTTTCGAAACGAACAATAAAAACTTTGCGATCAACGCTGTATCCTTGGTTGTTCAGAAAGTTGCGGAGAAATCAACTCCCTGGGGATTCCGAGTAGACTTCCAAAACGGACAGAACAACGCATTCCAGGAAACACCCTACACCACCTCGAACCAAATTTACAATATGAACATGCTAAAGCAGGCATATGTAAGCTTTTATTTCCCGGTCTTAAAGGGGATGACACTGGATGTAGGAAAGATGGCTACGCATATCGGCTACGAGGTTCTCGAGTCGATGAACAACCCCAACTACTCGATAGGGGCCATCTTCCAGAATACGATCCCTTTCATTCACACCGGTGCCCGTTTAACCACTCAATTTAGCGATAAATGGTCTGGAACCTTTTATCTCTATAACAGTGGACAGGGAACCGGTTATCTCGCTCCTACTAGTGCGGCTTTGACGGACACCACTCACAGCCCTTATGTTGAAGCATACACTCAGCATAAATCGGTAGGAACTCAGTTAAAGGGTCAATTGATCGAAAATAAACTCGCGATCACCTGGAATACGATCTACTCTTCGGATATGGCAAACGGACGCGTTGATGTTCATCAGGCTTTATTAGCGAATGCTTTAGCTGGAGACCTCAATACTCCTGCATCAGTTTCTCCGACGGCACCGCGTAATCGATATAACAAAGACTATTGGTTCATGAACCATGCAATCTTATCGATTACACCTACCGACAGAATTCAGATCGACTTGGATTATACTTGGAGCCAGAAAGGGGGAACTCTATCTAACGGTGGATTGAACCAACAAGGTTATAACCCGAACAATGCGGTAACTCTCGGCGGACTCGCAATGGGTCAGGTAACGAGTGAAAACAACAAGAGTATCTACAAAGCTTACGGTATTTTTTCCAAATTCAAAATCAACGAATCTTGGGGAGTCAATATTCGTTATGAGTATTTGGACGATAAGCTAAACAACGGTGCGTTGAACACATTCGCTCCTGGTGCTTTCGGTACCACGGGTATCAATAATACTCTTAGTACCTACCAAGTGGCTACCGATACGGCAATTGCGAACGCTATTCTTGCAGCAAGTCCCAGGTTGAACGGAATTTTGAATAGTACCGCCGGTTTGGCCGAGATCAATGCCCAAGGCTATGCGACTGCAGCGGATTGGGTCAAATCCAAACTAAGCGATAACTATAAGCATTACAACGGAATGAACAACTACGGACAGTACAGAACCTTCACGATAACACCTGTTTGGAACTTTACTGAAAACCTTCTCATTAAATTGGATATGAGAAGAGACTGGTCCTTAGGTAAACAATTCGTCGACTCTTCCGGTCATAGAAGAAGCGACCAAATCGGGTTTACTCTCGGAGTTGTAGCTAAGTTCTAAATTGTATTCTTTCCTAAGGTATGGGAAAAAGAATTGAAAAAGGCGTCCCCCAAGGGCGCCTTTTTCATTTTCAATGCAGATGACAGAAGCTGCTCGAGGTTTGGAAAAGTTACAGAAGTAGAGGAAAGATCTCCTGTACACAGGAATTTTTCTCTAGTACGTGGAAATTTCGTTTATCAATGTTCTGCCCTCTGTCTTCTGTCCTCTGCAAACCCGGAGAGTAGAATTTACTTAATAAACCCCGCCCTTGTGGGCCATAACCTTACCCACAAGTCTATTTCTGTGTGAATAATTTATACATGAAGGCCAGATCCAAAAGTCGGGTTAGACCTTTGAATATGGTTAATGGTCCGGGAGGTGTGTCCGACTTCCGGGCTAAGTGACCTCCTAATTTTGCAATCCAATCCAGAACCGTACTTAATTCGGGTTCTTCCTTCGGAGGCTTGGATGTTTCGTAGAGTCTACAATATGCACCTTTCCATTCAAAAGGTTCGAACATAATCGAAGCTTTTAGACCGGGAATATTTCTGCCTAAGAATGTCAGCATCATCACCCTCCAAGCTACGACTGCACTGACTGCAATACAAGCTTTGAATCGATTGCCAAATTTAAACTGAGTAGATTCTATCATGCATCCGGACTTTAGAATTTTGAAATAGACTTCGATGCCCCAACGACTTTTGTAATAGGCGATAATTTTCTTTGCGTCTTCCGAAGTTTGAATCGGAATTGTCGTTAAAAATTTCCATTGAATCGATTCATCGGAAGACCCATTAATCTCCGTTGCGGATACGGCATACATATCTATACTTTCAAATTCCTTAAATTTAGGAGGCTTTATTGATAACTTTTCGAATCGAATTTCGATTTGGGCCTCTCTGCTGGCTTTTCCTTTTTTTCTTGGAACTGAAATCGTGTATGTATCTACAGGCTTCAAAGTTTCAAGATAGGACCAAGAATGTTCGCCACCTTCGATCCTTCTGTCGTAAACCGCACGTATAAGCAGATCCGGTGCATTTTCACCGGCCTTTACATATTCATGAAATAGTTCGAAAACATCCGCTTCTCTATCGCAAATAAATATATATTTCGCATCCGAATCTTCGGCGAATTCGCATGTCGCTCTATATCCTTGAAGCCATTTTATGCTTTCCTTATTTTCTATAGGCGTTTTCTTTCTTACGTCCCGAGATAAGTGCTTTGAACCTAAACTTAAACGAGTCCACATCTTAAAATCCAAGATTCCTAAAGGTATCCCTTCGGTCGTAAATGCTATCGAAGGATGTAAAAGAAGTCCCTGGTCGAATTCGGAATTCATCGGTCCTAAACCTTCGACTCGAACTCTATTTCGATAATAAATTTCTGTTGTGTCGCTTAATACCAAAACCGTTTCTTGATTTTGAAGTCGCTTCTTTGTTGCGATTGAATGCGGAGTAACAATCTTTTCCGCCGATACATTCGGATTGGAAAAAAAACGATAGGCTGCTTTAGTCCCGGCCCAATTCCCGAATATGTCAGGTAAGCTCGAATCAGTTCGTTTAGACATCGCACTTATGATTTTTTTAAACGCTTATTTAATCGCTTATCTCCAAGATTCAGCGACAAAAACTCCTCTTCGATCCAATCTAAATCGGTTTCAAAAGTACTACTCCAATGTTTAGTCTTCATCTTAGGTCCCATCTAGATCTAAAGACTAAAATTATGAAAAATCTAGTCTTTTTATCCGTCTTGTGGGTAAGGTTATG
>NZ_AHMM02000022.1 GCF_000243675.2 Leptospira inadai serovar Lyme str. 10 | reverse complement strand
AATTGCTGCGGGCAAAGCCCACAGCCTGATTTTTTCCAGTGGCTACAAAATGGCTTTTAGAAAAAAGTCGTGGCTACAAAAATGCAAAAATGCCTTATAAATCCACTGCACAAGCGGACTTCTCGATGGCTACAAAAGGCAAAAACGGATCGCCCTACTTGTACATACTGATATTTGCTAAGTACTCTACTGAGTACTTAGCCTATTATGTGTATGTGCATATATTTATCTCTAAGCGAGTAACAAAGCCGTCTTATCGGCGTGCAAAAAAGTAGGAGTGTAATTTCAAAAATGTACGCTGAATTTTGCCTAAAATATCCCCCACTGGCTTTCGCCACCGCCCCTTGGGGCGGTTCAAACCCTCTGGGCTTATTAGCTCCGTCGGT
>NZ_AHMM02000021.1 GCF_000243675.2 Leptospira inadai serovar Lyme str. 10 | reverse complement strand
TAATCTCGGGATCTAAGGCAGAAGACTTTAACGATGCTACTAGAATCGCAATCAATGATATCAAGCTAAAGGGCAATAAGGATGCAGTGACTCAGTACAAGGCAGACCAGGTGAGTAGCGCGGGGTTTGTAGTACAGCAGTACGGCAAGGCCAATGGCTGGTCCCAGGCTCAAATCGATCAGTATGCTAAGATGGCTGAACAGTTTGTGCAAAGACAACAAGGAAAGCAAGAACTGAATCGGGACAAACTGCTGCTAGATGCTGCAAACTTAGCCACCGGAGGCTTACTCGAAGCCGACCAACAGCTATTGCACGGTGGACTCGAGAGTACGGTTGCTAAGTTTGCCGGCGGAGTGATGAAGACACTGGGAGATCTAGGCCACGACTTAGGTGTAATATCCGCAAGCGATAATAAAAGCATCTACAAACAATCATCAGACTTTCAACATACGATCGACCTTTCGAAAGCGAAGGGAGAGGCAAATACCGGGAATGTAAGCTTGAGCCAACAAATCAAGCAGGCTACGAGAGACAAGGTATTTGATGCGATCGGTGAGATGCTATCTCCCAATTTTGGAGGAGCAGACCCTCACGCGATCGGACAATTACTAGAACAGTACGAGAACCAACAAACCGCTAGAAAAAATGCGGCTAACCAGAGACTGGAAGATGCAGCACAAGGAGTGGCGATTGTAACTGCTGCAATCATCACAGGACTCTCAGGAGGAGCGGGAGCTCCATTACTCGAGGCGGCCACTGCCCTCTCCACCGGAGCAGCAGTCACGGCAGATGGCGCAATGATGCTAACGGCAGTAGGGGCCAATATAGCAACCCAAACGTATGTGGGAAGTAGAGTTGGAGGGACGAACGGAGCGGTAGCAGGATTTGCAAACGGGGTCATCAGTGCAGCCACGATGGCGACAGAAACTCCGGTATCGGGATATGTAAGCTATACACCTCACCAAAACGCGAATATCATAACCGGTCAACAAGAAGTGGCCGGGGGCTGGGGAGGCGGAATCGTGGCAGCGGGTACTGTAGGCCAAGGAGCGATGAAGGGACTCGGAGTCAACGGAGGGCTATCGTTTACCCCTGGAAACGGCCTTACCATGAACGTAAATGCAAACCTACCGAATGCCAACGGAACGTATGTAGGAATCAGCTATAATACGAGTAATGGAGGCTACACGGTGAATGGGGGTTATAACATAGCTAAATACGGAAATAATAATTTTGGACTGAACGTATCGGCAAGCGACACCGGAGTTGTGAATGCAGGAGTGAACTATAGCTACTCTGGCGGAGGCGATAACCGTTGGACGAATACTCTGAGTAATTTCGGAGGAGCGTTCTTAAACTTCTCGAATACGGGAGAGATTACTCTTAGTAATCAGTTTAAGGGAGTCAATACGGTCAGTGTGGGTTACAACACGGATACCCACAGCTTTGGACCACTTGGGATCAACGGTAGCTTTAGTACGGATCTCTTGACATCTTTAGTACAGGAACATGCGGCAGCGTCCTACGAGAATGATCAATTATTAGCGTCTGCTAAAGAGTTACCAGGCTAAGTCCTATGGAGATATCCTAGTCCAGATGGGAGAATTTACTCCCGAAGAGATAGCGAATCTACACAATGATCCTAACGGCAACGAGAAGATCGTAGCAGCGTTTAACGAAATCAAACAGAATGCGATTGATTCGGGTAATGAGGGAGCCTTTGGTCAACGTTTGCAGGATGCTATTAACAGTTTAAACCAGCAGAACAACACAGACATTCCGGTTAACGATCCGTTAAACGACCGGTCCTCTTGGCCTCAGAACGCGGATGAGCAGGCAGGTAAGAATATTCTGGATTTAGGTTATGCGCTGACTAGGAAGGAGGAGGAAGCTCAGAATGGACAACCTGCTGGTGCGGAAGGAGAGGGACGAAATAACAAGTCTAACAAAAAGGATTTCATCAACTATGGAGAAGGATCTTATGATAATAATTATGAGAGATATCAAAATAATCCCGGTTCCGATGAGGCTATAACTAACGCCTTTACTGAAACAGATCCAACTAAATTCAACCAGGGCGCAAATGGCCCACTGTCAATAAGATTCACTGATGCCGTTGTGGAATTACGTGCGAAAGCAGAAGCGAATTTAACTAGACAAGATCGTGAAGATATTGGTAATTTGAAGGCGCAAATTGCAGAGAATACTAAACTTTTAAATTCTAAAAGTTTATCAGCAGGTGATCAACTTCTACTGACATCTCAAATTGAACAGGCTAAGTTGAAAATTAATTTGATTAAATACAATAAGGAAAGCGTGCTCCCCGCTGGCAATGTAGACTCAAAGAATTATCAAGATGTAATTAATATGCTTGGAGATAATAAGATTACTTCAAACCAATTGGGAGCGAGTACAGCTGGGGCAATTTGTTACGTCGCGGTTCATACGAACTATATGGGAAAAGATCCAGTCGAATTCTGGGCCCAGCAGGCAGCAGCCGGTAATGTGGGGATAACAAATCAAAAATATCGAGGACTGTACGCGCCTGCACTTGGTAAAGGAAGCGGTTGGAGTGAGGATGGAATGATAAATGTACAGAACAAAACCAATGGATATTATTTGCCGAGCAATAACCCTGATCCGAAGAAGTGGACGTTTATCGAAGGTAAAGGGGGAATTATTCCAGTTTCTAGTTCTGATGTCGATACATTAAATAATAGCAAGGCGAACACTGCATTGGCCTGGGTCGATACCGATAATGACGGAGTCGCCAATCACTATGTAAGAATTGTCAGAGGACCGAATGGTAACTGGTATAACTTTGATCATAATAGATCAGGTGATTTGATCAATCGCCCTGCTTATGTAAATTTCAACAATGTATATGGGCTTGAATATAATCCAAAGAGCAGCAAATAGAAGAGGTAAATCATTTTGAAAAAATATACTATATTATTTTTACTTTTGTCCGTGATTCTTTGCAAAGAAAAATCTGTAGAACAAGTGGGAGAAGAATCTAAAAAGGAGATCAACATGCCAACGAAAGCGAACTCAAACATTGAAGATAAGAAATTAAGTCGATTCAATCCTCCCTCTGGGATCTACTCTATGGTTGATTCAACTACCATGGCTACATTTTTATCAGCTGATATCCCAGACGCGAGAGAGTATTGCTTGGAGATAAATTTAGAGAGTAGCGTTGCTATCGCAAAATTTCGAAAAAATTCAAATAAATATAAAATTGAGATCGAAAGCTTACGAGAAAATGGGTTCTCTCTTCTTTATAAAGGAAAACGTAGAGAACTTGAATTTCAGCAAGTCACCTTTCGCGGAATTACTGGATATGACCTTTACTGCGCAGGCTATTCGCATAAAAATAAGAAGGGAGAGTGGAATCCTGGGTCGGAATGTGGGAGGCTACAAAGCTTTCAATCGTTAGAAGAATGCGAGGCCCATTTTGAAAAATATATCAAAGAATTTGGTGATGTTAAATCTGAGGAGACCATGTAGTCACAAGGATAAAGATAAAAGAGATTATAAATACTGAAAGGATTGAATTTAAAAACTAAAATGCAAGCTCGCAACTTACAGACAAAATCTCCTTTCACACCCCGCGAAGGATCGACACGGGGTCACAAAAATCGCAGATGCGATTTTTTGACCGAAGTGGGTAAGCGCTCAATTAACCCCAGGGTAAGCTATCGATCGAATCGTGTTAAACTTATGAGATGAGCAAAGCAAGAAAGAGTCGGGAAGAATATATAGCAGAATATCAAGAAAGCGGCTTGAGCCAGAAGGCTTACTGCGAAGAGTCGGGAATCAGCGTAAGCACGTTAGGTTATTGGCTTCGTCATAGCAAAGAGAAAGTGAAAACGGCAGGCTCTGAGAAAAGGCTCGTGCCAATAAACTTAGGAAGTTTAGAGGCGAGTAAAGGTGTGGAAATAAAAATAAGCCGGAGTGGAGAAATAAACATAACGATACAAGGGAAATAGGAATGATATTTCGAGATCCGAAGAGTCTGCGAGTATATGTCCGACCGGGAAGGACAGATATGAGGAAATCGTGGAACGGTTTGAGTACTATAGTGAAAAAAGAAATGTCGAAGGATGTGTATTCGGAATATCTGTTTTTGTTCTGTGGCAAGAGCCGAGATCGATTGAAATGTCTGTATTGGGACGGAAACGGCTTTTGCATATGGCAGAAGCGGCTCGAAAAGGGAAAGTTTCCGTGGCCTGAATCGGAGGAATCGGCGTTGGACTTAAGTTGGCGTGAAGTATCCTGGCTACTGAAGGGTATAGATTTTAGAAAAGAGCATCGATTAATGGATGTATCCGGCCTTCGATAAAAAGTTCTTGAAGAAAGCAGGACAAGAAATATAAAAGCAGAGTGTCTAGAGAGGAACTTTTAGCGGAAAACGAAGAGCTTAAAGTATTATTGCATAATATACAGAAAGATAATGCGTCTCTTCGTTCTAAGATTAGTTCTTTGGAGAATCTCGTTCTCGGCTATCGCAAAGAATTGTATGGAAGCAAATCGGAGAAGATAG
>NZ_AHMM02000020.1 GCF_000243675.2 Leptospira inadai serovar Lyme str. 10 | reverse complement strand
CACTTTTCTCCTGCCGGGATTTAGCTCCATTGTCCCAAACTAAACTGAAGGTTTACTTGTAGCGAAGCCTTGCCGGACGAATCTATTTTTAGGGTCAAAAATTCAGACCCTACCGACGAAATGCTGTTTGAAACAGATTGAGGAACTTCTACAAAGCCCTCTTCTTTTTGCTGAATCTTAGCTCGCCTCTCCCAGTGGTAACGAAAGGCCGAGTATTTTAGTCCTTTCTTTTTGCAGTATTGCGGTCGCGAAAGTTCACTTTTTGAAAATTCCTCAAACTCTTGCTGCCAATCTACATTTGTTCTGTTCATTAAAAATAGTTTAGCACGATTGGCCGAGGAGCAAAAGGTGGGCTTGATTAGGCGCTTACGTGTTTGCACCTCTAAACTGATTACTAAACGTAATGTCTCCCGTATTCGAGAAGTTTAAGAATGCTCCGCCAAGACTACTCCAACCTTTTTGTTCATTACTTAAGTTAGCACCTACGTTTACTACACCCGTATCGCTCGCTGATACGTTCAGTCCTAAATTATTACTTCCTGATTTTGCAAAGGTAAAGCCTCCGTTTCCTGAATAGCTTCCATTACTAGCATTATAACTAACTCCAACGTACGATCCATTGGTACTCGGAAGGTTTACATTCACGTTTAGGTTTAATCCACTTCCTGGAGTAAATGAGAAGCCTCCATTCAGTCCATACTGAGTTCCTCCCACCTTCTGTATCGCTCCCGTTACTCCACCTCCCCAGCCCCCGGCCACTTCCTGTTGACCGGTTATGATATTTGCGTTTTGGTGAGGTGTATAGCTTACATATCCCGATACCGGAGTTTCTGTCGCCATCGTGGCTGCACTGATGACTCCATTCGCAAATCCTGCTACCGCTCCGTTCGTCCCTCCAACTCTACTTCCCACATACGTTTGGGTTGCTATATTGGCCCTACTGCTGTTAGCATCATTGCGCCATCTGCCGTGACTGCTGCTCCGGTGGAGAGGGCAGTGGCCGCCTCGAGTAATGGAGCTCCCGCTCCTCCCGAGAGTCCTGTGATGATTGCAGCAGTTACAATCGCCACTCCTTGTGCTGCATCTTCCAGTCTCTGGTTTGCCGCATTTTTTCTAGCGGCTTGTTGGTTCTCGTACTGTTCTAGTAATTGTCCGATCGCGTGTGGATCTGCTCCTCCAAAATTAGGAGATAGCATCTCACCGATCGCATCAAATACCTTGTCTCTCGTAGCCTGCTTGATTTGTTGGCTCAAGCTTACATTCCCGGTATTTGCCTCTCCCTTCGCTTTCGAAGGTCGATCGTATGTTGAAAGTCTGATGATTGTTTGTAGATGCTTTTATTATCGCTTGCGGATATTACACCTAAGTCGTGGCCTAGATCTCCCAGTGTCTTCATGACCCCACCGGCAAACTTAGCAACCGTACTCTCGAGTCCACCGTGCAATAGCTGTTGGTCGGCTTCGAGTAAGCCTCCGGTGGCTAAGTTTGCAGCATCTAGCAGCAGTTTGTCCCGATTCAGTTCTTGCTTTCCTTGTTGTCTTTGCACAAACTGTTCAGCCATCTTAGCATACTGATCGATTTGAGCCTGGGACCAGCCATTGGCCTTGCCGTACTGCTGTACTACAAACCCCGCGCTACTCACCTGGTCTGCCTTGTACTGAGTCACTGCATCCTTATTGCCCTTTAGCTTGATATCATTGATTGCGATTCTAGTAGCATCGTTAAAGTCTTCTGCCTTAGATCCCGAGATTACGTGTAATCCTGCTAGCCCCGTAGAGATAGCATGGGTCAAAGCTCCCATTCCCTCCGCAAGAGGTCCTTCGAGGGAGGCTGCCATCGTGTTCAGTTCGTTTCCGATTCTTCCTAATGACAAGGCAGGTCCCGTCATCCCTAGTTCCTGCTTCGCTGATTTGTTTCTCATCGCATCCACGGCGTATTGTGAGAATTGTTGGATCACTGTCGGATCCCAGCCGTTCATCTTCCCGAACTCTGTAACTGCGAGTCCGTAGGCCTGGAATTTATCGTTCTTATATTTCTGGATATCCGCTTCTTGTCCCGGATACGATACATCCATAATTGCCTTTGAGATCCCACTCAGTCCAGGGATATTACTCATGATCTTGAGATCCGCTCCTGCGACTAGGCTCATGCCTCCGCTAGCCAAGATATTCCCTACGTTTGTAAACGAATTGTTAATCGAATGCTGTGCGTTCTTAGCTGCTATCTTATCCTGCCAGGCTCCTGCTAAAAAGGACGCTGCTTCCGGTGATAAATCGAATGTATTCGAGAGAGCTGTCGCTATCAAGCTCTGGGTCGCAGACTTGACTTGCCCTTTCACCCAATCTCCCGTACTCACTCCGCCTAGTAATACGTTCTTCGCATAATCTGCGATTAAGGACGCTGTTTGCGCTTTGTTCTGCGCGTCTGTTTGTGCAGCCGAGAGCAGCATCGAGTCTTGTTTGTCTATATACCCGAGTCCGCCTGTCATTTCTTGCGCCATTTTTTGTAAATTGGCCCCGCTCATATAGTCTTGTAGATTCGTAAAGGCGGAACTCACCAGATTTCCCACCGACGATGAATCGAATATGTTAATTCCAGTGCCCGACTGCCCTACACTAGGTCCAAGAATTCCGCCTTTACGGGTCGAACCGTTAGGGTCATCAACTCTCACTGTCGTATTCTGGGAATCCAAGGCAACCACTCCAGGAGCCGCAATCGTAAACTGTCTTTGTGTTGTATCGTATTTATAATTGCTCGAGTCCCCCGCGTCCCCGCCGGTCAGTGATGACGTCCCCGTATGCATATTCTTCGTGAGTGTGATCGATCCATCTGCATTCGCTACCACGCTCGTGTATTCCTTCGTCGTATACGATGAGCAGGCCGCGTTTGCAAGTCCTTGCCCGCAAGTCGAGTTGATAAAACTCTGCAACGTGATCCCGTTTCCGTTCGCATCCCGCTTCTTATTTCCGTCTATATCCGCTATGTATTGGTTTCCGTCTTTTCCAGCCTTACCTGTATAGATCGTATCTCCATTTGCTTTTAGTAACTGGCCAAGTCCGCTATCCGTAAACGTTAACTGACTCGATAGATTCCCTACCATTCCGTCTACATAGCTCATTCTACTATTCAATAATGCAGTATTCGCTGCGCTTAACAAGGACACGTTCTCCGCTGCGTTGATTCCGTTTTTCTTGGCCGCGCCCCTCAACCTACTTTTCATTACAGTGCCTTCAGCTTTCTCTCTTCGGGTCAGGCTCTCCACTTCGGTCAAAAAATCGCATCCGCGATTTTTGTGACCCCGTGTCGATCCTTCGCGGGGTGTGAAAGGAGATTTTGTCTGTAAGTTGCGAGCTTGCATTTTAATTTTGTGATTCAATCCTTTTCGTTTTTGCACTTCGAGTCGTAAATTTACCTTTCCGGCTTATCTTTAAATAAGCTTCGAATTACCCACTTCCTCTGCTTTTCGTTGAACGCGAGTCCTAAACCATATTCAAATCCATCTGAAAATAAACTAAACCAAACACCATCACCATTTTTTCCGTTCTCTCGATGACCAGTATTGATTAACCTAATGACTTCTTTTACTGAGATATTCTTATTTAAAGCCTTCAGTTTACCGTCCAAAAAACGGCCATTAAATGTAGCATCAGTATCCCCAATATTGCCACTAAATCTGCTGTTTTCGTCACAAAAAACCTGTAACGTCGACAAATCGGACGAGTCTGTTAGGGCAGCTACAAGTTTATTTATAAGCTCATTCGCCATTTTAATTTTATTCTCTTTCGTATACAAAATAACTTCTGGCTCATTTTCATTCTTACTACGTATTTTCTCGCAAGAAAATTGTAAAAAAAAGAATAAGGTCATTAGCGGGAGTATTACTTTTTTCATTTTATTTCCGCCCCCTTTCTACAAATTTAGCTCCAAGTGTAAATGGTTGCTATGTAAAATTCTATTTGGATTTGTATCCCATTTTATCTCTAAATTTGGTAAACTGTTTTTATCAAAATATTCCCGAACTGCTGGATCATTAAATTTGATAAATCCACTTAACCCTTCCGGCATATTAGCAGAAATAGTCTTAATCAAATCGATAGTTTTTTGTAAATCATACCGTGATCTCGGCTGATCGTAATTTGGCTCTAATCTAGATTTATATCCGCGTCCGCCATCTGTTACAGGATAAGCGATATCCACTTGATTTCCTTTATGATGGTGATTTACAATATCTATCCCATTTGCATTTGGATCACCTCCGCCGGTCTTATAACCTAAATCGTTCAGGCCGATAGGATCATTAGGATAAGATTTTTGCCAGGCGCTAATGGTATTCTTTAGAGTATCGACGAGCTCTTTCTGACCATATTTGTGCTCCATAAAGGTACTTTGAGAAGCTACGTTATAGAAACCGTTACCTTCTTCTAAGAATTGATACGGCACTCTTTGATTTGTTTTTGTATATGGATCCGACGTTACAACATTTGAATTACCTCCAGCATTTGTAATCTTATCCAAGAATCCCGCTACATTATCACTGATTCCTTTCAAGAATGAAGCAACTTTCTCAGGTGTCAGACCCCGACCTGCAAGTAACGAATCTTTCTGCTGATTCACAGAATCTGTATTTGCCGGTGCTGCACTTATCGCTGCCGCAGCCCTTCCGGCGCGATAGTCCATAACTTTCTTTTTAAGTTCCGTTATGTCGTAACCTTGATCTGCCATATTCTTTAATCTGATATCTGTAGCTGCTGGAGATTCCTTAGCCCAAGCATCCCAAAATTCTTTTTCAGTTTGCGGTGATGGAATAAGCCCACTAGTAATAGCTCCATCAAACATAGTATCATTGCTATTGTCAGCTACCCAACTTCCCTGACTATCTTGAGCAGCCTGAGCTTCATCATCCTTTTTCGTCAGCGCATAACCTAGATCCAGAATATTCTTACCTGCCTGCTCATCCGAGTTCTGTGGCCAAGAAGACCGGTCGTTTAACGGATCATTAACCGGAATGTCTGTATTGTTCTGCTGGTTTAAATTGTTAATAGCATCTTGCAAACGTTGACCAAAGGCTCCCTCATTACCCGAATCAATTGCATTCTGTTTGATTTCATTAAACGCTGCTACGATCTTCTCGTTGCCGTTTGGATCAGTATGTAAATTTGCTATCTCTTCGGGGGTAAATTCTCCCATCTGGACTAGGATATCTCCGTATGTTTTAGATAGAGCTGCTTCCCGATTCGCGGCATCTGCTACATTCTCTTGAACTACCGACGTTAAGAAATCAGTACTAAAGCTACCGTTGATGCCTAACGGTCCAAACGAGTGGGTATCCGTGTTGTAACCCACACTGACAGTGTTTGCGTAAGCGCCTAATCGAGCACAGGTATAGCGAGTTGCGGCAGATCCTGATAAGAAAGACTCCTCGGCTCGCTTTCCCAAGAGGTAAATAGATCCCGCAAATACGCATAAGGATCGACTCCCGCGAGCTTTGCAATTTGAACTAAAGAATAAAATCCTGCACTTGCAGTCGCTCCTTCCGGACAACCGGAGAAGAGCCAATTTTTTTCTCCGATCACAAAAGGACGAATATCATTCTCGACCAGATTCGTATCCAGTTGCAATTCCCGGACGATCCAAAAAGATAAGCAGTTTTTCCCATTGATTAGCGAGATAA
>NZ_AHMM02000019.1 GCF_000243675.2 Leptospira inadai serovar Lyme str. 10 | reverse complement strand
ATCTTGATTCGAGGGAAATAATCAGGGAACGGCTTACGACCCGTTTTCTTTCTAGTGCGACTTTTAACCGGGGTGAAGAGGCTTTTTTCCTCAGGTTCGGTGGAATCCTTCTGTAGGGAATTTTCTATTTCGTTAAAAAGAAGTCCTTGGTCTATCTCGATTTGGCTCCATTTCTCCGTCCTTCTTCCGAATAGTTGGATCTTTAGGCGCTCAATTTGGTCGAGATGCTCGGCTTCTCTCTGCCTTTGGAGTCGCAATTCTTCAGAGTACTTATTATTTTTGGAATATAATAATTTTCTTTAGTTCTTCTACATCATTCGGCAGTTCGTTTATATCTAAGGACACGGCATCTAAATGTAGATTTTGCGATTAAATTAGTCAATCTTTTCAGCTCACTTTCTTATATTTTAGTTTCCTATGCTCTTTAAAGAAATCGATCCCGTTTAAAAGCCAATGAAATCTTTCTACCGGGATCTTTCGAACTTCTTCCTCCGAGTTCGGCCAAGGAAATTTACTCTCCTCTAATCTTTTCTGCCAAAGACAAAACCCGCTCTTGTCCCAGTAGAGCATTTTCAGTTTGTCTTTCTTGCGATTGCAGAATAGAAATACACTCTCCGAATACAAGTCCTTCTTCATTCTGCCTTCTACGATGATGGCAAGCGTATTAATCGATTTCCTTAAGTCGGTGACTCCAGGTCGTAAATACACTTTCTCCTGCCGGGATTTAGCTCCATTGTCCCAAACTAAACTGAAGGTTTACTTGTAGCGAAGCCTTGCCGGACGAATCTATTTTTAGGGTCAAAAATTCAGACCCTACCGACGAAATGCTGTTTGAAACCGATTGAGGTACTTCTACAAAGCTCTCTTCTTTTTGCTGAATCTTAGCCCGCCTCTTCCAGTGGTAACGAAAGGCCGAGTATTTTAGTCCTTTCTTTTTGCAGTATTGCGGTTGCGAAAATCCGCTTTTTGAAAATTCCTCAAACTCTTGCTGCCAATCTACATTTGTTCTGTTCATTAAAAATAGTTTAGCACGATTGGCCGAGGAGCAAAAGGTGGGCTTGATTAGGCGGTTACGCTTAACAACGACACGTTCTCTGCTGCGGTGATTCCTTGGGTCAAGGACGTCGACACGCTCTGGAGGGCGGAGTTTCTGTTTTTGGCCGCGCCCCTCAACCTACTTTTCATTACAGTGCCTTCAGCTTTCTCTCTTCGGGTCAGGCTCTCCACTTCGGTCAAAAAATCGCATCTGCGATTTTTGTGACCCCGTGTCGATCCTTCGCGGAGTGTGAAAGGAGATTCATTGCCTGAAAAGAGGATGTGAACATAATCATTCTAAAATCTTAACGAGGTCCTTATACCCCTTTTTTTTTGCAATATCTAAGGCCGTGTTTCCATCCCCATTTCGAAGGGTTTTATCGGCACCATGTTTTAGTAAAATTTTTACTGTACTTATTTTTCCGAACATTGTTGCATAATGCAACGGAGTGTTCCCACCCTTGTCCAAATTAGAAGATTTTCTAGTTATTATATTTAATTTAGCACCATTTGCAATAATCAACTCAACAACTTCGTCGTATCCATCCGCACTTGCTTCATGTAACGGTGTCTCCCCTCCAACTCCTCCGTGATTTATATCTAATTTTAAATCTATTAAAAGCTTAATAGCTTCTAAGTTTCGCTCTCGAACGGCTAAATTTAGGATTGATTCCCCATTTGAATTGGTTTTTTTCAAATCAGCTAATGAATTAATTAAAAATTTAAAGATTTCCCTTTTTTTCGGAGAAAGAGATAGAAATATAGGAGTCTCTTTCGAATATCCTGCGACTGCATTTATATTGGCTCCTGCCTTAATCAAAACTTTGACGGCTTCTAAATGATTGTTTTTTACGGCCCAATGCAAAGGAGTAAATTGGAAGCCGACTTCGGCTTCTTCCTCCTCAGTAGGAAGACTTCCTTTAATAAAGCCATTTACATCCACATTTCCTTTTTTTAAAATCGATTCAATTTTCCCTACATCTCCGTTCTTAGATGCGATAAGTAAATCATCAATCGGACGGCTCGATAACGAAATAATCGGAATTAAGATGAATACTAGTAAATATCGTTTCATTCGTTTCACTTAATTATTATAAACGTGATTTAAGAAATAGACTGGATCTATTTGGTATTTTCCATCTTTTACCCTTATGTAATCTTTAGGGACATCGAACGGATAAGTGTCCGTTGTAACCATAAGATGTAAATGTTCACCGGTCGAATATCCAGTAGAACCGACGATTCCTACGGAAGCTCCTGCTTTAATCGGCTGGCCCGATTTTAAGGTTGGTGCATTTTGTAAATGTTTGTATGTTAATTCATACGTATTGCCACCGACACTAGTTCTAATCGTAATACTGTTGCCCGAATTACTTTTAGGCTGATTTGCTAAAGAATCTAATTCTGCTTTCGTTAATCGCTCTGTAGATCCACTGCTAGTAAATTTATAATATACTTTTTCTCCGTTCTCTCCTTTTTCGGAGAATACGCCTCTAGGTCTTCCAGTTTCATCAATTATTGAAGCCCCTTTCGTTATATTTACAACTATCCCAGAAATTGCTGCATTGATTTTACTGCCGCTTGGCCCGATAAAATCTGCACCTGTATGATCTTTTCCGCTTTGAGGATATCCACCTTTGCCCCAGGCGGCCGAAAGTTTTATGTCCTTTGAAGTAGGATCACCAAACGGATTTGAAACTCCTTCTCGAATGTTTAATTTGCCCGATCCAACCCTTGTCCCTTCGCTATATTCGTGAGTGTGAACAATTGCTCGCTGATTTGGAAGTTTTTCATCGTTCGAGTTTTTTCCTTTTCCATTATCTCCTCCAACGCCTTCTTCAACAGAATTTCCTCCACTAACAATCTTTCCGTCCCAAGCAGTACCATCTCCGAAAGGTGATGTTGATCCATCCGGATTGCTATTATCTGCTAAAAGAACTCCATTCTCTTCCTCTTGCTTCCTCGCCGCCTCTGCCGCCGCATAATAGAAATCTGCTGCTGCCTGCTCATCCGCGTTCTGAGGCCAAGAGGACCGGTCGTTTAACGGATTGTTAACCGGAATGTCTGTGTTGTTCTGCTGGTTTAAATTGTTAATAGCATCCTGCAAACGTTGACCAAAGGCTCCCTCATTACCCGAATCAATCGCATTCTGTTTGATTTCGTTAAATGCTGCTACGATCTTCTCGTTGCCGTTAGGATCAGTATGTAAATTCGCTATCTCTTCGGGAGTAAACTCTCCCATCTGGACTAGGATATCTCCGTAGGACTTAGCCTGGTCTACTTTAGCAGACGCTAATAATTGATCATTCTCGTAGGTCGCTGCCGCATGTTCCTGTACAAGTGATGTCAAGAAATCAGTACTAAAGCTACCGTTGATTCCTAACGGTCCAAAGCTGTGGGTATCAGTATTATATCCTACGCTAACCGTATTGACTCCCTTAAACTGGTTACTGAGACTAATCTCTCCCGTATTCGAGAAGTTTAAGAACGCTCCTCCGAAATTACTTAGAGTATTCGTCCAACGGTTATCGCCTCCGCCAGAGTAGCTATAGTTCACTCCTGCATTCACGACTCCTGTGTCGCTTGCCGATACGTTCAGTCCAAAATTAT
>NZ_AHMM02000018.1 GCF_000243675.2 Leptospira inadai serovar Lyme str. 10 | reverse complement strand
TTAACACCATTCTTAAATCCGTAGCCGATCTTCGCATTCCATCCGTTTCTCTGCGAGTATCCGACTCCGCCCTGGATTCCGGTTGTCTGTCCCGGAATCCCATAGTTAATTCCTGCACTGTATCCATTTGCATAACTGTATCCGAAGTTCACTCCAAATCCGGTGGACCTCATTGTAGAGGTAAGAGCTGCACTTCCAAGTGCTGCTCCTGCTCCAACCACTCCTCCCTCGTAAGCTCCCCGAGCTGTCTTGTAAGCTACTAAACCACTAAAACATCCTGGGGATGCAGGGTTTGGAATTGCCGTGCAAGCCGCCAAGCCTGTCGTTATGATCGCATCCATTACTTGGTCATTTCTTATATAAGTAATTCGCGTTTCTTGAATATACCCTGTGTTCTTCGCTCATGTATTTTTCTCGGTTATCGGCGAGTTCTTCATACCCTGCTGCTATCGATCTATTCAAGTCGCTATGATCCGTCTTGAAAGTCCCGAAGTCTAACATCCCCATACTAACGACTTTCGTCTTGAAGGAAAGTTACGTTGATTAACATTCCTCCCGCTTCATTCACAGATCTCCTAGAAACAAGTTAAAGTCCACCATTCCGGTGATCGAATATAGAGCACTCGATTTGCCTTATTCAATAATCTCCTGTTTCCTTCATTGCCTCATGAGTTCCATCCCAGTTTCCGCTAAAGCTTGCACCTATCCCTCTCACAATCGCCTGGCTAAAGCTCGCAATCGCCTGCACTCCATTCTGGATAAAATCTCCCCAGTCCTCCGAGAATCGCTGTCGCCTGGCCGTAAATCTTCCCATTCCGGATTTCTTTCTAT
>NZ_AHMM02000017.1:595000-810442 GCF_000243675.2 Leptospira inadai serovar Lyme str. 10 | reverse complement strand
TTTCCATTTCTATATTAATTAGAATATTATTATATTCTGAATTAATATAACTTTCTACGTTTCCTATCTTGATGGAGCCGCCGTGATTGGAGATTATCTTTTCCACCAGCGTTAAGCCGAGTCCGAAATCCAGGGTGGGGACGTCTTCGTGGACTATCTTACTCAATCTGACGAAGGGCTGGAATATGAACTCGGTGAATTCTCGAGGAATGCCGCTTCGCATTTCCGTTTCGGGTCGAGGGGAGTTCAACATCGAAATCCGTAATTTTTCCTTCGATAATTCGAATAATATGTATACGGAACTGTTGGGTTCCGAAAATTTCAGCGCATTCAGTAATAGCTCTTCGATCGCTTTTCGAAAACTTTGCGGGTGCAATTTTACGAATCGTCCGATTCCCTTAAACTTATCTTCGCAGAGTTTTATCCGTATCGATCGCTGATTTGCGAACGCTTGAACGGACTTTACCGAGTCTTGAAATAGGGAATGAACGAACGAGACACTGAAATTGGATTTTTCCTGCGGATTGTTGATTATGTATTCTATCTCTTCGAAAAAATCGATGATTTTCCTCGCGCTCTCCGCGTTGGAAAGGAGAATTTCCACCAATCCTGAGGGCACTTCATAATGAATGCCGTTATTTTTCGCCTTCCGTTTTAAGAGTGCGATCGCGGATAGCAGGGACCCGAAGCCGGAGCCTTGACTCAACGATGTCCGTATGCTACTGATTAGGTGCCCGTCTTGACGTGAAAAATCCCGGCGTACGATTTCCTTTCTGTAGCTATTCCAATCCAATTCCTCCTTTAATTTTATCCGCCGATTCCTTTCTATCGATTTTTCAATATTCTGTAATCGACTTTTCTCCAATGCGGCATGTAAGGAATCTAAAAGAACTTCGATCGAAGAATCTTCCTCCACGCAATCGAACGCTCCTCGCCGCATCGCTTCCACGACCTGCCTAAGATTCGGTTTTTTTAAATAAAAGATCAGTTCTGGCTTTTCTTCCTTAATCTGCAATTCGTGCAAAAAAGGATCGATGTCTTCCATCGGGTAGCTTGCATAGATCACATCGTAATTGGTTGTTTGCACTTTTTCTAATGCTTCTTGCATCGTCCGGCAGATTGTAGAATCTATTCGGTATGCGTGAGTTTCGCGTTGCAGTGTTTTTGCTTTCTCTGTATCCGGACAAAAGAACAAAATCTTACCTCTATGCTTGTGACTTTCCCGAGCGCGGGAAAATTGGTCGATAACGGATTCCTTCACGGGATCTCTCCTTTAGTACGCTTATTTGTATTGAGTTTAGAAGGATCGTCGTTTCGGTTACATTCGACGATGTGATCCTTAAAAATGCAATTCTCTAAAATTTGGAACGAGAAAAATTAGAGAATATTCCGTTCGGTAATACGGGAGAAATTTTTCGACTAATCGGGAGATTATGAAAATTGGATTGATGGATTATGATTAATATCGTTTTTGAATAATGAATTTTATTTATACTCTTTTGGTTTAAATGATGTCCCTAAATCTTTCGAGTTAGTTGAAACTATCTTTCAGCGTATCGTTGCTGTTGCGAGTTTTTGTTTTTGTAATTTTAATATCGGTGGTAGTAAGAAATATGTGGAACTCGATGACCGATCGGCCAATTCAAAGAATTTATGTGGGAGAATACTTTTTTTCCGAAGAACCGGTTGAATTGAAAACCCTTTTAGGTTCTTGTGTTTCCGTTTGTCTTTTCGATTCGGTAAGTCGTTTTGGAGGTATGAATCATATACTCTTACCCGGTAGTCCGTCGGATACTAACACGGATTTTTCGACAAGGTTCGGTGTCCATGCGATGGAGATATTGATTAACGAGTTCGTAAAAAGAGGGATACCTAGAAAAAATCTTAGCGCTAAAATAATAGGCGGCGGTCAGATAATGACTATGTCTCCTGAGCTTTCCATTGGAGCTAAGAATATTTACTTTGCTCGAAGTTTTTTAGAAGGGGAAGAAATTCCGATCATTGCCGAAGAAGTCGGCGGTCAATTCTATCGGAACTTGCGCTTTTTTTCCGATACTGCGGAAGTTTTTGTCCGTCGCGAAAGGACTGATTTTGAAAGAAAAACGATCGAACGTCAGGAACAAGAATATCTTAGGGAATTGGAAAGAAACATCACGGGACATTCTTCTGTCATCTTTTTTTAATTGATTGTTCGTATCATAGTATAACAACTTTATTTCCGTAATTCTTAATTAGGGAGAAGCATTCCTGAATCCTATTATTCAAACTCTGACATCCGGCGCGATTGTAACCGATTGGTCCGGGAAAATTTTGGAATTTAGCCCGACGTTTTTATCGATGTTAGGCAGGGACCCGAATGTCGATTTACCCGAGAGCTATTTTGATTGGATCCATTCGGTCGATAGGGAGCATGAGGAACAGTTCCTGAAAAAAGCGCAGGCCGGCGAAATCAAACACTACGAAATTCTAAAGCGTTTACGGAGAGAAGACGGCTCGTACGAGGTATTTCAAACGATTAGCTCTGTTTTAGATTCGGCGAATTCGAAAGGTGGAAAATTATTCACTCTTTTCCTGCCTATCGATGGGGCTCCTCAATCTGCGACTTGGAAAGAGTCGGGTGATCTCGTCAGAGGGGAGGAGCTGCTTGGCGCCGAAATGGAGTTTTACCGAAAAGCTTTGGAAATATTCGACTGGAAGCAATCATTAAAGGATCGTTATTCGTCCTCATCATGGATGGATTTAGCGATAAAGCAGATTAACATTACGCTTATGCAAGGAACGGGTATCGGAAGTCTGATGAGCGTTCTATCCATGATCATTACAAAAGCGAAGCATAATGAAGTCGAAGGAATCGTCGAAATTAGGGAAAATCTTTTCGATTTACTTAAAGATTCCGTGGATAGCACCGGAAAATTCACTCGATTCTTATCTTCGGCCCAGGCTCTCTTCGAGGAAAGTCTGAAAGTCGAGGAAACCGCAACGGTCGGAGATCTGATAGATTGCCTACGGGAATTAATCGACGAGATCGAACCATCCGTTCAGTTCCGGGGCCAGAAGTTTCTTATATCAGATAATTTGCATATTTTATCCAATAAACTCAGGCTAAAGAAGGTTTGGTTTCAGAAAATCATACGCGAGGTTCTGATTAACGCCCTTAAATATTCCCCCGAAAAATCGAATATAATGGTCTTGGTTTTGAAGATCGGCAATGAAATTCAATTGAAGGTAATTAACGATCCCCCCTTTCCCGGTTATCTTCAAGAATTTCATGAAGATCTCGTTTTCGAACCGTTCTATAGGGGAGTAAAGTTCATGGATGAGCGTTACGATCAGGAGGAATTCGGAATGGGATTGGGTTTGTCTGTCGTAAAAAAACTGGTCGAGCTTCACGGCGGAAGAGTTCACTTACAGACGATCAATTTGAATTTACACGAGAATAAAAAAGAAGGGATATGTCTGACGATTCGCCTGCCTGTAGTCAGTTAAGTTTTTATCCGTTTTAAGCGCCCATCGGCGCTTACGACCAATTCCGTTTCGGATAGGAACTCGGTTTATTCCGGAAATATAAAAGTTTGATAATGTTATAATATTTTATACTAATAATATGGATATATTTTTAATTTCGATAGCGTTTCCGGTTGATAAGATAGAAGAGAGAAGGAATAAAGACGAGCGAAAATAATTCCGCCGTTAAGCCTCCGACGACGACCGTTGCCAATGGCCTTTGCACATCCGATCCTATTCCCGATGCGGCTGCGGCCGGCAATAGTCCTAGTAAGGCCAAAAGAATCGTCATTACTCTAGGCGTAAATTGTAGGTCGGCTGCGGCCAACACGGACGATCTGAGAGTCTCCGTTTGATTTTCCTTTTGTAGGCGAATCATGCGGGATACGAATAGAACGCAGGTCATGGCGGCAATACCGAAAAGTGAAACGAAACCGACTCCTGCCGAGACGGAGAAATTAATTCCCCGTACTAACAACGCCAGGATTCCGCCTGCGATAGAAATGGGTACGCCGGACATTGCCAATAGAGCATAACGTGCATTCCGGAATATTACGAGTAATATGCAGAAGATTCCTAAAAGTGTGGCCGGGATTATGATTCTTAACCTGGCGGCCGCTCTGGTTAGGTTTTCGAATTGCCCTCCCCATCGGATACCGATTCCATCCGGGAGTGAAATTAATTTCTCCACCTTGCTTTTGGCTTCCTCCACGAATCTTCCTTGGTCTCTCCCGCGGATATTCGTTCGAACGGAAATCTGCCGCTTCCCGTCCTGCCTTTGTATGATAGTCGGCCCGTCTTTCAGCTCTATGGAAGCCAGTTCGCTTAACGGTATTCTTCCTCCCGAAGGAGACGTTACTAAAAGATTTTTGACCGATTCCAACGAGGAGCGATAGTCCGTGGAATACCTGACCATGATGTCGAATCGTTTCGAGCCTTCGTATAACGTTCCGACTTCGGTTCCTCCGATCGCGGCTTCCAACGTATCGAGTATGTTTGATGCGTTGATTCCGAAACGAGCCGATTTTTTTCTGTCGATGGTAACGGTCAATTGCGCCTGGTCGGACTCCTGTTCGAGTCCGGATTCGGTCGCTCCGGGAATCTCTCGAACGATATCCAATATTTTTTTGGCATGAATTCTGAGTAGGCCCAGGTCTTCTCCGCTTAGAAGTATCGCTAAATCGGATACGCTACCCGTCACCGCTTCGGTTACGTTATCCAGGATCGGTTGAGAAAATACGAATTGAACCCCGGGTAAGTCTTCTTGCAATCCGACTTTCAATTTTTGAAGGAGTTCCTTCTTCGTTATCTTTTCCCGCCACAGATCGTAATTTTTTAAACCGACTAGAATTTCCAGGCGATTCGGTCCGTAGGGATCGGTTCCTTCGTCGTTTCGTCCGAGCTGACTTAAGACGGAACCGACTTGTTCCTGTTTCAGAATCGATTCCCGAATAACGGGAAGATATTGCTCCGAAGTTTTCAGATTTATTCCTACCGGAAAGAAGCAGCGGATATTGATCGATCCCTCGTCAAGATCGGGCAGAAATTCCGTTCCTAATTTATAATATCCGAATGCACTTATGATTACGACCGCAAACAGGGAATAAATTACCGTTTTTTCGGTGGAGTTTAATAGTCGCGAGAGCAAGCGACGATAAAAGGATTTTATCCAATCCAACGTCGGATTTCTCCATTCCATCTCGCTCGGATCCGCCGACTCCATTTTAGCTTTGTACGACAGGCACATCAGTACCGGAATTAACGTAAGAGTAAACAATAAACTTCCGACGATCGCAAACGACAAGGTAAAAGCCATCGGTGTAAATAGTTTCCCTTCCACTCTTTGAAAAGTGAAAATAGGAAGATAGGCGAAGATGATGATTGCGATGGAAAAGAAAATTTCCCTTCCTACTTCGACCGTGGATGCACGCGTAATACTTAATAACTCCGTAAATTGGAGTCCGGTTTTGGACGCTCGTTTAGCAAGCGAATACCTCCTATATATATTCTCCACCATCACGACCGCGCCGTCGACGATGATGCCGAAGTCGATCGCGCCTAGGGAAAGTAGATTAGCGGGGATTCCGGTTAACTTCATCATGATAAAAGCGAAGAGTAACGAGATCGGTATCATGCTTGCGACCACGAGAGCCGACCGTACGTTTCCGAGGAAGAATACCAATACGAGGACTACGATGCTTACTCCCTCGAATAACGTACTTCGAACGGTTTGAACCGTATAATTCACCAATTCGGTCCTATCATAAGTGGGGATCAATCTCACACCTTGAGGAAGTAGATTGGAATTGATGTATCGGACTTTTTCGTAAACCCTTTCGATCACCTCGGACGGATTCTCTCCCCGACGCATCGCAATAATTCCTTGGATTCCGGAGTCTCTTGTCTTTATCTCTCCGGTTACTGGGTCACGAAGAGTATAATTGAAAATTCCATCCGGTCGTCTGGGATATTCCTCGACGGAAGCCAAGTTTTCGACGTAGATAGGAGTTCCCGATACGGCAGTTACGACTATATTTTGAATATCTTCTTTTGTTTGTATCGCGCCCAGACCTCGGACAACAAAGCCTTGATCTCCTCTAGTCAGTACGTTTCCTCCCGTATTCCTATTATTGGAACGGATCGCATCCAGCAAATCCGATAGACTCAAATCATAACGCAATAATCGATTCGGAGAAGTGATGATATGATATTGTTTTTCCAAACCTCCGAAGTTCAGAATGTCCGCCACTCCGGGAGTTTGGCGCAAGGAAGGTACCACCACCCAGTCCTGTAGAGTTCTCAAATCCATCGGTGTCCAATTTTCCGACGCCTCGATCGTATATCGATAGATCTCGCCGACCGGACCGGTGAGAGGGGCAAGGGAAACGTTCGCTTCCGTAGGAAGTTCGATTGCCTGCAATCTTTCCAATAAGAGTTGTCTTGCGACAAAATCGCTGACTCCTTCTTCGAATACGTATTGAAGAACGCAAAGTCCGAAAATCGTTTTGGATCTACGCGTTAAAACGTAGGGAACCGAATTCAATCCTCGTTCTAAGGGCAGCGTGATTCTTCGTTCGACTTCCAAAGCCGCTTTTCCCGGAAGAAGGGCAATTACGGTAACCTGAGTATCTCCGACATCGGGGTACGCTTCTTTTTTAAGGCTAACCCAGGACCAAATTCCGAAGCCTATGATTGCGACGGCCAGCGCGAGAGTGGGGATCCTATTTTTTAAGGATTCTTCGATGAGTCGTTCGATCATATTTAAAACCCGAAGCTTAATCCTTTCAGTAAAATCACGCCTTCGATCAAAATCGTTTCACCGACCGAAAGACCGTCGGTTACGATCGTACTAGCTTCTCCGGAGGTCCCCAGTATGATTTGGCGTCGGCGGAAGGATCCCGTTCCTTCCTTTACGAAAACGTAATTTTTTTCGTCGACCGTAAGAATCGACCGATTCGGAAGTAAAATGACCGAAGTGTGTGGATCTCCGAAATCGACTTTCGCATACATTCCCGGGAGGATCTTTTCTTTGGGATTCTTAATCGTTACCCTTACTTTTACGGTTCTTAAAACGGGATCTATCGCGTCGCCTATCGCCTCCGCATGTCCGACGAAAGTTTTACCCGGAAAGGAGGATAACTGAATTCGAACCTCTTCGCCTTTTTGTACCTCGCTTAACTGGGATTCCGGTACGTCGCATATCAACCAAAGAGCGGGGCCCTTTACGTTATCCAGCTCTTTCGGATTTAGGCCGATCGTTCTCAGCTTGGATTCTGATTCATCCGCTTCCGCCTTTGTGACGGCAAAGTTGGATTCGGCTTCGGTCACGTCCCGACCGGTAGCGGCCTGATTGGCGTACATATCCCGCACTCTCATCAGATCTTTGAGTCCTTTGATTGCGGTGGCCCTGTTTCTTTTGTATTCCGAGAAGAGCTGAGTGGTTTCGGGGGAATCGAAAAGAATGATCTTTTCTCCCGAGTTGACGGACGTTTTGATGCTGGCGACGACTCTTGCAGGAGCGATAACCGAAAAAGACGCATTCCCGACTCCGACGGTGATATACGAAAATCTAGTCAAACCAGGATAATCGGGAGGAAAAGAAATCAGCCTGCCTTGCTCCGAAATTTTGGGAATTCGATTTTGCTCCTTTCGCCAAAATTCATTTCCTTTATTGTCGCTAAATGCATGAAAGGCGACGAACGTTCCCGCGAAGACGGGCAATGACAGAAGAAGAATTCCTTTTTTACGTTTTAAGAATTGCGAATATATCTCGGATAGATAGATCTTCATTTGCCTAATTCCGCCACCGTTTTTCCGATCGAAAAATTCAACGATTCGGCCGCTTCGATCCGATCCGATTGAAGCCGAATCATATTAAGAGTGCTTTCGCTGTAAGATTCGAAAAAATCCGCAAATTCTAATATGGTGATGTATTTTTTTCCGTAATTTTCTATCATTAATCCTGCGAGGCCTTTATAATCCTTCGTAAAGGAATTCCCGTAATTCCTTAGTAACCGTTCCTTGTCCCTCGCTATTTCCAAGGCGGCCCGGACTTCCGCCTTCACTTTTAAAAGCTGTTCTTCGTAGGCGACTTTCTTGGAATTCAATATCATCTCTGCAGCCTTGATGTTTCCTTGGTTTCGATCGAAAAGAGGAATGGAAGTGGATACCGTAAACCCGTAATAGTTATTGATATAATTTCCGGCTCGGTCATAGCTTCCACCCAGAGCGACGTCCGGAATCACCATCGCCTTTTGCAAAGAAAGATTGGTTTGTTCGGCTTTTACCGATAGTTCGAGGCTTTTAAGATCGGGCCTATGTTCGATTGCGGATTTTATTATCTCTTTCGTATCCAGGGAAAGGATCGAATATTCCGAGTTCGCATGTTCCGTAAATTCCGGAAATATCTCGTACTCGATGGTAGCCTGTTCGTTTAACAAGACCTTTAAGGCGGCCTCCTTTTCGTAAATTATCTGGATTATTTTCGATCTATCGTTCTCCAAACGAAAGAGTAGGGATTTTAACCTTAATAATTCCGAGAGAAGAATATTCCGATTTCGATATACGTTTTCCGCTCCCGAGATCGTTTTTTTGATGGCCGGTATGCTTTCCTTGTAGAATTCCATGGATTGTCTGGCGAAATGCAATTGAAAGAACGTAGTCCTAAGTTCTAATTTAAGAGAACGTAAAGTATCGTAGAATATCTGCTCCGAGATTTCCTTATTCCACTTTGCCAAGCGTACTCGTTTGTCTCTCTTTCCTGCCATCAGGAATAATTGTTGGATTTGAATCGCGGTTTCTCCGTTCTTGGTAGTATCGAAATAGATTCCGGTCTGCCGATTATAGATGTTCTGATCGATCGCGATGCTCGGGTTATCCCATAGTTGGGCTTGCAGAATTTCGGCCTTTTTCGCTTCGATTTCGAATTTGGAGGAAATAAGAGAGAGATTATTTTTAAGGAATAATTCCTCCGCTTCTCTGAGACTTAATTTTCTTTTTAGAGGTAGGTGCATGTCTTCCCGGGAATTTTGTTCGAGAAGATCCGATGAGTCGAGTTTAGGGACGGATGAAATCACATCCCTCGGCCCTATAATCGCTAAAAAAAGATAGGCGGTGATAGTGGGCGCAGTAATCGCGCATTTGTATAAGTGCATTAAAGAAAGCTCCTAGACGACTCCGTTCGAAATTTGCGACGAAGCCCGACAATATGATCGAAATGTCAGGTTTTGCTAGGCGGTGGAATGTTTAAGAGGAGATCGGAAAGTAGATAATAAGAGCTATCGACGGTCGATTCGAATTCGATTCTAGACGGAACTCTGAAGGACTGAAACTCGGAATTCGTGTTTTCGGAATCGTATTCGGAGGAATCGGGCATCCAGACCGAATTGATGCCGTCGTCCTCTTCCTCATCCTGAAATAGGCGAAACGCTTTTTTAAATGGGGAAAATTTGGAATAAGCGGATTTGTATTGGCCGTCCGGATGGGAAGAAACGGAAATTTGAGCCTGGGAAAAGTAAAAGAAGGAAAAATTGAACAGAAAGATCGGCAGGAATCCGTAGAAAAGAGGTCGAATTCGGCGAAACACGTTCATTCTGAATTATAATATTTGGTGGGCCGAGGAAGGAAAGAAGAAAATTGCGCCGAACTCGAAGGAATTTAGGCGCAATTTTCCTTATGAACTCAGATTCTCTCGATGATCGTAGCGATTCCCATTCCTCCGCCGATGCAAAGAGTAATGAGCGCATAACGCTGTTTACGTCTTTCTAATTCATCCAATGCGGTTCCTAATAAAATCGCGCCGGTCGCGCCGAGAGGATGGCCTAGAGAAATGGATCCGCCGTTAACGTTAATTTTTTCGAGCGGGATGCCTAAAGTCCGTTGGGTATAAAGAACGACGGACGCAAACGCCTCGTTAATTTCCCAAATATCGATGTCTTCCACTCTTAGACCGGCTAGATGAAGTGCCTTTCTCGAGGCGGATACGGGGCCGGTCAGCATGATGGTCGGGTCTTCCCCTGTCGAAGCCATTGCGACGATTTTGGCTCTAGGTTTAAGGCCGTATTTTTTAATTCCGTCATCGTTGGCTATGAGAACCGATGCGGCTCCGTCGACGATTCCGGAAGAATTTCCCAAGGTATGAATATGGTTGATCTTTTGAACTTCGGGATAAGAACGTAATGCGATTGCGTCCAGTTCCTTTTCTCCGATCGTTTTAAATACCGCACCCAAGCCGGAAAGGAATGCGTAATCGGACTCGATGCGAGGATTCTCGTCGGTATCGACGACGGTCCCGTCTTCCAACTTAACGGGAATTATGGATTTCTTAAATACGCCGTCCTTGATGGCCTTGTCCGCTTTCAATTGGGAGGATTCCGCGAATCGATCGGCATCCTCTCTGGAAATATTATATTTAGTGGCGATTAAATCCGCGGAAATTCCCTGAGGAACTAAATTATAATGTTTTGCTATATTAGCATTTCCTACATTAAAATCCCTTTCTCCCATATCCGCGCCCATTTTGACCCGGCTCATGGACTCGATTCCTCCTCCTAAAGCCACGTCCATGCTTCCCGCTTGCACGTGATTGGCCACGTTATTGACCGCCTGGAGTCCCGATCCGCAAAAACGGTTTACCGTATATCCCGGAACCGAATTCGGCCATTGTGCGGCCATGACCGCATAACGTGCGATGCAGGCTGCCTGGTCTTCCACTTGTGAGACGCAACCTAAGACTACCTCTTCCACGATTTCAGGTTTTAATCCGTTTCTTTCTTTGATTGCGTTTAGGGTCGAGGCGGACAGTTCTTGAGGGTGAATGGATGCCAGGGTTCCTCTTTTTTTTCCCTTACCGCGGGGGGTGCGTACGGCATCGATTACATATGCATTGGACATGATATATCTCCTATAACGAAAGGCGTTCGTCTTATTTTGAACCGTTGTTCAAGAACGAGATGCATTCCGGTTCCAATTTATCGCAAAGGGCGGAAAAGCAAGTTCTTTTACGATCATTCTAATTTGGACTCTAAACCTGTTTTAAAGTTGTTTTTTGATGGAAGATGGTTTCTAAAACTTTGAAATACCAACAGTCACCTTTTAGATTTTCGTAAAAGCCGTTATGTCCTCCATATTTCTGGATAAGGATCTTGAGTCTAGAGTTGGAAGGGAGTTCGCGAAATTCGTTCGGACGTATAATCGGGTCGTCTTCCGATGTAACAATAGTTACAGCTACTTTGAGTCCCTTAAAATCCTTGGAGCCCAAGGTGTATGATAGAAAATAATCGTCGGTAGTCTTGAATTGATGGGTGCTTGATATGATTCTATCGGTCATTTCCATCACCGATTTTCCCTGCATGATTTCCGGATACGGATGCAGCTCGGGAAAGTGAACGTTCTTTTTGGCCAACGAGGCTCTCCACTTGTCCCTGAAATATTTTCCGATGATCAATTTCGAATCCATCATTTCCGTAGCGCTTTTGGGATGTAGAGCGGGACTGACTGCGATGCAATGCTTTAAATTCGGTACCGGATGTTTTCCTTTCGAATGCTCTCTAGCGATTCTAAGCGTGAAATTTCCGCCGAGAGAAAATCCTGCGATGTAGACCGGAATTTTTTTCCCGTATTCTCTGGCGGCTTTCCGGACGGCCTCGTATGTTTCTCGAATCAAACTTCCATTGAACGGTTCCGGATTCAGATGATGGGTTTCGCCGTGATCGCGTAGGTTCAATCGAAAAATTGAGATCCCCCTCTCGAAGAATTTTCTTCCGGTTCTTTGGATGTAATTGGAATCGATGCTTCCTTCCCAACCGTGGATCAAAATCAAGAGCGCCTTATTTTCGGGAGCTTTCGAATAATGGCCGATTAATTTGACTCCTTTTCCGGCGTCCAACACTACCGGTCTAGCCCCGCGATCCATCGGGTGATTCGGCTTTTTTTGTTTGAGTAAGGAAGCGAGAACCGTTTGTATGAAAGGATGTCTAAGGTGAATCGGTGGATTGAATGGACGAAGATGTTCCATATTCGCAGGATAACCGTTTTGACTCTTGCAAGCAAGCAATCCTTAAAGAAACTTTTCTAAAATTGAATAGAGCTGTTCGGGATTATAAGGCTTACCTAAAAATCCCGTAATCCTGTGTTCGACGCATTCCATATATGTTTCCGAAAAGGAACTTGCCGTCACTGCTATGATATCCACGCTCCGACCGAACTCTCCCGCGGCGCGGATCGCGTCTGCGGTTTGGTACCCATCCATTCCCGGCATTTGCAAATCCAAAAAAATTATGTTAAACGACTTCGGATCGGCTTTGAATCGGGTTACTGCATCCTCTCCGCCGTAGCTCAATACCGTTTTTGCTCCGGTCTTTTCCACGAGCTTGGAAAGAATCTTGCAATTGATTTCGTTATCGTCGACGACCAACGCTTTTAGGAAAGGAAGCTTCGGAATTTCTTTCGTGAAAGCTTTCGTTTCGACGATTGCCGGTCGATCGGATATTCGTAGGGGAAGTTTTAGCGTAAATGTGGAACCTTGATTTTGTTCCGAATCCAAATTAATTACGCCTCCCATTTTCTCCGCGAGTTTCTTACATATATAAAGCCCTAAGCCTACTCCTTTATATTTGCGGGTATATGCTAGGTCCTCCTGATGGAATGCTTCGAAGATTCGTTCGTACGCATCCTTTGAAATTCCTATTCCGGTATCTATGACTTTGAAGACGATGGATGTTTCTTCCAATGCCAGTCGCAAATCGACGGATCCGACTTCGGTGAACTTGATCGAATTCGTGATGAAATTTAGGAGGATCTGTTCGATGCGAAATCGATCCCCTAGGATGGAAGTCGGAACATTCGCTTCGGTTTTAAGATTGAATTCCAATCCTTTTGCCGCGGTTTTCGGCAGGATTAAGCCGCTTAAATGAGTTAACATGGCCGACAGATCCACGGTCTCTTCCCGAATCTTAATTTTAGGATTGTCCAACGTTATTACTTCGAGGAGATCGTCTATCAACTGCGTGAGTATATCCGTAGAGGAAACTAGATCTTTCAGAAATTCCCGTTGTGAACGATCGAGGGAAGTTTGCTCGAGTAAATTCGCCATTCCGGCAATACCATGCAGAGGAGTTCTCATTTCGTGGGAGATCATTCCTAAAAATTCCGATTTGGCCCTGTCTGCGGCTTCCGCTTTTTCTTTGGCGAGAGCCAAGGCATTTTCCGTTTCTTTAATACTGGTGATATCCGTATGGGTTCCGACCATCCGGATCGGTTCTCCGTTTTCCGATCTTAGTACGATGGCCCTAGACTGGATGTACAGATAGTTCCCGTCTTTTTTTCTGAAGCGTAGGATTTCGTTGAATCTTACGATTTTTTCCAGATTTTCTTTGGAGATCGAGGATGCGATTATATGCGAATCTTCCGGATGGACTAGCCTAAGCAAGCTGCGCAAATCGTTGATTATTTCATGATCCTCGTAGCCGAGCATATTCTTCCATCGACGAGAGAGGAATAGTTTCCGACTCTTGACATCGTAATTCCAATATCCGTCGTTGGAAGCCTGGTAGGTTTGTTCTAGCTCTTCTTTCTGACTTCTGATTTCCTGTTCGACTTTCCGCAATTCCGTTATATTTCGGTTAGCGATCAGTATCCCTTCCGGTAGGCTGGTTACATGCTGAAAGTAAGTTCCGGAAAGCGAATCGTCGTTTTGGACGGTATATTCCTTTTGGAAGGGCCTGCCGTTGATAAAAACGTTTTTATAATCATTCAGAAATTCCGATTTCGGATCGATATGAAACAATTCGCAGAGTCCCTTCCCGATAATGGTTTCCTTACTTTGCGCTAATTCGAGCTCTCCCGCAGGATTTACTTCGGTTAAGGTAAAATCGATAATGTCTTTTTTTGAGTTATAAAAGGGCTCGAAATAATAGATGGATTCGGTACTAATTAAGGCTGCCTGGCGATAGATATCCTTCTGTTTTATTTCGGACGACATATCCTGAGTGATGGAGACGACCCAATCATCCAAGGGAGAGAAGAGAGTGCAGTCGTAAGGCTTCCCGGAAGCACTGGACGGCAGCGTGCCTTTCCATTCCGAACCTTTTGCGGCGAGAGAGGAAATAAAATTCAGTAGATCCGGTTTTCGTTCCAGCACCCCGGGATGTATTTCACGAAAGGTCCTTCCTATCACTTGGTGCAGGGACAAATTTAAGCTTTCCGCGGCGCCTTCATTGCAGTAGGCGAATTTCCAATCAAAAACCTGATCGTCCCCGTCCCGGAGAATTTTCAGCAAAAATAATCGGACCGATTTTGCCTTTCCGAGCACTGAGAGGAAGGAATCAATTTCGTTAGGAATTTCGATAACCATCTGAATCCGGTGTCGCCGCCTGGAGGGATCCCCACCATTTATTGGTCGAATTTTAGCTAGATTCTCTACCATTTTAACGGAAGTTTCGACGGTTAGGCGGCAAAAAATTTACCGGAATCTCCGCAAACACCTGGCCGATTCTGAATTCGAATTTGCGATCTTGCATAAAAACGAGGAATTTCCAAACTCTCCCTTTCGATTCCCGCCTGGTTCGATTTTGACTTCGGAGTGGGATGGACTTTGTCCCAAGAACGCCTCCGAGCGCCGAGAGGAAGGAATCAATTTCGCTAGGAATTTCGATAACCATTTGAATTCGGTCACCGACTGGACTGTTCTCTATCATTTATTGGTCGACTTTACCTAAGATTCTCCGCCATTTTTCCGGTGCGCAGTTCATTTTAAGCAAACAAGCGCGAGATTCGATTTTCGAATAAAGTCCTGCGCCAACGGGAACCGGGTTCGGGTTGGCGCGAATTTACACGGGAAAAGACGAATCGCCTTACGTTTGCGATTGGCGTATTCCCTCGGCTTCCGATACCGCCTCGAATTCTCGTCCTTCCTGGGTTGATTGAGGCGTTTCGGAACCTAGAGGGTTGCCGGTCTCAATCGGTTCAGGGGAGGATTTTCGACACAGCTCGAGAAAGGTTTGGTTGGGAAGTTTTAGGCCACGGATGCTCATTCATTTTTTATTCCGATAATGAGACTTAAAATCAAATAAAATATTCGCCAAAAAAATTGATTTTTTGTAGACATGGAAACAAAAAATACAAATATTGTTTCCAATAAAGGAAACATAAAAAACTAAAATTGTTTCCAATCGGAGTCATATGAAAGAACATTGGAATTCTAAGAGAATCTTTTTGTTCCGAGGCGTTTCTGTCGGGATGATTTTTTGGGGTTTTTCCTTGTTTCCGGAATCTCTCCAAGAATCCGAGTTCAGGAAGGGAAGGACTTGGAACACATCGAGACTCATTCGCTACGCTATGGAAAATTCGGTTCAAGCCAAGATCGCCAGATTGGATTTAGACAACTCCGAGTACGATTGGGAGAAGGAGAACGGTAAATATAATTTTATCGGAAATATCACCGCCAATACGCAAAAGACGGTAAACCTCCCTCTTCCTCAGTATACATTACAAGGTCGGAATATTACAAATAATACGATTTCCGGAGGACTTTCCAAGGCATTTACGAGCGGGACCACATTGGGTGTCACCGTCGCCGATAATCGTTACGAAACGGATGCAGGAAAACGTCCCGAGCAGCAAGGAACAATTGCCCAACAATTCGCACAGCCCAGTCTGCATTTCGGGAGTATCGGCTTTACTTTAAAGCAGGACCTTTTGAAAAACATATTCGGTTATCAACAAAAAAGAAATTTGGACATGAGCAAGCGTAGTTCCGCAGTCCGCCGCCTGGACGCGATGAATGCGTTATCGAGGACGGTGGTTCAATCCATACTCGCATTTTGGAATTTGTCGTTAGCGGAAGAAAATTTGAGAACCGCCGCGCTTTTAGTGAAGAGCGTTAAGAACGTAAAAGAGATCACCTCTTCTAAAATCCGTTTGGGCGTGGCCGAAGAATACGAATCGGGACAATGGAACGCATTGCTGATCGCGGCGGAAAACCAACTCAGACAAACAAAATTGGAACGGGATCGCACGCGTCGTGATCTTCTAGTTTCTTTAAGTAAGGATCCCGAAACTCCGTTTGAATTGGAGACCAGTTTGGAAGAACGTTTTGATCCTTCCAAAAACGAGGCTCAGGAGATGGACGAGGCGTTTTTGCACCGGTATGATTTTAGAAGCCTAGTATTGCAGAGACAGAATGCGATTTCTGCTTTGGAAATTGCAAAAAATGGATTATTACCATCTCTTTATATAAGCGGGACTTACAATTCAAAAACCTATGATAGAAATTTTCCCCAGGATTTTAACGGAGTAGGCGTCGGTCGGTATACTCAAAACTCTGCGGAAATAAAAATGGAAACTCCGATCGGTAACGATACTGCGAGAGCGGAATTTAAAAACGCGCAAATCCAGAGTAAAAAAATAGACCTTCTTCTAGAACAGACCAAGGACCAAGTGAAAACGGATGTTCGACAAGGCTTGGAAAGAATTAGAATCACGTATGATGTTTTGGAAGAGTCTAAAAAGAACTTAGAGCAGGCCGAGAAATTCTATACGGGAATACTGCCTCGTTACAGATTTGGAAGAACCACATCCGTAAATGTTAAGAACGCATTGGATCTGGTTGCCCAGGCCAGATACGGACTCATGCAAGCAAAAGTTAATTATAATACCGCGCTCGTGCAATACGAACTCTCCAAGGGAACTCTATTTCAAAAATATGGAATGGACCCCGAGGAAGTACTAAATCAAACTATCGGAGACTTACGATGAACTTCGCAGAACTGTCGATTAAACGACCTATATTCATCACCTGTACGGTCCTCATCATTCTCGTTACGGGATATTTATCCTTGAACAAGCTTGGAGTGGATTTATTTCCAAACGTTACGATTCCGGTCGTGACGGTAACCGTTCCTTATCCCGGAGCCGCCCCCAACGAGATCGAAACCTTGATTGCAAAACCTGTCGAAGACGAGTTATCTACGATCTCCGGGGTAAAGCGGATTAAGTCCGCTTGCAGCGAAGGATCCGGAACCGTCATTGTGGAATTCACGCTGGAAACCGACGTGAAATACGCGGAGCAGCAGGTTCGGGATAAGGTCGCTGCGGTAAAACCCAAACTCCCCGATGACGCAAAAGAACCGATCATTCGAAGGATCGATCCTGCGGATCAACCGATTTTGATTCTTGCACTACAGGCGGATCTGCCGGAAGCGACTTTATTCGATATCGCCAGCGAAGAGATTAAGCAGAATCTTTTGACCGCAAAGGATGTCGGAAATATCACCATTTACGGAGGTCGTAAAAGGGAGATCCATGTCGAGCTAGATCGCTCGAAATTGAAAGCGCATATGATTCCGGCCTCGGTGGTTTCGAATCGACTGGCTTCCGGTGGGACGAATATTCCGGCGGGAAAAGTAAGTAAGTCCGATAGGGAATTAGTCTATCGAACGATTAACGAGTTTCAATCCCCCCAGGAAATTAGGGACACGCCGATCTCTTTATTCGGTAACGAAGTTCCCGTAAGAATCGGGCAACTGGGCGAAGTAAAAGACACGATGGAAGACGAAACTTCCAGAGCTTATTTTAACGGAAAAAAAGCCATCTTTCTGCTGGTTTATAAACAATCCGGAGCGAATACGGTTGCAGTAGCTCAGGAAGTCAAGAAGAGAGTCGGGGAATTAAATAAGGAGCTCGCCAAGAGGGAGGGAACTCCCAAGCTCGCAATGGCAAACGATAATTCCATCATGATCGACGATAATATTTACGACGTAAAGGAAACGATTCTGATCGGGATCGCACTTACGATCGTAGTGGTGCTCTTATTTTTAGGAAGCGTTAGATCCACGATCATTACCGGGCTCGCATTACCGAACTCTTTGCTAGGCGCCTTTATTCTCATGGCCGTCGCCGGTTTTACGGTGAACGTCATGACTCTATTGGCCTTGAGTCTCGCAGTGGGATTATTGATCGACGACGCCATCGTCGTTCGTGAAAATATCTTTAGACATAGGGAAATGGGCAAGACCGCTCGTCTGGCATCCATCGACGGAACGAAGGAAGTAACGTTAGCCGTCATTGCAACTACGATGACGGTCATCGCCGTGTTCTTGCCGATCGCCTTCGTGAGTGGGGTTGTGGGTCAGTTCTTACGGGAATTCGGGCTTACGGTCTGCTTCGCTCTATTAATTTCCCTTTATGATGCGTTGACGATCGCCCCGATGCTCTCCAGCTATTTCGGCGGAAAAATCTCCGGTCACGGACACGGGAATTCGAATCACTCTTCTCCAGTTTCGGAGATCTCCGCGTCACCGGAAGCTTCGAAAAAGAAGAAAGGAAAATCGGAAATCACTCCTTTGGAAGCGTTGGCTTATTCCAGAATCTCCCGCGAGCAAAATCGACCTGGTCTGATAAGAAAAGGCCTGGGCCTGATCGGATCTTTTTTCGGAGCTTTGGAGAAGGGACTCGATAGCATTCTATCCATATTCAATATTTTTCAGTCATGGCTTGAGGATCGATACGCTTCCGTTTTGAAATTCACGTTGAAGAGACCCGTATTGATACTCTCCGGAGCGGTTTTGATTTTCGTAGCCAGCTTGATGCTGACCAAGTACATTCCTAAGACGTTCCTTCCCGCGCAGGATAACGGAAAATTTCAGGTAACTTTGGATATGCCCCCCGGTACTTCCGTCGAGAAAATGGCTAAAGTAGCTCAGGAAGTTTATGCAAACATGGCTCTCCATAAGGAAATCCTTGTGGTGGCAATGTTCAATACGAATCGGACGACGACTATGTTCGTGGAAATGGTCCCTTCCAAGCAAAGGAAAATGAATACCTCCGAATTCAAGGATCTTCTCCGGAAAGAATTGGAGTCGTTTTCCTACGCCAACCCGATCGTAAAGGATATAGATAATGTGGGTGGAGGGCAGAGGCCGTTTACTCTTGTGGTCAGCGGTCAGAACGGTCAGGCCGTTGAAAATTATGCCCATAAACTTTTCACTCGATTGAGGGAATCGAAGGCCCTACTAGATGTGGATACCAGCTATAGAGCCGGAGCTCCCGAGTTTAGAGTCGTTCCCGATCGAAACCGAGAAGTGTTATTAGGCGTTCCCGGTACGGTCATCGGATCCGAACTGAGGACATTGGTGGAAGGAACCACGCCTGCCGTGTATCGCGAAAACGGAGTGGAGTACGACATCCGGGTTCGATTAAAGGAAGGACAGAGAGATTTAAAGGAAAACTTTTACAATTCCTTTGTTCCGAACTTTAATAATATGATGATCCCGATCCAGAACGTGGCTCGAGCGGAAGAAACCACGGGCCTCGCGACGATCAATCGATTGAATCGGAATAAATCCGTAGAGATCTACGGGGACGTAAATCCGGAAGGTCCCGGAATGGGAGGAGCGATGCAGGAAGTTACTCAGATTACGCAAAGCGAACTTCCTCTGCCTCCCGGAATTCGGATCGGTTATACGGGGCAGGCGGAGAATTTTAAGGAAATGGGAACTTCCATGGGAATCGCTATGGGTCTGGGAGTCCTTTTCATCTACATGGTTCTCGCATCGCTTTACGAAAGCTTTATCACTCCTATCGCGATCATGCTGGTCTTACCGCTGGCTCTTTGCGGTGCGTTTATTGCGCTTTTCCTGACCCAAAAATCCCTGGATATCTTCTCCATGATAGGATTGATCATGCTGATCGGAGTCGCCACCAAGAACTCGATTCTATTAGTGGACTTTACCAATCAGCTGATCCAAAGAGGAGTTGAAATGAGGGAGGCGATCATCGAGGCCGGTAGAGAACGTCTCCGCCCGATTTTGATGACATCCTTCGCTTTGATAGCGGGAATGCTGCCGATAGCAATCGGATTAAACGAGGCGTCGAAACAGAGAACAAGTATGGGAGTCGCCATTATCGGCGGTCTGATTTCTTCCACGGTTCTGACCTTGGTCGTCGTTCCTGCAGCCTTCTCCTACATCGAAAAATTAAACAATTTTGTTCGACGAAATGCTCCGAATCCGGATGCTTAACAGGAACGAAGTTGTAAGGTCTTCCCGGACAGAAGGAAACGCCTTAAAAAAGCGTTTCCTATTGGGAAGGGGGTAGGTTAGAATGCAAACCGTCGTGGAACAGCTAGTCAGTACAGAACCGGACGATGTAAAACTTCGCATTTTCGAGAAATCGTTCGAATTGTTTCTCCGCTACGGGTTCGCAAAAACGCGGATGGAAGAGATCGCCCGGACTTTGAGAATCAGTCGTAAGACTCTTTACAAATATTTTGCCAATAAACACGACCTTCTCATGGAGTTAATGACTCACCGACATCTCAGGATTCATGGTAAAATCGAAAAGATCCAATCCGATCCCGGCAAAAGCATCAAAGAAAAAATCCAATCCATGCACGAATGTATCAGCGGGGAAATTCCGCAGGGCATGAACGAATTTTTGCGGGATATCCGGGATCAGGCCCCCGATCTTTGGAAATTATTTTCGGAGCAGAAGGAAAGGAATATCAATCGAACGATGCGCACGATGATCGAAACGGGAATCAAAAACGGCGATATTCGCCCGGACGTGAACCCGGATATAGTCTTATTGATCCATGCAGCCTCGACCGAAGCCATGTTTGACCCGGCCTTTCTGGCCCAGACTCCATACACGATTCGAGACCTAGTCAAAGAATTGGATAATATTATTTTTTACGGGATCGTAAAACGATCGGATTAGATCGCTAGATACGAGGATTTCTTCCTCCAGGCTCGTAGATTCCTGGTTTGAAGTATCGAAGTATACTCTAGGTTCGTATCGAAGAATCGAATCATTTCAGAGGGAGTGACCTCCCTTAATAACGGCTCTTTCTGCTCGGTCGTTAGAACAACTAAGTCTGGCTTCCATTGTTTGGCACGGACCGCTTCCCAATCTTTATAAGGAAGCCTTAGCTCTCCTCCCTGAAATACATAAGCAGCCGTATTAAACGAAGAGAATGTTGTATTCGCTTTATATCCCCGGAGTTTTATCAACGAGATTAGAATCGGAACCTTTTCGGGGACCGTTTTTAAGGAAGCGGCGAGATCAGGTAAATTCGGACTTCTTAGGAGAGCGGGATTCGGAAAAGTCGAGGCAGCGATGCTAGTAATCAGCAAGCTTATCGGAAGAAGAAATTCGAATTTTCGAGAGTCGCCAATACGGTTGGTAATAGCTTCCCATACTCCGAATGCGAAAGGGATGGTCAGAAATAATAGAAGTGTAGGCGCAAGTCCGTAAAAAAATGCCAGGCTAGCCCTGTCCGGCGAAATCGAACTTAACCACAAAAACGAGACTGCGATTCCGGGGATCGACCTCCATGTCGCGAGTACGGGTATTGCAAGGAGACTTAGAGCGAGAAATTTTCCCGAACCGGTCGAAAGAATCCGAAGAATTTCTAACGGATTTGCCAGCGAATTCAAAAGGAAGGCAACGGGAGTTTTTCCCCAATGTTCCAGGAATAAAGCGGAAGAGTGCGGAAAAAGAGTTTGTTTAAATAAACCTAATGCGATTACCGAGTAAAGGACGCTAATCAAAAAATAGACCAATGTGGTTCGAAACGGTTTCTTACCTAACAGCAAAAAAGTACCGGAGAGCGCATAAATCCATCCGTCTTCCTTTAATAAAAGAATCCCTAATAAGCAGGCGAACGCGGGCATCTTTCTATCTTCCCATGCGAAAAGTAAAAATCCCGATAATAAGGGAACAAGAAATACCTCGTAATGCATGTAAAGGTGAGTTGCGGTGACGTAGGGGTTTAATAGGAAGGCAATGGCAAAAAAAGAAGAAGCGCTCGAGTTACCCGTTACCCGCCGAAAGAATGCAAACAGGCCGGCGATCCCGACCGATAAAGCGATGCAACCGATAATAAGCCACCATTCTAGGAACGGTAAAGGAATCAAAAAAATGGAAAGTACATAAAGTAAGGGGGAAAAATGCACGGACAGAAAGTCGGCTCCCCAATCGTAAGACCATAATCGACCTTCGCTGAATCGAGGAGAGGAAAGTATCTGAATCTGTAATCCGAAATCGTGCCAGCCTAGGCTTAGCGTAGCATATTCGAAGAAAGAAAGAGATCCGAGGTACAAGAGTGACGCAATAAAAAGAAGTAATTCCGTCTTATACTTCTCTAAAAAACGCCTCATTCGGATCTTTCTTTCCGTTTCTTCTCCCATCTCAAACGGGATCCTGCAAGAGTCGCGTCTTCGGCGATTCGATACTTCTCAAGCGTCGTAGTTCTTCCATCATTTGGTCCAGAGTCAATTCTCCGCCGCCGATTTTTTCGGATCTTTCTTTTAGCATCGGCTGCAGTTTTGCCGCTTCCTCCCGCGTAATATCCGACCCGGCTACTTTAAGGATTTCGTATACTGCCGATTTTCCCGACTGGCTCGTAAAGGCGATTCTATCTCCTTCGGGTCGGCCGATCAAATCGGCTTCGAAGGCTCGGTAAGCTCCCTTTTTCATATTCTGGGTTTTGGATACTCCGTCTTGATGAATTCCGCTACGATGAGCCACGACGTCTTCTCCGATCAGCGGAGCCTTTTCCGGAATCGGAATATCGGCCATTCGAGAAACGATTCTCGAAGTTTCGTAAATCGCCTGAAAATTCAAATCCACATTCACTCCGCAATTATGTAAAGCGATCGCGACTTCGTAAGTATTCGTATTCCCGGCCCGTTCTCCCAACCCGTTCAATGCGGTCTCCAATTGCGTCGCACCTGCAAAGAAACTTTCGACGGTCGTCGCAGTCGCCATACCGAGATCGTTATGCGTATGAACGGAAATTCTGGAATCTTTCGGAAGAGATTCCACTACTTTACGAACCATTGCAACGAATAAATACGGTCTATATCGTTCCACGGTATTCGGCAAGTTCACGAGATCGGTTCCGGCATCCAAGGCGGCTCGAAACGCATCGATCGCAAATTCAAGATTTTCTAATGCATCTCCGAAGTGCTCGCCGGAGAATTGGACTTCGCCGAAATTTCCGACCAATTTCCGCGCGTAGGATACGGATCGAACGATATTTTCCCTCACCTGTCCTTCGGAAATCCCTAAAACGTTTCGAATGGTAAAATCGCTCACCGGATATACGATATGGATTCTCGGTTTTGGAGCTCGCGAAATGGCTTTCCAGGAAAGATCGATCTCGGCTTCCACTGCGCGGGAAAGGCTCGAAATGACCGTATTCTCCGGCGCTAGGGTAGAAAGATGCGCGCATGCTTCGAAATCCTGCTTTCCGGCGGAAGCAAAACCTACCTCGATGCCCTGGACTCCGAGTTTCAGAAGTTGCCTAAAGATAATCTCTTTCTCTTTTAGATTCCAAGGTTTGCGAAGCGCTTGATTGCCGTCACGAAGAGTGACGTCCATAAAAAAGGGAGAGGCTTGGGGAGCCTTGAGTCCTTTTCCGGGTACGATGATTTCTTGAAGAGATGGGAAGGACGGGCTTATTGGATTGCCCGAGCCATAGGTCGTTTTCGTTTCCATAGTCACTCACTTCTTTGCCATCGAGAGCGGTGTTTCGGATTCCGAAAGTGCCGGAAACAAAAAACCCGCTCAAGAGGAGCGGGTTTTGCGTATAGCGTCCTTAGCTCCTCTTAGTCTCCAAGAAGGAGAAGAAGGAGTCCGAGCAGATTTGCCTGGAAAAACCGTTGTGCCATACGTTCTATTCTTAGACTCGGCAGAACTTTCAAAATCGTCAAGAAAAATTCCTAGGTATTTTCATCTTCTTGCGTTTTAAGAAAGCTCCAGATTCCGCCTTGTTCGAATTGCTTTTCCTCTAAGAGCTGCTTGAGTTGCAAATACTCCTTTTTTACCTGATCGGGAATTCCCACCGTTTCCAATTTTCGGAATGTTTCCCTGGCCTGGGAAAATCGATTCGTGCGAACATAACAAATCGCTAATGCGTATAAAGTAGGAGAATCGTCCAGTGCCTCATCGGGTAGGCCTTTTAAAAGCTCTAGGGCCCGGTCGAATTTGGAAGCCCCCGTATAGACTGCCGCAAGATTTTTGCGGGCAAAGATATCCGTATCGTCCAATTCCAAAGCTTTGGAAAGATGAAATTCTGCCTTAGGTTTATCCTTCCGCCTTGCGTATAAAACGCCTAGACCCACCCAGGCTTGGACATGCCCGGGTTCTAGTTGCAGACATTTTTGAAGTTGTTCCTCTGCAAGCGAAAGATCACCGAGCTGAGACAGGCACATTCCGAAGTGAAAGTAGGCTTGCGGGTCGCTCGGATTCGATAGGATCCAGGCTTGGAGAACTTCCTTTGCGCCATTCGAGTCTCCTTGTTTTAACTGATCTAAAGCGGTTCTAAGTCTAGGATCCATATCTACATTTCATCCGATCAGCCTGAAATCGCACGTACTTTTTCGCATATCTAAATTCTACTTGGAGGCCCCGGGATAAAATTCAATCGAGTCCCGGAAATTTAGCACGATTCGAATCCAAGGAAGCGCTGCATTTTATCCCTTTCATGATTTCCGGGAAGCGAGTCGAATCTTAGGTTTGTTTTCGAGAGGAGCTTCCTTGGAGCAGTGATGCAAGGAGGAATTTAATTCCCATTCCGCATTTACTTTCAACCACTCTTTGTCGGAGGAATATTTTTGCATCAGAGAATCCGAGAGTCTAATATCGGATTGGTCCTTTGAATTCACGAAATGATTCGATTCTTCCTGAAAGTTCCGTTCCCATTTTGTCGCAAAGGGAACTAAATGTTCTTTTTTAAAAGTTTCTAAACTATCTTCGACTTTTTGGCATTCCCGAATGAGGTCCTCGACATGCCTTTTACGGATAAGGTCCTCTTTCTTTTCGGTGATCTTTTTGTAGGTAACATAAATAAGTCCCACCGTTAAAGTCGTTTCAAAGGCGAACGGTACAGGAACGATCAACGCGATGGCGAGCGCGGCTCCGAGTCGCCTAACGATGGATGTACTATCCTTCTTTAATTCGATCGTTTGCTGATCGATTTCCTTTAACCTCTCGACGAATCTTTCCCCCAACGGTCGTAAAACTTCGACTCGAAATCTTCTTAAATCGGATAATGCCTCGCCGTATCGCGACTGGACGCTTAGATTTGCCGTAAATAACTGTCCATCCTCGTTTCTATACGAAAGGAGATAGCGATGATCCGCGGTGATATCCGCTTTTTCGCTGCGCGGGAATGAGGAGCAGCTCAAAAACGATTCTGCAATTAGTAAAACAAAGACGGTTAAACGAAATCTCAAAAAATTCGAAGGAAATGCACTGCCTTTGGACACGGTACGGAATTTTCCGGGAAATACCTATTTTTGTAAATTACAATCTTCCGGGAGATCCGTGCATCGAAGGCCGGAAACTAGGCTTATATCATTTACCTATAAATTTCCCTTTTCTTTTTTCGAGAAAGGAGCGGACTCCCTCGGCTCCATCTTCGCTTTCCATTAATCGCAATGTAATCGGAAGCAGATCTTTAGCAGCGTTTGACTCCCCTTCCAAAACGGCTTTTCTTGCCGACGCGATCGCAGCCTGAACGGCGAGAGGAGCTTGCTCGGAAATTCTTTCGGCCATTGCGATCGCTCTTTGTAGGAGTTCTTTTTTAGGAACTATCTCCTGGACCAGGCCCATTCGAAACGCCTCCTCGACGGGAAAATCGTCTCCCGTGAGAATATACCGCATGGCATTCCCCCATCCCGCCGTCTTTACGAATCGAAAGGTAGCTCCTCCGAAAGGCATTATACCTCTCTGAACTTCAACTTGGGCGAATCTAGTCTTTTCGGCTGCGATGCAAACGTCGCAGGCCAATAGCAACTCTATGCCGAGAGTAAAACAGAAACCGTGAACCGCGCAAACGATCGGCTTAGTTCGTACGCGTTTAGTGGCTCCATTGTCCCATGGATCGATTTGATGTTCGGAATAAGTATAGGCTTTTTTCTTTTTTATCGTTTCCGCCACATCGTTTAATTCCAGGCCCAACGTAAAATGCATTCCATTGGCATATAATACCGCGCATCTCAATTCGGGATCATCTTCGAACTCGGAATACGCTTCGCTTAACCGATTTAACATTTCGGTATTCATCGCATTTCTTTCTTCCGGGCGATTTAATCCGATTAAGAAAACATGATTTCGTTTTTCAGTCAGAATAAGATTGATAGTGGACATCTTGCTTCCTTTGGCAACAAAACTATCTTACGTTACCTTAATTCACTTTCGGAATGATTTGCAAGAAAAGTCAAATTAGTTTTTAATTTCGGTTGGATTTAACTGGATGGAAAACGAATTCTTATTCTGCATTTCGATCCGAAGTTTTAAAAAAACTACGTTTGTTATGGTTTCAAATCTATCGAAACAAGGGATTGAATGGGAAATCGATTTTCATTTGTGCATAAACATATTTATGATTCGTATAAAATGTACCGCTACGAAGCATAGCTCTGCCCGATCGAAATCGATTGAGTAGCGATCCATTCCTTCTATTGACTCTATGATGTTTAAGGAAAATGCGCCGTTCGATTCTGACAGCTTCTAAAGAATCAATTCTTCGCTCGATCGGCTAGCCGGAACGGGTTTTGACTGGACAAAAGGACATTTTTATAATTGGATTGATAGGCATCGTATCCCAATGAAAAAATATCAGCGTTTACTCCCTTTTTCGATTCTATTTTTAATGATGGCTTGTACTCAAATTCGGAAAAATACGACTCCGGTTCCCGTAATCGAACCGAGGCGGGCCGAGATTCCGCTCCTCATACAATTCGAAACCGTCGATCAATTCGATGCGGGGAGTATCATGGCTACTTTTTATACCGGAACGGAAGGAAAAGATAGAAGAGCGGATCGAGAATACGCGAAATTTCCGATTTTAATCGGTAGCGGTGCCAGAGCAAAAGAGCTGGAATTAGAAGGAACGATTAAGCGAAGAGAATCGTTTCTACAATCCGAAAGGATGGATTTTTATCTGTACGCTGACGGGACCAATCTTTCTCATAATTGCGGTTTGGGTGTGGAAGATCGATCCGCAAAAGAACCGAATCTTTCTAGGAGATCCTTCCGAGCGGTGAAGCTTTACTTCAGAGGAACGGGAGTGGTCGATATGAGAACTACGACCATTTCCTACGCGATCGGTTTCGTAACATACTTTCTTTATAATGCGATTTCGTCCGGGTTCCGAATGGAGAAATTGGACTGCGGAATCATTTTGGAAGGATAAAAGATAAGAAAAGGACGTTCGCTGAAACCTCTCGGAATCGGAGTTTTTCCGGTATGATTTTAGTTTTTGCTTTCTTTCCCTTCGAACGTCTAAGATTATAAAATATATCCGTTCGAGGTTTGGTATATGCCTTATATGGCGGTTGGATCGAGGCAAATTCTATTTTCCGAATCGAGTGCACCTGCACGAGTGGGGGACGAGCCGAGAGAAGTCGCTTCCGTTTCGGATAATAATGTCGTTCAACCGCAGACGGTGATCGTTCCGCCGGGCGGATTGCCACCTCATTTAGGACAATTTTTGGATTCCACAGTTTAGGACAGATATGGCCAAATTACTGCTTTCTTTAGCGCTTCAATCATTAGTTATTCTTTATGTATTTCCTTTGATAAATCCGCTTTTTCGGCTTTCGGGAAGTTTTTGGGATGCGTTGATTATCGCATTGTTTTTCGGATTTCTAAATTTCATATTGAGATGGTTGTTGGTGATTTTTACCCTTGGTTTGGGTTATTTATTTTATATCCTGACTCTCGGAGTCGCGGGATTGATCGTTAACGCCGTGGTTCTACTCATGATCGGAGATATTTTTCCGGGAAAGATTTTTGTACCGAGCTTTTTCTCGGCTTTTGTGGGCGGAGCGGTTCTCGCTTTGGCGAACTACGTGGCAAAGAGGGAAACAGGTAACGAGGATTCGAATCAGAATCGGAATTAAGAAAACGTAAATAAATTTTTCCGCTTACGTTAATTCTCCGATCATTTCTTCCTGCAATTCCTTAAAGAATTTCGAATTCCCGGTTATCATATAAAATTGGGAATTCGCCTGAAATAACTTCATCAAACGTTCCGCCTTTTTTCTGGCCGGAAACGTTCGAGGCAATAATCCCCGGGTTATGTTTTCTTCGAAATAAGTTTCCAAACAATGAATCCAGGATTCTAATACTTCGGCGCCCTGATTGACCCAGGCCTGGTCGGGTTGGTCCAGGCTTCCCATGAATCTTGCGAGGGGACATCCGAAATATTTTTTTTCACGCACCTGCTTATTCAACAAGGCCATCCAGCGATTTATAAATTCGACCGGAGTTGCGGATCTCGCCATTAATCGCTCCCAGCTATTCCGGAAATTGGTCGCTTGGATTTTCAAGTATTCTCTTCCCAGATCCTCTTTGGTTTGAAAGTATCTGTAAAAACTAGCCTTGTGGGAATCCGATTCCCCGATGACCTGATTTACGGAAGTCCCCGCATAACCCTGGGAATAGATCAATCTAATCGCGGTTCCTACGAGGCGTTCGTAAGGACCCTCGTGATTTGCGATCGGAACTTTTCTTTTTTCCATAAACCGAAAATATTTTGATAGACTATGCGGTCTATAACTATTCCTCATAGTAGAATTGAGTAGACTATATAGTCTATCCGGAGAGCCTCATGCAACAGCTACAATTTGTCAAGAGACGGACCCTCGAATGGTCGGAAGTTCCCGAGCCGAAAATTACGGGTAAAAATCAGGCCTTGGTTAAACCGCTAGCGGTTTCTCGTTGTGACCTGGATTTGCCGATCCTAAGAGGACAGACATTATTTCGTCCTCCGTTTCCGGTCGGGCACGAGTTTGTGGGCGAGATCGTTCGGACAAGTCCTGAAATAGACGATTTATTTCCGGTCGGAACCAAGGTGGCGGTTCCGTTCCAGATCTCCTGCGGCCACTGTCATTATTGCGAAATCGGACAGTCGAAAAGTTGCTCCAGTGTGTCGCACACGAGCGCGTACGGTATGGGAAAGGGAGGTAAGGAATTCGGAGGAGCCTTATCGGATCTGGTAGGAGTTCCCTACGCGAAGGAGATGCTCGTACCTTTTTCATCCAAGACGGATCCTGCAGCGATTGCAAGCATCAACGATAATCTGGTGGAAGCCTGGAAATTGGCGGGGTTATTCCTGAATCATAATAAGAATCTCAGAATCTTGGTTTTAGGAGGCCTTGCTTCGAGTATAGGATTATATACCGCCGCTCTGGCAAAGCACATGGGGGCCGCCGAAATCGTTTATTTAGATACCGAAAAGAAGAGATTGGATTTGGCCGCTTCCTTCGGCGTTAAAGTGGAGCAAGTCTCGAAGTTTCCGAAAAGTTTCGGAAAATTTGATATAGTCGCGGACGCAAGCGGAAGCCCGGAAGGATGGGATTGCGGCTTGCGTTCTCTCGACGTGGACGGAATTTTCGGTTCTGCTTCCATTTTTTGGACGAATACTTTGCCGATTCCTTATTTAGATCTTTATAATAATGGGGCATCCATCCGTATCGGTCGAGTTCGATCCAGGGAATGGATGCCGGAGATATTGCGCCTGGTAGAAGAGGAAGGTTTTGATCCTTCCAAAGTCACTACTAAAAAGGCAAGTTGGAAAGATGCGGGCGAAGCATTCCTGGAGGAAGAAACCAAATTAATCGTCGTTCGATAGGGACAGATTTCGAAAATCGGGGAATTTACGCGGAGGGAGAGGAAAAAAATTTCTGGACAAACCGATTTTATTTTAGCATTCTAAAGTCCCGCGTTTTCCGATGAAAAGATCCGTTATCAGTTGCATTTGTATTTTTCTTTTTTCGGTTTTTCTTTCCGATTGTGCCGTATTGGAGAGGAAGAATCGAGCGCTGACCAATTATTTGGATGAAAAGGTTACGCCGGAAAGCGCTCCGGCTCAGATAGCTTTGGCTCCGATCATAATTCCGGTCGGCGTCTTATCGCTTTTATTGGATGCATTCGTTCTTCACCCGATCAGCGTAATTCCGGATGCGCTGGAGGATACTTACAAGGTTATATGGAAAGATCCAACCGGAGGGGTGGTCTTTCAAACCATCGTGTTTCTTCCCAAATTGGCCGTGAGCCCCGTCTTTTTTCTGGTCGATTTTTTAGGACGAAGCGGAATCGATTTTTAAGCAGGATTCGAACGAATATGAAACGATCATTAGTCTTCGCAAGAACCTTCCTGATATTTTCGTACATTATAATATTCGGATATAATTGTGCGATTTTTAATCGAAATAACACTCCCCTTATCGTCCAAGTCGAAAAGCATCTTGTCCCGGAAGAACCGGTCCCTAAAATCATCGCGGCCCCGCTCTATATTCCGATAGGTCTTTTGGCCGGACTACTGGATTTATTTCTCGTTCATCCGATTATGCGTATTCCGAATGCCTATCAGGATACGATCAGCATTCTTTGGACGCCGAGGCCGGAGAATCGGTATGTCACTAGAATGGCCTTCCTCCCGTTTTCGGTCTTACTCACGCCGGTGATTTTTTTTGGGGACCTATTCTTTAGAAGTGCGTTCGACGTGAACGGCAATGTGGATCGGGCCCGAATCGAGGAGGATCCGATTAAGCAGGTGAAGCCGATTCAGCAAGCCCTCGCGGAAAATAATAGGGCTGCGATTCTAAAATGGCTTACCTCTTACTCCTATAGCGAGCCCGAATTAAGCCGGTCGATCATCGACAAGTACCCGGAAGATGCCGAAATCAGGAGACTGGCTTTGCAAAAACTTGTCGGCACGTTAAACGATAAAACGTTTCCGAAATTCGAAGATTCCTTAGTCGGTTATTTGAACAAAGATCCGCAGTCGGACCGAATCCTTTTAGGAGTCTTTCGCAGGTTATATTCCAAAAAAGCGAGCGAAGCCATATTGAATCTTGTGCGAACGAGGCAGGTTTCGAAGGAAAATGCAAAAGATTATATTTTGACGATACTTTATATCGGGAGCGAGAAAGATGTTCAGTTTATCGTAGATCAACTTTCAGGAGTGTCCGAAAACAAAAAACCCTGACAAATCCGGTCGGATTAATCGAAAATTCCGCATTCGATTATGGTTCGAGTAAATTTTCAAAATTAAGATTGTCCGATAGAGCGAAAGTAGTCGGAGAAAATCGAATCGATTTCTTCGTAAGGCAAAAAGCCTTTCGCGAGTATTCCCCTCTCCAAACCGTCCGAGAAAACAAGAGTCGGAAATCCTGTTACACCCAAAAGAAATCCATAATTAAAATCGTTTTCGGTTTCCAGAGACGTTTCTTCCCTTCGATAGAGCTCTTCGAAATCGGATTCATGGATGGATAAGTCGGAGGCGATGGAAAGGAACGTATTCAAATCGGTAGGATCCTTTCCGGCAGCGTGGAAACCGAAAGAAAGCGCTTCCAAATACTCGAAGGCAAGAGCTGGAGCTACTCGCTGCGCCGCAATCACTGCACGGCATGCCGGTTCCGAATCGAATCTTAAGTCCCTTCGGTTTAGAATTTCGTAATGAAATTTACGTCCGGAGACTCTTTCTACTTCTTTCCATTGATACCGAAGCCGGTCCGTCACTTCGGGGGTAAACGATTCGACACCCGGGCCGTATTTCAATCCGCCCATGACTAAAGAAAAATCGATTTTGTCCTCGTACTTACTTTTGAGCTTAAGAATGGACGGACCGAATCCGTACGACCACGCACAAAGCGGATCTGCAACGTAAATTAGGGAATGCTTGCCGGAAGGTCGGTGGAGTTCCACAGGACCGGTATAAGACGGAATCTTCGGAAAGACCAGCCTTTTCTCGGAATAGTGATCCGTCTTTCAATCGATCGGTATAAAAAAGGCGGGACATTCGTCCCGCCTCCATCTCTTTTTCGTTTCGGAGGATTTTCTAAATTTCGTTCGGGTGTTTGACGTAGTAAAGCGATAGCCATACCACCCCGAATAGTACCCCCGCGTAGGCTAGGATCGCGGTTGCGATGTCTATCATCGGAAGAACGGTAGCTATCGGTGTAACTTTAACTGCCGTAATCTTCGTAGCCTCGCCTAAGATCAGGAATAGACCTCCCAATCCGATTAGGTGATAGCGATTCATCGCGTCCTTTGATACTCGGGCGAACCGGGCAAACACAGGAACAGCCAAAAGCGCTAAAGCGAAAATGGTGACTGCATCCATGGTTCATACCTCCTTAAGGTACTAGGTTAGACACGCATAGGTTTTCGTTTATTACCGTAGAAGGAAAAAATATTTTAAGGAAATTGAATGTAATATAACGAGCGGTTTATTATCGTCATGATTCGTAGCACATTCGGATTAATCATATTTCTTCAAAGAATTAATTTACCCAGTTTCGATCGAATCAATGTTCAATAAGGGATAGGGACCTTCCCGGGAAAAAGGTAAAATTTTTTCCGATTTTATTTTATTAAGCCTTTCCGGCTCTCTTATAAACGGAATTTTTTATCCCCTGGGTGGGCAATCCTTAACCAAATCGTAATCATTTTAGAAAAAATTCTTTTCGACCCCTGCCTTCGTTTCAAAAGAATTTCCTTAACGTGGATTTACTTTCATACTATTTGGAAACTTACGAAGCCTGCCAAAGGGCATTTCTTTCCTATCGCCGGGGTTTAAAAAGGGCCTTTCCGCGTTTTAAGCACGAAGTGCTGGAGATCCCCAAGGGAGGAGGGAATATCGACTCCTATTTGATCGGATCCAAAAAGAATCCTCCCAAGAAAATCGTGATTATGAGTTCCGGCATTCACGGAGTGGAAGGATACGCGGGTTCTTCCTTTCAGAGAAGATGGATCGAAGAATTCCTTTTGAACGAAAACCCGTCCTATTCTCCGCCCAAGAACACCGATTTCCTGATACTGCACGGAATCAACGTGGACGGCTTCAAAAAGATGCGCCGGGTCAACGAAAGAAATGTGGACTTGAATAGGAATTTTGCCCTGAAACGCGAAAAGTTGCATAAAAAGGCCAAGAATAAAGGATACAGAAAGATTCAATCCTTCTTGAATCCGGCGAAAAAATTCACCTATATCACTTGGGAATATCTTATTTTTGTAATTCGTTTTGCAGGGATCGTTGCGCGATTCGGAGCGAAATACGTACTCGACGCGGCGGTGAACGGCCAGTACGAGTTTCCGGACGGAATCTATTACGGCGGCAGAAAACCGGAACCTGTCGTAAGGCGCTTACGAAAGTTTTTCCGAAAGACCCTAAAGAATTACGAGCAGATCCTGATCCTAGATTATCATACGGGTTACGGGGCTCGCAATACTTTAAGTCTCATGCAGAATGCTCCCGCCGGTTCGAGAGAGGACAAGAATCTGCGGAAAGTTTTCGGCGATTTCGGGCTTTTGCTAAGCGAAGCGGAGGACGATTTTTATACGACTTCGGGCGATTTTACGGATTTTTTCGGTAAGCTATTCGGAAAGGATAAGGAACTATTTCCGATCACGGTCGAAATGGGTACTTTCGGAAATTTGAATCTGCTCGGAGGCCTCAAGGGAAGTTTTTTGATGATCAGCGAAAATAGAATTCGTTTACACGGATCAAAATCGGATCGCTCGGCGGAAAAAATCCGAAACGAATTTCGCGAGATGTTTTATCCGACCCGGGAAGATTGGAGGTTGGCGGCGATGGACCAGGTCTTCGGCGTTATTCCCGAGGCGATCCGCAGATTTTCCAAGATTTAAACCCTATCGACTATGAGCAGCGTAACATCGTCTTCGAAATCGGAACGTCTGCAATACGTTCGGCATTCCTTAACCAGTCCGGGCGCGGCTTCGCTCGCGGGACTTTGCGATGAGGAACGGATCGCGAGAGTCAGCAAATCGTCGCTGTAACGGCGACTCCTGTCTTCGTTGGAATGTTCGGTGATTCCGTCCGTATATAAAACGAGTCGATCCATCGGTTTGAAAGAGGTAACAAATTCCTCAAAAAATAAATCGGGGATCACTCCGACCAACTTACCTTTCGTTTCCAAAGGTAAGGATGTTCCTTCTTCCTTCCTATATAATATCGGAGGATTATGACCTGCATTAGAATAAACTAATGTATCGGTCCCCGTATGAACCACTGCGTAAAAAGACGTCAGGAAATTACCCGCAAGCTTATTGTATAAAGCATGATTTAAGGCCGTAAAAAACTTGGACGGACTGGATAAGGTCTCTTCTTCGAACGTTTCCATGACCGTGTGAATTACCGCGGCCACAACCGACGCGGATAATCCGTGCCCTGATACGTCCGCGATCAGTACCGCAGTTCTGTGTTCGTCTAATTTTATGACATTATAAAAGTCTCCGCCCACGTTATCGAAAGGAATATGCTGAACGCCGAATTCCAGGCCGGGAACGTACGGCAATGCGGACGGCAGGATTTTGGCCATAACTTCCCGGGCCCGTTTGAGTTCCCGCTCATTATCGACGACTTTATGGAATAGATTCGCATTTTGAATCGTGACGCTAAGTCGATTCGCGATCGCTCCCAGCATCTCCAAATCGGAATGAGTAAATGCGTATCCTGAATATTTATTATTCACGCTAATCACGCCGAGAAGTTCTCCTCGATACAATAAGGGGGCCGAGATTAAGGAGCTCGCCTCGAATTTATATTTTGCATTCTTATCATATCTTGGATCCTCATCCAGATTTTGAATTAAAAGACTTTGCTTCTCCTTTGCCACCCAGCCGGAAACTCCTTCTCCGTAGGGCACTTGAATAGAATGAATCGCGTCCTCAGGAATTCCCCTCGCGGCCAAAATACGTAAAACTTCCAAAGTAGGATCGGCTAGGTAGATGGTTCCTGCTTTAGCTTCCAGGAACTCCAAAACTTTATCAATCAGCCAATTTCCCAATTCCTGAATGCTCTTTTCGGCAACGGTGAGTTTCTCGAATTCGTATAATAATGAAAGTTCTAGGATCCTTTTTTTCAGGGATTCATGAGTCTTGGCGTTTTTGATCGCGATCGCGGCGATTTCGGATAGAGAAGCGAGAACTTCGATGTCCGAATTGTCGAAGCTTCTATTTCCGGATTTGTTTAGAATTTCGAGCGTTCCGATTACCTGGTCTTGAACGAATAGCGGCACACAGGCAAGGGATCTAGTCCGAAATCCCGTTTTTTGATCTAAGGAAGGGTTAAAGCGCGCATCCGTATAAGCGTCTTCCAGCAGAATCGGTTTTTTTTCCCGGGCCACCCAGCCTGCGATTCCTTGTCCGGGCTCTAATCGAGCGTATTTTTGAATGATTTCCCCTTTTTCTCCCAAGGCGACTTCGCAATATAGGAATCCGTCTTTTTCGTCCAATAAGAATAGGGAGCTAGCTTCCGCTTCCAGAAGATCTTTCGAATACAGCATAATAAGCGGAAGAAGTTGGTAAAGATCCAGGTTTGCATTTAAAATCGTACTTGTATTGAGCAAACTTCGGTATTTACGAGCTTCGGAATCGACCTGAACCATAGATGCGCCCAGACTGGCACGGATCGGGCGCAAAGTCAACGATTGTCGTTTTTCAAATCGACAAAAACCGAAGGAAAGGCCTCGGTTTCCTTCCACTTTCCGGTTTTTCCGGAACAGAAGGCGAGGTCTTTCGGTCGGATAAATGAACATGGAGTTTGAATTGCAGAGATTTTATATTTTTCTTGGGGTATTTACGGTGATTCTGTTTCTTGCATACAGTTATGCCGTGAATCGATTGAGTGCACCGTTTGAATTGAATTCGGTTCAACAGGGAATTCTTTGGCTTTTAGTCCTAGTCTTTGTACTGCTGACTCCGACAGCCTATCTTCTAAGCCTCTTTTACCGCGAAACCCAGTGGCAAAAATTATGGTCCTATGCCGCGTTTACCAGTCTCGGATTTTTCACTCTACTCGTTTCATTCACGGTTTTTCATGACTTGGGTAAGTTAGCTTGGAAAGGGTGGGTACTATTATCCGGAATTCTACAAAGTAGTTCGGGTGCAAGCGGGTTAACTGACTCGGAGCCTTTCCTTTCCACCGCTCAACTGACTCGCAACGACTTCCTTTCAAGATTAGCCTCATTTTTAGTCATAGGATTCACTGGAGGTTTAACGGCTTTCGGGTTTTACCAGGCGCATAAGAGTCCGGCCCTGAAAAAAGTTTCTATCAAGGTTCCCGGATTGCCCGAGGGCTTGGAAGGTTTTAGGATCGCTCAATTATCGGACATACATATCGGCCCGACGATTAAGAAAGGATTTTTGGAGGGTGTCGTACGAAGGACGAATGAACTGGATGCGGATCTAGTCGCCATAACCGGGGATCTTGTAGACGGCACAGTCAACTTATTGCGGGAGCATACGGCTCCGTTACGAGATCTTTCCTCGAAATATGGAACGTTTTTTGTAACCGGCAATCACGAATACTATTCGGGCGCAATCGCTTGGATTCACGAGCTCAAGGACATGGGCGTCCATGTTCTTTTAAACCAGAACAAACTCATCGCTCATAAGGGAGCAACGATTGCGGTTGCCGGAGTTACCGACTATAAGGCACATTCCGTCATTCCCAATCATAAGACCGATCCGGAGAGGGCCGCGAAAGGTACCGAAAGTGCCGACTTTAAACTTTTATTGGCTCACCAACCCAACTCGGTTTTTGAGGCGGCGAAAGCCGGGTTCGATTTGCAGCTCTCCGGCCACACGCATGGAGGACAGTATTTTCCAGGCAACGTATTGATTCATATTTTTCAAAAATTCGTGGCCGGTCTTAGCAAATGGGAAGGAACGCAATTATACGTAAGCCGAGGCACCGGTTATTGGGGACCTCCCTTACGAATCGGAGCTCCGTCGGAAATTACTCTTCTCGTATTGGAAAGAGCCTGATCGGGATTTGGATTTGACAAACTTCTCTCCTGCAATTCCTTACAGTTAGTTTTAAAGGAGAGACGATGAAAGGGACTGAGTCTCTAGTTCGAATCCGTTGCGTGCCTGATTTTATTAAAGGAAAGGAATCCGAAGGTTGGAGTCCTAGATTTTTTTCCTTTTTCCTTCGGCTTGTCCTTATTTTTTTCCTCATTTCCGGCATAGCATTCTTAACCGCATGCGGGAAACCGAAACCCAAAACTAATCCGGAAATCGAACGATTGAAACCCAAGAAGAAGGCCGATGATCGAGAGCTCGATCCTGATTTGTCTTCGAGGGAGTACTTCGACGAAGACGCCCAAGGGAAACGTTTGGAGAAGAAAACGAGTCCCGGTGACTCCGGTCCGGACTTGCGTTCCTTTTCGAAGAAAGGTTCCGGTTGCAAACGAGGGGATTGTAAACAGGGAGAGGGGATCTATGTTTACGAATCGAGAGACGTGTATTTCGGTCGTTTTACAAATGAGCAGAGACATGGCTGGGGAATACTCGCATACTCGGATGGGGATAAATACGAGGGAAACTGGTCGCGAGATTTAAAATCGGGCCAGGGCACCTATACGTTTCGGGACGGTGGTGTCTTTAACGGTCGCTTTTCGGGCGAAGGAAACGGAAGCGGACAATATCGCAAAAGCGGAAAAACGTACCAATGTAGATTAGAAAATCGTAAGGTTCTTTGCAAATAAGCCGTTTTCAGCGAATGGACCCTTAGTTTAATTAATCGTTCGTTATAGAATCGATTTTTTTATGTTAACCCTTGCTTTTCTCCGGTTCGAGAATACAATCATCGGCGATGCTTGGAGGTACTTATGGAAAGAGTCAATCATTGGTTGGATACGCATAGGGATTGGTGGATCGATATCGTTAGAATGTACTTAGGGGGCGTGTTGCTCTACAAGGGCCTTTTATTTCTCTCGGACACCGAGGCCCTAATTCGCTTAATGGAATTGCATAATGCTCCGTTTGCGTCCGCGCTGATGGCCCATTATATCGTAATCGCCCATATTTGTGGCGGGATTCTTCTTTTTGCCGGACTACTGACTCGATTCTCCGCCATCCTACAATTGCCCGTATTAGTCGGCGCGGTTTTATTTATCCACTCGAAGGAAGGTTTCGTGTCCGCCGGCTCCAACCTCCCGTATGCCTCCATGATCCTACTTTTACTTTTACACTTTTCTTTGTATGGATCGGGACGTATATCGGCTGACTTTTATATAGAAACCCATAAGAGTGTTTAAAGGAGACTTCGTTAGCTCTTTGTATTCTAAAAGAGCTAACGACCGCTCTATCCTTAAGCGGGCTTGGACACCTTGTCTAACAATTCCATCCAATCCGTTCTTTCCGGTTGTCCCGGTTTTCTTTTTCCGAAAAACTGAACGATTAATTCTCCGTCCGCATCGTATACTTCCATGGAATGGATCACTCCGTCTTTAGAAGGTTTATCCACTATATAGACCTTTGAGATCAGATCGGATCTTAAGTGTAGATTGAAATCAAGATCGAGCACATTCCACCAAGATTCCAAAACCTTAATATTGCTGACTTCCCCCGTATGGATCTGGATGGATCCTGGATTCCCTACGAAGACCATGATCGGCGTTCTGTCCAAGGAAGCCATTTCCAACATTCTTAATACCGCTTTGGTCTCTACGGTTTTAGTGAATTTTCCGTCGGCGATTTCCATGGACTGGATCCTTGAAATATCGTGTTTTTTTAATAGAGAGAAAAACTCATGGGTGTCTTCTAATTTTCCCCAATCGCTTAAGAATTCTGCCGCGGTTTCCGGCTTAAGTTCTTTTTTGTCAGAGATAGCGGTTTGCTTTTTGTTTTCGAAAGAGAATAAAGGGGAGAAGTCCGGAGACTCGTTTTTGAATTCCGATCTTAGTCTTTCCCAAACGGATACGTTCGATCTATCCGTAAGGAAAAGTTTGAACATTGCCTCTCCGTTTTCATTGAAGAACTGAAAGGATCTTTGGATGGAATCTTGTTTTGGCTCTTCCACCGTAAATCCGTACTTCCAAATTCCGGGGAAAAGTCTGAGATCGATATCCGCTCCGACGACTAGGATATGCCCCGGGCCTGAACTTACTTTTTCGAATATTCCTTTTCTTTCATGTACGCAGGACTCGTTGCGAGTGAGGACCATTACATGTCCCAATTCTCCGAATTTTGCGAATAATTCTCCCCAATCGGTTCGGAGGGAAGAAACTTGAGGAAATCCTTCCGCTTCGGAGATTTGGGAAGCGGCCAATAGCCCGCCCTCCGAGGTTTTGAGTTGGGAAGCGATCTCTCTCATTCTAAGACGAGGTTGTGTTTCTTTGATCCGTTTCCAGTCTTTGATGATATTCTCTATCTCTAACGATTCAGCGATGGACATTTTCTTTCACTCCTTTAGCATCCAATGTATAGTGTAGGCCGTTTGTTGTGTGTTGTTCCGAGAGTTCTGCGGGACCTAGAGGGATAAGGTAATATCCTCCTTCCGGGAAAGGGATTTTTTTAGTTCTCAATCGGAAATGCTCCAATACGAATTCCTCCTCCAGAATATTATCCGGGATTCCGTCCGCTAGTATTTTGCCTTCCTTTAATACTGCAATCCGATCCGCGTATCTCAATGCAAGGTTCAGATCATGGAGGATGCAGAGGACACCTCTTCCCGCTTTACTGAGCTGTTTTGCTTTTTCTAATAAAGAATGTATTCTGTTCGGATCCAAAGAAGCTCCCGGTTCGTCCAAAAGAACATAACTTTCCCTTTGGGTAGGTTCCTTGTCCTGGGCCAAGACCCTTGCCATCTGGGTTCTTTGTTTTTCTCCGCCCGAAAGTTTATTATAAGTTTGGAATCTTTCCCTTTCCCCCAGATGTACCGCATGAAAGGCGTCTTCCGTGATCCGGTCCTCTAACGGTTTAGGGACTCTTAATTTAGAGCAGGACCTTCCCATACGAACGATCTCATCCGCGATAAAAGGAAAATGGATCTCCGATTCTTGGGAGAGAACGCTCCTGCGAAGCGCTAGATCGTCCGAATCGTACTCCGTCAGAGGGGTCCCATCCAAAAGTACCAATCCTTTGTCCGGGGACATTTCTCCGGAGAATAATTTTAACAAGGTGGATTTTCCCGCTCCGTTCGGACCGAGCAGGATCAAAAGTTCTCCCGGATACAAACTCAAATTGATCCCTGATAATAAGAACCTTCCTCCTCTGGATAAGGAAACGTCCGACAATACTAGACTCATCTGAATTCTCCTTCTCTACGTTTTGCTTGCAGGATTAAGAATAAGAAGAATGGCCCGCCTATCCCTGCTGCAATGATGCCGATCGGAAGTTCGGACGGGAAGGCTACAGTGCGTGCCGCTAAGTCGGCTATCGCAAGAAGAAGCGCTCCTCCGAATAAGGAAGCGGGCAATAACGTTTTATGACCCGGTCCTAAAATCATTCTCAGGATATGAGGAACGATCAAACCTACGAATGCGATAGTTCCGCAGATGGAAATACTTACTCCGACTAGCAGGCTTGCGAGAACGATGGTAAGGTTCCGGATCCTTTTCACCTTGAAGCCCGTATGAAAAGCTTCCGCTTCTCCCAAGGCCAAAGCATCCAAACCTCTGGCTAAGACTGGAAAGAAGAATGTTACGATCAGAAGTACGGACCCGAGCAGATAAATTTTATGCCAGCTCGCAACCGCCATACTTCCCAAACTCCAGAAGGTAAGATTCCTAAGTTGTGCATCGTCCGCGAGATAGGATAAAAATCCTAAAAGAGAAACCACGGTCGCATTTACCGCGATCCCTGCCAGCACAAGCACTAAGGAAAATCCTCCGCCTTCTCTTTTGGAGACCACATGTAGGAAGAAGGAAACGGAAAGAGCTCCACCAAAGGCGCATAACTGTAGCAGGAAACTTTCTTTTCCTTTCAGTTCGGCAGGGAAGAAGGTAAGTATCTTTTCGGAGAATACGATCCAAGTGGATGCAGCCAATGCCGCTCCGGGACTCACTCCGATAAATCCAGGTTCTACCAATGGATTTCGGAATAGCCCCTGTATACAAACTCCTGCTGATGCAAGACAGGCACCGACTAACATGGATAATACGAGTCTTGGCATTCTCAAATTCCAAACTAGAACGGAATGTGGGACCTCCAACTCGGATAAGGAATCCTGTCCTAAGATCAATACTTTCAGGATCTCTTCGCTAGAAAGTTGTATGGATCCGAATTTGAGGGAAAGTATCCCGATCCCGAAAAGTCCGACAGTTAACGCTGCGTATACGAGTATAGGCGCGATTTTTCGTCCTATTTTTTTCTTCCTTTCTTCCCCCGTACGTTTCATTTCAGGGGAAGAAGTTTCCGGAGAGGACACGATCATTTTTTATCAGTCGCTTTAGGATGGAAGGATTCGAATAATTCCTCGATACCCTGACCAAGTCTCGGGCCGAAACCTAAAAGTACTAGATCATCTATCGCGATCACTCTGGATTTTTTTCCGGCAGGGGTATCCTTCACGCCCGGAAGGGAGAACACTCCGTCTTTGCCTCCTAGGCTTTCTAAACCTCTGCTTGGGATTAAGATGATGTCCGGCTGTGCCGCGATGACCGCTTCCGGAGTGATCGGTTTAAAACCTTTGAATCCGTCCACCGCATTGATCCCTCCGCCTAGCCGGATCATTTCGTCCGCAGGTGTTTCCGTTCCGGAAACTTGCGCAAGACTTGTTCCTCTATGATAAACGAATAGAACTTTCGGTTTGGATCTTAATTTGGAGACCTTCTCCGCAATTTTAGATTGTTTTTTACGGATATCCTGTACGACCTTTTGGGCTTCTTTTTCCGCTCCGATCTCTTTACCGATCGCAAGAATATTATTTAACGCAGGCTCGACCCCGGGTAGTCCTGGATAGATGATCACCTTTAGGCCCGCAGATTTGAGTTGTTCTATTACTTCGGGAGGTCCCGCATATTCTAATCCAAGGATCAGATTGGGTTTTAAGGAAAGGATGCCTTCTGCTGAGAGCGCCCTTTGGTATCCTACTTTAGGAAGCGCTAATGCTTCCGGCGGATAAAGAGAAGAAGTATCATTACCTACTACTAATTTACCTTTTCCTAAGGCGAAAACGATCTCCGAAACGGTTCCGTTTAAAGTTACTATTCTAAGATCCTTGCTCTCCGCAAAAAGCGATGCGGGAAGTAAAAGGAACAAAGCGAATGTTATGATCTTTTTCATATCGGTTCTCCGAATTTTTAAATATTTTTTGTCTCTGTCCGAAATCTGAAATTCTTTCATTACGGGATTCCCGGCAGAGGCGAGGTGGAAGGCGTGGGGGATGCGGAATAATCCGCCGGACCGGGGTTAACGCTGAACCGTCCGTCTATACCCACATAATAGAATCTGGGCTTTTGGGGATTATAAATAAGATCGAACGTGTTTAGAAGATTGTCAACACCTGCGAACATTTCAAAAGTCCCTAATATTTTTAGGGAAACTCTAATATTCAAATTGGTATGAGGATTTACCATTCTCACACCGTAAGTAGGTCCTGTCGTACAGTAAGATAGGTTTCTTTCCTTGCAATATTCCTGGATACCTCCCGGAATATTTCCGAATAACGCGTTCATCATATTCGTTGCTTGGGTGGTAAGTTGAGCGCTGAGTGCGGATAGTTCCGTAGGCAATTGAGGATCGCACCAGAGCGGATTTTTTTGACAGTAGTAGGCTTGTTTTCCAAAGATCACCGCGAATAGGGAAAAGCTAAATCCGCTAGGTAGGTGATCTATACGTATATTTGCATTCCATCTATGATAACCTCTTCCTTCTAAAGGAAGGTTGGTCAATTCGTCCCTTGCGTCCGTGTAGGTATAACCGCCGCCGAAGGAAACGCTTTGGTGGGCCCTGATAGTTACGGAGGATTCGAATCCTTTTGTCAGAGCCTTTTGGTAATTTGAAGTATTATAGATCTGTAATCCGGATGCATCTCTTGTCGGGTTGGTCCTGAAGCCGATCAGATTATCGATATTATTATAGAAGAAATTAAAGCTGAACCAGAATACCTTGTTCGGTTCCCATTCTCCCCCTATGTTATAACTGCGGGACAGTTCCGGTTTTAGGGTCGGATTTCCCGCCACTCTATAACCGACTCCAGGATTTATAAAATTATAATATAAATCCTGAAAGCTGGGAGCCCTGTATCCTAAACCGTTGGCTGCCCTGATCCGGAATTTATCCGTGACGTCATAACGCACAGCGAGCTTCGGAAGTAGCTGTCCTCCGTAAATGGAGTCGTGATCGGAGCGGATACCCGGCACGATCTGTGTCCTGGGGGCCTTGGATATTCTCCATTCATCCTGCACATAAAATGCATTTCTTTGTCTTTGAGCATAACCGTTCTGGGTCTGGTAAGGATCAGTTCCTAATATATCGCTCGCGCAGATATTAGGAAAATTTCTCTTACAATCCGGGGCGATCCTGGCGGATGAGAATTGGTCTATCAAGGTTTCCGCGCCGTAGGAGATCACATGCCCGTCCGCAATTTTATGGTCTAAGCGCGTCCGGACTTCCGTGACTGCATTGTCCAACTTCTCCCTTTTGTCTTGGGCATCCGACTTTCTTTGGTCGTACGTGAAAGTGTCAAAAAATCTGGCGTAGTTCGCATTTACGTTTAAGTTTAATGTTTTGGCGATTTCCCAATCAGCATTGACCGCACCCATGAAGTCGTGGGTTTTGTTGTTTCTATCGTAAACCCCTCTAGGAGGTACCGCATCCACCGCACTTTGGTTTAGATATCTGTAATAGAATTGGAAACCTAGTTTAAAAGTTTCGGAGATATCGAAAGTGGTCTTGTTGGAAACGTTCAGGTCTTCGAAAGCGCTGCCCGAAGTGGATTCTAAAGGGCCCTCATACGGTAGTTTGTTTAGATAGATATACAGTTTGGTCCAAAGCGGAGTATTCGTAGGAAAAGGAGAATAGCTGGGGGAAAGGCTTTCTATCCTTCCATTCTTAGGGCCTAAGGTAGCATCCGGAGTCAGATCGTAGCCGTCGCCTCTATGCCAACCTGCGGTAAAGTTAGTCGAAACAATCCCTTTTCGCACCCCAGCGGAAGCGTAATTATGGAGCTCCATTCCTGTCCCGTAATAGAGAGGATTTCCTCCTCCCATAAAAGTCCTAAAATTCGCGGAGTAAGGATCCCTTTGCTCCTTAGTGATGATATTGATCACACCTGCGATCGCATCCGAACCGTAAAGAGCGGACGACGCACCTTTTACGATCTCGATCCTTTCTATATCTTCCGCTTTAAATCTTGTTAAGTCGATAGAACCGCTAAAACGCCCGGTGGTTCTCTGACCGTCCACTAAGATCAGAACGTTTTGTCCTGAAAGACCTTGTAAACGGACTGTAGCCCCTCTCTCTCCTGCTTGAGCGGGACGGACTTCTATCCCTGGAACGTTACCTAGAGTTTGGGAGATATCTCTTGCTCCCATTGCATCAATATCTTTTCTGGTGATCACTTCCGTGGTGATCGTAGAATCTTTCAGAAAACCTTTTCTGCGGGTACCGGTAACTGTGATAATGGAACCTCTCTCGTTGTTCCCGTTGCCGATCTCTTTTCCGATTTCAGGATTTACTTTCGGTTTTTCAGGTTCTTCTTTTTTTTCTTCCGTTTTTTTTCCCGGAAGAACTTCTCCTTGGGAGAAGAGAGGAACTCCTAAAAAACATAAACCTGAAAATAGGATTAAATAAAGAGTTCTAGGAATCGACGAGGGTCTTATCTTTCCCATCAAAGTCTCTTCCATTTAAATGTGGGAAATCCGCCGGTATTCGCATTGTCATAATAATCCGTCATCTCTAATCCGAAGAATGAAGTTCCATTCGAGCCTTGGATCAGATATCCTCTTGATTTCGGTTTGAGGACATGAGAGGTTCCGTTATAATCGTACCAATCCCAAAGAGCAGGACTTGCGTTCTCAGTTGCGGTTCCGAATCCGCCTCCTCCGGTTTGGGACATGAGTTGGTCCACTTTAGGAGTGCAGTCTCCGCCGGTAACGTTGGATAAGCTTGTTTCCCCCGCGTTAAAACAAGCCCCTCCGTTTCCGGAACCGCTAGTCCCGCTATTTGTACCTATTACGAATCTTTTGAATCTAAGATCCCAGGTTCCGGATTGAGTGGTCTCTATTCCGCCTGCTTTTAGATCCAAATATGCCCAACAACCGCTTGCGGTCGCGTTTACTTGCGTTGTAAAAGTTCCGGACCCCGTTGTGGTCGTTTCTCCGGAGGCCTTGACGCATCCTCCTCCGCCTGCTGCTATTGCGGCTAAGATCGCAAGACTGCCGTCTTCTCCGGTGCTAGGCCCGCAGAAAGCGGTTGAAGTCGCCAGTAGAATAATTAAAATTGAATATACTATTTTCATTATATAATTTTCCTTCTGCGAAAATTAAGAATGACGGTCGGCGGCCGAAACCTACCGATTGCGATCCTTAAAGCGCAGTAATGCTATACGTTACCACCTTGGTCGCAGTTACCCCTGAAGCGGAACTGCCTGTCTTGTAATATGTGCTAGTGCTGCCTGTGGAACCGATCCCGGCTCCGCTTGGCCAATCCGCTTTATTGATGATAGCGTTGGATTTGGTAAGAGTACATCTCTTCTTACAATTTGCTCCTTTGTAGCCGCTTCCCCAAACGGTAAGCTTAGGAGTGGTGTCTGCGCTGATATCGAAACAAATATCGCTTGCAGTAGTAGTGAAGGAAGAGAAGAGGCTGTTTCCAGTTCCTCCGAGTGCTGGAGTTGCAGTGCCGTCATCCGTTCCGTAAGCGGTGCTCGCGGAATAACCTGCGTAAACCATAGGTCCGCCTTGGTAGATGTTCACGACCAGTCTTCCGTCTCCTGCAGCGGTAGTCGGAGTGGAAGAAGTTCCGGATAGACCATCCGTGTATCCGGTTGCCAGGTAGATGGTTCCGTGTCCGCTTAGGGCTTGGATCAATGCCCCTTCTATCCTGAAATGTCTTGCTGCTCCTGCGGCGGGAAGGGAGATCAATTGGAAAGTGTTGATCCCCGCTGCGATTGGCGTCTCCGCAACCTCATTCGCTGTCACTGCAGCGTCTACGCAGGCGCCGTTTAAGGCAGCGAGCATTAGAGCGGCAGCGTTCGATTCTTTCGAGCTTTGGTTGCAATTCAGTAAGAAGGATATTCCTAGAATCATCGTCAATGGCGTCTTGGTTGCGTTCCGTTTCATGTTCTCTCCTATCGAGACTCAATTCTCATTAATGGGATTCGCGCTTCTTTGTTTTTATCTAGAATGAGTCTCAAAATCAAAAATAAAGAAGGCGGAAATTTGTCAACAGATAATGAGAATGATTCTTAGAAGCGATATTACGGAATCCGTTCAAGAATTGCTCAAAAATCGGGCATTCTACGAGGCAGGCGAATTGGTATTTCTCGATAAAATAACCTGTGTTTCGGGAGCTGTTGGTTTAGATAGATTCCACTTTATCAATTAGTAACATATTTCGTTTTTCTAATCCTTTCGGCTCTAAGGTTCTCTATATTTTATCCAAACGATCGTTACGCCTTTATTAAACAAAATATGTTTCTGAGTTTCTTCACGAAAGAAGAAGGTTTTGGGAAAAGTAATTGCTAGCTCCTTCTAATTCGGTTAAAACTATTGGGCCGAATTCCGAACTTTTCGGTAGCGAAGAGTTTCATAAATAGGGGGGTGCAGTATGAAGAAAAAATGGGTGGTGGTTGCAAACCGAAGCGAGGCGAAAATTTTCGAATACCAAGGACCGACTAACGGTTTGAAACTGCTGCAAACGATGGAGAATCCCGAAGGAAGACTTAGAAATTCGGATCTAGTCACTGGCGGTGGCCAGGCTTCCAGATCGGATTTTGATTTTTTTCACGAACCGAAAAAAAAAGTGGCGGAAGCTTTTGCGGGAAAACTTTCGGATTTTGTAAACTTAGAAAGGAAGAAGGACTCCTTTTCCAATTTTATTTTAATTTCCGAACCGGGCTTCATGGGAATGATACTCGGCAAATTGGATGATAAATCGAGGGAGAAAATCTATCATAAGATGCCGAAGGATATTGTTCATATAAAAGAGTCCGGCCTACTCGGACATTTAAGGAGCGTACTTGCCTAAAATTTGAATGCTTAGGTTGATATTTAAAGATCGCCGTCTAAGGGTTCTTCCATAGCAAAAGATTCCGAGGACGGTGACCCTAATACCATGAGACTGCCCGCACCTCCTTTGTTATAATTTTCATTCATCATAAAAACCTTCATTGACGAGATGCGAATGTCCAGGATTCTTCCCGAAAAAAGAAAGGAAGTTTCTAATGGCCGTAGCGAAAGAAAAATTCATTCTCTCAATCGACAGCGGTGGCAGCGGAATTAGGGCGATCCTGTTCGATAAAAAAGGTAGAATCGTCGAACGCCAATATGAAAAAACTCCTCCCATCTTAAAAACTCCCGGTGCTCTCGAACACGATCCTGATGTTCTTTGGAAGGCCTTATTATCGGTTCTAGGAAAGGCTCTTAAAAAAAAGCAATTTAGCCCTTCCAATATCGCGGCTATCGGAATATGCAACCAGCGGGGCTCTTTTCTTCTCTGGGATAAGCAAACGGGGAAACCTTTGACCAAGTTGATCAGCTGGGCGGACGTGAGAGCTGTAAGTACGGCCGACGAAATGAATGCGAATAAATTCTGGAAGACCGTCCAGCTCGTTTCCAGAATTGCCGGAGCGATCACCAGACATCCGATGATGATTGCGACCTACCTGCTTAAATTTACTACCGATCATGCCTCGGTTCGATTGAAGTGGGTTTTCGATACTCATCCGGACTTGCTAACAAGAGCCAAGAAAGGCGAAATTCTTTTCGGCACTCTGGATACCTGGTTCGTTTATAAATTAACGAAGGGAAGGCTACATATAACCGATGCCTCCAACGCGACAGTCACCGGAATGTTCAACCCCTTTCAATTGCAATGGAACGTTCCGCTTTGTTTAATTTTCGGAATACCTAGTAAGATTTTTCCCGAAGTAAAGGATACGGGAGCCGATTTCGGCGTTACCGACCCTTCGCTCTTCGGGGGTTCGGAAATCCCAATTCATGCAGTCATCGGAGATCAGATGGCGGCCCTTTATGGACATTGCTGCTTTGAAAAAGGAGGCGTAAAAATTTCCCAAGGCTCCGGGGCTTTCGTGGATATGAATATGGGAGATAAACCGAAGATTTCGAAGAGAGGGCTCTTTCCTTTAGTCGCGTGGCAGTTAAACGGAAAACCGAAATATATGTTGGAAGGATATATCGGAACTGCGGGAACCTTGATCGATTGGTTGGGAAAGGGAATCGGTCTTTCCGATACCCCAAAAGTGTTAAACGAATTAGCTTCCCAAACTGAAGATACGGAGGGAGTCGTATTCGTTCCGACCGCATCGGGCATGCGCTTTCCTCATTTTAATCCGAGGGCCAAAGCCTCCGTTTTTGGATTATCTCTTGCAACGCATCGTCGACACGTTGCCAGAGCCGTATTGGAAGGGATCGCCTTATCCTTATATGAAATTTTGGAAGGGATCAAAGAAGACACCAAGGTCCGAGTTAGCGCAATCATGGTGGATGGAGGGGTATCGCAATCGGATATTCTCCTTCAATGTCTTGCCGATTTTTGCCGGGTGGAAGTTAAAAGGGCGCCCGAACCGGATATGACGGCGACAGGCGCTGCGTACATCGCCGGCCTTGCCTCCGGCTTTTGGAAAAACGAAGCCGAATTAAAGACCTTGCAAAAGGGGTACAAAGTATTTCTACCCAAAATGAGCGAGTCCGTGCGAAACGCAAAACTCGTTCGCTGGAAAAAAGCGGTCGATGCAACCTTAAAAATCGAGTGAGAAGATCTTTATTCGATGACTCGAATCGAACTGACGACTGCCGTAAGATGTTCCGCCAATTCCTCGGTGGGTTCTTCGTCCCCGTTATACGTCACGAGAATCATCTTATTTTTCGCGGCGACTAGATAGACCATCCAATGCCTTCCGTCTTCCTTTAAGAATTCGCAGGCGATGATTTTTCCACCCTCGTTGTTCTCGAAAAATGCCGCCTTATCGGCTTCATAAACGATAGTATGGGTCGCCAAATATCGCTCCAATTCTTCTTCCGCGTTGAAACTTCCCCCCTTATTTTCGAACGCGTAGACTTGCATTGCGCCGGCGCCGTTTTCTTCAAAAAAGGCGGGAATACCTTCGATCACGATTTGCTGCCAATGACCCGGGATCACCATGGTATACCAGCCGGAGGGAGAACGATAAAATTTGTAATCTAACTTGCGATCCATGAGTCGGAAAAACAATCCGATGCCATTATATCCGTGCGAAAATTCAGGGCAAGCATGTTCGGGAAGACTTGACACTTCCTTTTTTGCCGGAAAAGCTTTCGGATCGTGATTGCAATTTTAAAAAACCGCCGAGGCCCTTTGTACTTGGTTACTACTTTTCTGGCCATCGTCGCGTTCGCAGTATTTGCCTCGTCTCTCGCGATCCTTTTTTCCCTTTTCTTGATCGCGATTTTAATTTCTTATCCCTTCCTTTTGGATTGGATTTCCCGTTTGTACGGTCAGGAAGATATCGCGGACGAGGTTCACTTCGCGCGTACGAAGGACGGCTGGAATATCGCGATGCATAGGCATATTCCTCCGCAGCCGAATCCGGAATTAGCTCCCGTAATCGTTGTGCACGGAATCGCTACGAATAAGTACGTAGTCGATTTGGATAGGCGACATTCGCTTCCCTATTTTTTAAAGCTAAGAGGATACGAAGTGTTCTCGATTTCGCTGCGTGGAGCCGGTTCTTCCTATCACGAGAGTCGAAGCGGGTACGAGGATTTTACCTTTGATGATATGGCAAAATACGACGTTCCTGCAATCATCGCGAAAGTCATTTCCCTGACGGGAAGCCAAAGAGCGAGTTGGATAGGCCATTCTATGGGAGCCATGATCCTTTACGCTTTCTTCGGGATTTGCGATAAATCGGATAAGGATAAAATAGCCGCGTTCGTTTCGCTTGGTGGACCGGGAAATCTGAACCACCTAGGACTGAGTTTGATCGGATTACTTTCACGGTTTCCTCGAGCGCGCCGCGTTTTGGATCTAAAGTTCGGTGCGTCGATGCTAGCGCCGATCGCCGGAGAAATTTTTACTCCGATAGACGAGATTCTTTATAATCCCAAGGCAACCAAACCCAAGACGGTTAAGAAAGTGATGAAAAACGCGATCGAGAATATCAGCGAGGGCGTAATCGAGCAACTCATGTCTTGGATCGAAACGAAGCGGATGATTTCCTTAAACGGATTTTACGATTATATCGAATTGCAAAAGGAAATCACCGTCCCGAGCTTGTTTGTCGCCGGGTTAAAGGACGCAATTGCGACTCCGGAATCCGTAAAATTCGTGTATGAACGAGCCGGCGCCAAAATTAAGGAGTTCTTGGTTATCTCCAAGGAAAATGGGGCCTCGGAGGATTATGGCCATGGCTGTCTTATGCTAGCTGAAAAAGCGGAGGATGATCTCTTTCCGAAAATCGAAATATTCCTACGGACTTACGGAACTCGAAAAAAAATAGGATGGATCGGAAAAATTCGCCGAAATTTGCGAACCCAGTTTCAAAAACTTCGACAGGGATGAGATTCATTCTTCCTTAAATATCAACATCCTTTCTCTTTAATAACCATTTCTCTTTCTAATTATAAATAGGAAGTGCTTATTTTATGCACAATTCCTGAAAATATACCTATCAAATAGGCAATATCGGCGTAACTGACAACTTGGTACGCTAATTGCATACTGTTCGAAAAGAACCAAGCGAATCTTCGAAAAATCCGATTCGTAGAGGGTCGACTATGATAGAACTCAAATTTGGGCAGAGAAAGGTAGTTAATTTTCGTGGAGCGAGGAAGGTCGTCGGTGGATTAACGGAGAAGAATAAGATAGATATCCTTCTGTACATCAGTAAGGAATTCGCAAACGCGGACAAGGAGGAGGATCTTTACGATATCGTAATCAGTTTGTGCAAAGATATTTTCGAGTGCGATAATACCACCCTTCGTATGTGGAAAGACAAGTTTCTCGTGCCGTCCCGCTTTTTACAAGAAACGGAGCCTCCGCGTCGCAGACTAACCCAGGACGAAGGGTATTCCGGTTTTACGTTTAAAACCAGAATGCCTTTGCTGATTCAGGATCTGAGTCATCATCAGGAATACATCGACGAAGGGGAGACCACGCGTGCCGTCATGTGCGTGCCCATTATGTACAAGGAAGATTGCCTCGGTACCATTGCAGTGGAATGCAATACGGAATTTTTCTACCGAGAGGACGACTTGGAAATTCTGGAAGCATTAGGATCTCAACTGGCGCTTGCAATTACGAGTGTCCGGTTAATCCAAGGGCTCGTCCATGCGAATGAAAGGGAGGCCCAGATCCTAAAGCAATTGGAATGGGACATGCGGATGGGTCGCAACGTTCAAAGTCAAATCGTGGAAACGAATATTCTCCCTTGGAACGGTCTGCATTTCGGAACTCACTACGAGCCGATGACGGAGGTTTCCGGCGATTATTTTAATGTGGTCCGCCAGGGGAACTCGATTACCGCGATCATCGTGGACGTATCCGGTCATGGAATTCCTGCCGCGTTAGTCACCATGTCGATCCATTACCAGTTTCAAAGATGTACCTCTCTCGGTATGGGTTTGGGTGAAATGTTAACCGAATTAGGGGAATCGATTAGACCGCAACTTCCGGACGGAACGTATTTTACCGCATTCGTTCTGAAAGTTTATAGCGATTATACCTATTCTTACGTGAATGCCGCCCATCAAAAAATGCTTCATTTTCATAATTCGACCGGTCGGGTCGAAGAGTTGGACACGGCCGGAGTTCCGCTGGGAATCTTCGAAGTGGAGCGCAGTAATTTCGAGGAAAAACACGGCCGTATATTGCCGGGCGATATCCTATTTCTTCCTACCGACGGGATCGTCGAACAAAAGAACGAGCAACGTCAGGAACTCGGAAATCAAAGGTTCATCGAATGGATTCGCCAGGAAAAGGCCACGATCGAAGAACAAAGGGATAAGATCTTTGTCGCCGACTTAGTCGGTTCCTTAATCGGAAGGTTTAAGAGATACAAAGGAGATGTGAGAACTGGGGACGACGTTTCCTTATTGGCGCTTCAATGTAATCCTGAATTAGGAAAAGCTAAGACGATGCTTTCGTTAGCTAAGGCGGCGGCCAAGGCCAAGAAGGACCAGATGGCTTACGAAAAAGCCTTAGAGGTCTTTTCGATGGATGAATCGCTCAAGGATAGTTTGGTTTTACTCGGTAAGATGTATTATAGGGACAGAAATTTCGAAAAGAGCGTTCAATTTCTGGAGAAATATATTCGGACCAGCGGAGAAGAGTCTGAACATATTCAATATTTACTAGGAAGAGCATATTATGAATTGGGCAATATTCCGGAGGCAAAAAAAGCGTTAAAAAGATCTTTGGCGATCGATCATACCTACGCTAAATCGAGCCTTCGACTGGCGCGCTGCTATTTAAAGGATAACGAAACTCCGAAAGCGATCAAGGTTCTTCAACAAGGTATGAAGAGCGCTCCTACGAACGAATATCTTAAAATTTCCCTGAAGAAATTGGAGGAACTCGTTCGAAGAAAAGGCGCGGAAGAATCGATGGAAGAAAAACGCGCAGCCGTTTAATCGAAGTGCCGATAGAAATGATTTTTAGAGAGAAAAAGGAGACTTAAAACAATATGCGCATAATGGCAATACTAATACTCGCGCTTTCCGCGAGCGGAATTTGGGCGGAAGGAACCGCTCAAGCCGCTCCACCGGATAATGCAGCGCTAAACACAATGATCACGACACTCAGAACGGAGACAAACTGGCTGTGGACCGCCATCGCCGCATTCCTCGTTTACTTTATGCAGGCCGGGTTTGCGTTGGTCGAAGCCGGATTCACTCGTGCGAAGAACACGGTAAATATTCTTATGAAGAACTTCATGGATTTTGCATTAGGTTCTCTCGCTTATTGGCTGGTCGGATTTTCCATCATGTTCGGACCTCAGCTTCTTGCCGGTTTCGGAATCGGAGTGCCGGGGATTGCGGACGGACTGATCGTTAAAGGAGGCAAACCGGATGCCGGCAGTTTCACATTCTTTATCTTTCAATTAGTGTTCGCAGGAACTGCCGCGACCATCGTTTCCGGAGCCATGGCTGAGCGGACTAAGTTCATTGCGTATGTCATCTTTTCCATCGTTATATCGGCGGTGATTTATCCGGTTTTCGGTTCGACCGCTTGGGCCGGCTTATTCGGTTTGAATAAAGGATATCTGGAAGGTAAAGGCTTTATCGATTTTGCGGGTTCTACCGTAGTTCACTCCGTCGGTGGTTGGGCGGGTCTCGCCGGTGCTCTCGTTCTCGGTCCTCGTATCGGGAAATACCAAGACGGAAAGGTTGTCCCGATTCTAGGACATAATATGACTATTGCCGCGTTAGGCGTATTTGTTTTATGGTTGGGTTGGTTCGGATTCAATCCGGGCTCTACCACTTCGGTTACCGGCGGACTCTTTGCCATCATCGCGGTTACCACAAACTTTGCGGCTGCTGCAGGTGCGATCGCGGCCATGACCACGACTTGGGTCGTTTTCAAGAAGCCTGATATAGGATTAACCTTAAACGGCGCGCTCGCCGGTCTCGTGGCGATCACTTCTCCTTGCGCGAATGTCAGCATTTCTTCCGCAGTAATCATCGGTTTGGTCGCAGGCGTATTAGTCGTATTCAGCGTTCTATTTTTCGATAAAATCAAAATCGACGATCCGGTCGGTGCGGTTTCCGTTCATGGAGTTTGCGGGGTGTGGGGAACGATTGCAGCCGGTTTGTTTGCCGAGGAAGCTTACGGCGGAATTAACGGATTCTTTTTCGGCGGCGGATTCGATCCTGTGATCGTGCAATTCACCGGAGCTCTTATGGCTTTCGTCTGGGCTTTTGGAGCTTCCTCTTTGCTCTTCCTTGCCCTGAAATATACGATCGGTCTCCGAGTCTCCGAGGACGAAGAAATTCAAGGTTTGGATATTCTCGAGCACGGTAACGAGGCGTACCCTATTTCTAAATAATCTAAAAACGAAAACCCCCGTATTTGCTCTACGGGGGCGGCCCCCTTCACTTCGTTCCGGGTCACGCTGCTCCGGGCTTCGCGTTCGCTTTCAGAAGACAGGGGTCAGAAGACAGACGCGTTCGCTTTGCTCACGCTAGACAGAAGTTGCTAGACGTTGGAAAAGTTACAGAAGTAAAGGTATGAATCTTCCCCACAGAACATGGAATCGCAACTCATCGATGTTCTGTCCTCAGTCCTCTGTCTTCCGTCCTCTGATTTGCAGTCTTTTCCCGTTGACGGAATCCGCACTCTCCTCCCGAATGATGGTATGACTTTGGGAAAACTTCCCTTAAAACGGTTCCTTCCGATCTTCTGCCTTCTGTTTACGGGCTGTTTCGATTATGAAGAAATCCTTACAATCAATCCGGATCTTTCCGGCACCCTTGAGGTCACCTACGTCGTTCCCACTAAAAAGAAGTCGGACGAATCTTTGATAAAATTTCTTCCGACTCGTCGGGAAGAGATTCTAAGCCGTTTGAATAAGGGCTTTTTTTCCAAAAGCGTCGTACTAAAAGATTATACTTTCCAAAAGTTGGAAAGTCCCGAAGCCGAGCCCGGCGTATTCCGGGAAAAGGCGAAAGTGACGTATAAGGTCGAATTTTCGGATATAACTCAGATCGAAGGAATTTTGATCGGAAACGTTCAGATCAAGAAGGAAAAAGCCAGGACCATCTATATTAAACGCGAATTTCCTTCCGTTACTCGTTCCCCGGATTCTATGCAAATGGACGGGGAAAAGAAGGTGTTTAGCGAGACTCTACGATTAATCAGGACTAGCTCGATGCATTTCCGCGTAAATTTCCCGATTACTTCGATCTGCACTTCCAACCGCGGAGAAGTGAATCTGGGTCGCTTAAGCTATAGACTCCCATTATCGGATACGATAGAAAAATCGGGAAACAAATCCTGGGATTATAGGATCACTCTAGTTTATTAAATGATTGTAATAGAGTCCTGCGGAGAATCGATTCTTCACGAATTCGGTTTATAGGGAATTCTTAAATTTCCTCTGGGGAAAAAATCGATTTAATTCCTATCCTCCGCATCCGAATTCGGTTTTGAAAACGGCCGGAATATTGCGCTCACACCATGAGGCGCGTGCCGCATTCCGGACAGAATTTAGCACCGACCAATTCGATTTTAAAACCGCATTGGTGACAGTATTTCTGCGCTGGAACCTGGTTTGAAGCGACCGGTTGCCGATCGATATCGACGTGTTTTCGCGTGCTCCATTCCTTGATTTCCCGATCCTGCTCTTCTAGTTCGTGCACTATCCCGGAGGAAATGGATTTGAATTCGGGATCGGTCAACTTGCCGGTATCGAATTCGATTTTCAAATCCTTTAAGTTTTCCAATAAGACTTCTCGCCTATTGACCAACTCCCGCCTTTCCGTTTCCAACTCCAGATCTTGGCCGGGCTTTGCAAATCGTACATATAAAAACGGAGCCAAAACCAAGGAGGAGAGAAGTATATAAAAGAAGATCAGTAGAAAATCCATTTACTTTTGCTTCTCCTCGATTTCGGAAAGATATTTATGAAAGGCCGCATCTTCGTTCGCATCCGTAGTCGAGATCGAGTTCGGTGCCATTCTTCTTTTTAAATAGAGAATGATTAGAAGAATGCCTAGCGCTCCCGTCATGGCAATGCTGACATCGATCCAGGTCGAATCCGGTTTTGCCAAAATATCCGGCCCGAATCCGTAGACGACGCTTTGTGCCATCCCGGTGTTTCCGGTTTCGATAAACTTGGCAATGACCGGATCCTTTACGGCATCCGGTCCGAACCCTTTCACCATTTTGTCCACGATCGTATCGGCGCTTTCGCCGCTGCGGATCCGATTTTCGATGAAGACCTTCAGTTTTGCCGAAACCGTACAATTATTAAACGAACAACTTTTTATGGCGATGGAAGGAATACAAATGCATCGAATCCGATTCGTCACGTCGTGAAACGTCCGAATTTCCTCCGGGCTCGTCAGATTCGTAAAAGTGGATTCCGCAAACAGGACTCCACCGAGTAAAAAAACGATCGGAATCGAAACGAGTCTCATAGCCGATTTTCTCCGATCGGTAGCAGTATCAAAAGTCCGGAGAGAAAGAACAGTAAAGAACCAGCCCAAATGAATTTTACCATAGGATTGATCCAAACTTCCAGGTTCGCGACGATTTGCCGGGGAAATCTAAGATACTGTTCCGACTTGATGTTCGAATCTCTCGTAAAAAAGAAGTTCATAAACAACCTAGGCAAATCCGGATTTTCGTCCGAAAGATCGGCGTGCTCGATCGCACCCAATTGTATATAAAGATCTTCTTTAGGAGTCGAAGCGATCGAAGGTTCGCTGGTAGGAATATGAGTTTCGAAATCTCCGCTCAGATGCGAAATTTGAGGATAGAACCTCCTTTCGGTTACCATCGTAGCGAATTCTTTTAGCTGCCGCTTTACCTCGAATGTCGCTTCATGGGACACGATGACGTTTCTATGACTGATTCCTTCCGAAGGATCCCCGTTGATGATCGGTTTGATTTTAAGGCTGCTTGCCGCTATGATATAATCGCCGAGCACGGCGGTATCTTGACTGGAGTAAACGATCTCGTTAGCGCGAGGGAGCTCCAGAAAATAAAAGAATTTAACGGAGGTATTCTGTTTGAATGCGTTTCCCGCAAGACCTATGAATAGGATGACCATCGAAAGATGGACTAGATATCCTCCGTAGCGTCTCTTATTCTTCAAGAGCATTCGTACGCCGGCCGTTAAATATCCCTCCTTGGGATAAGAAGCCTTACGGGCCATAATGCCTTTATGATATTCTTGAGCGATGCCCGCGATGGTAAATACGCCCAAGCCTATCGTAAGAACACTATACACTTCCCCTAGCACATCTCCTAGGCTATAATCGCTGATCGAATAATTGCGGGAATAATAGAATATATAAGCTCCGGCCCCGAGTATTCCCGCAATCAGAGGCTTAAATAGAGTCGTAAAAAATATTTTGTCGGCGCCTTTGCGCCAGGCTAAAAGGGGAGCGGAGCCCATTAATAAGAGTAATAAAATTCCGGAAGGAACTCCCCATGAATTGAACCAGGGCGCCTTGAATTCTCTCCCGTATAGAAGCGGGGAGAAAACGCCTAATAGGATCGATAATGTCGCGATGACTAACAAAAAATTATTCAGGAGAAAGCTTCCTTCTTTCGAAGTCATCGCTTCCAGATTCCGTTCCGGAACAAGCTTGCCTCTTCTGTAAATTAGGAATCCAATATATACCGAAAAGCTTAATCCTATGTATATAATGAAAGGGGTTCCGATCGTGGATTTTGAGAAGGAATGAGGTCCTTCCAATACTCCGCTTCGAGTGATCCATGTCCCGAGTAGGCAAAAGTGAAACGCTAGAATAATCAAAAACATATTCCAAAATTTTAACATTCCTCTACGTTCCTGGATGATCATGGAATGCAGGAAGGCCGTGGATAGTAGCCAGGGCATCAGACTGGCATTTTCGACCGGATCCCAGGCCCAATATCCTCCCCAGCCCAACTCTTCGTACGCCCATTTTGAACCCAGCAGGATTCCGGTTCCTAGAAAAAACCAGGAGAAAATACTCCAACGACGGACGAAACGAAACCAATTTTCCGAAAGCTTGCCGGTAATTAGCGCCGAGGTCGCGATCGAGAATGGAATCGCAAAGCTTACGTAACCCACGTATAAAATCGGAGGATGTATGATCATCGCCCAATGTTGTAGCAAAGGATTGAGACCTCTACCTGCGACTGCGGCGGGTTGAAATTCTCGGAAGGGTTGTGCATCGGGAAAGAAGATCGCAAGAAAGGAGAAAAAACAGGCAATTACGCTCAGGCTTAAATTCATCACCGGAACTCGATCATTCACAAGGTGCCGGGTTTGCCATAGTACGATAAAAGTGAAAAAGGAAAGGAGAAGATTCCAGAACAATAGCGACCCGGACGAACCCGACCAAACGGAAGTCATCTTGTAGAAGAGAGGTAAATGCTCGCTCGAATGCATTACAACATAATAATTATTCAGATCGGTACGGACAAGTTGGACGACTAACACGAGGAAGGCGAGTAAGACGACTCCAAAATTCGCCATTAAGGTATATCGACCTAATTCGATCCCATGCGGATCGTTCCGAAAAATTCCGTAGGAAGTCTGGACGATGGAGAAAATTAGAAGGGAAAAGGAGGTGATGAGGCAAAGCGCTCCGAAGTCGTTCATGATTTCCCGCTTAGTATTCTTCTGCGGAAGCTTCTTTATCGGAATATCCCGCTTCGTATTTGGAGGCGCATTTCGCTTCCACTCGATCCGCCACTAAGACTCCATTTTTCCAAACCCCGTCCACTCTTGCGCGGGTACCTTCTTTAAAGGCGTCCGGTAAAAGGGTCGCACCCGTAAAGAAAACCGGAACTTCCTGATCGTTAAGTTGAAGTACGAACTTGGCGGTTTTCCCTTCTCGAATCACCGTGCCTGGTTTGACGAATCCGCGAACCCTTAGTAGTTCGTCGGAATCATAATTGGACGGGTGAGCGGCGAGTTCGGAGGCGTCTAGGAGAATGTAAGAAGTCTCCTTAGAGGAAAAAAATGCGATGGCTCCCAATGAAAGAGCGATGGTTCCGGCGAGGATTACGAATTTTACGTTCATCTGTTCAAACTAAGTCTAGTCCTTAGACCAAGGAAACACCAGCCGGAGGGGAAGAAAAGTGGAAATACGATCTCTCGCCTCGTAAACGAGCAATCCGATCCTCTCTTTCCATACCGTGCTCGTAGTGGAGAGAGTGTGAGCCGAAGGAACGAAAGAATCGAGGGTCAAAACCTTGACTTGCGAAGAATAATCCGTGGGCCAGGGAATCACGTTTAGGCCGGTTTTTCCGAAAACACGGAGGGATCTTTCCATATGAAATGCGGAAGTGATTAAGATCATGGATTTCCAACCTCTTTTGCGAAAGATCTCGGCAGTAAACTCGGCATTTTCTTTGGTGTTGCGACTTTCACTTTCGAGTACTAACGCGGATTTAGGGACGCCTAAAGAATTTAGGAAGATCTCGGCAGCCTCGGATTCCTTTCGAGCTTGAAACAGTAGATGTCCCGACCCTCCCGTGAAAACGATTTTAGGTGCCTTATGTTCCCGATAAAGAATCACCGCATCGGTCATTCTTTCCGCCGCGGAACCCAATTGTGGTCGATCTCCATAAAGCGCTAAATTATCGATCGCTCCTCCGAGTACAACGATCGCATCAGCCGTCGGAAGAGTCTTGATTGCTACGGGTGGATGCTTTTCTTCCAAACCAGTCACTAACCATTGGGAGAAAGAATCGGTGGAACAGATCCATAAAACGATTAGGGGAAGACAAACCGAAAGTTTTTGCTTTTTCTTCGGTAAACGTAAGCCGGCGATAAATACCAAGAACAGACAAACGGGTAAGGGAAAAAGAAAGATTCCGGCAAGCTTGGAGAGAATAAAAAAAAGGGTATCCATTTCTACTCGAGTAGCTTGCCGCCTGCGGCCCAGTCTTCTCGAGAGACCTCGTCGATAACTATATAGGTCGATTCAGGTGGTTTAGCGGCCACCTTCCGTAACGTTTCCGTAAATTCCTTTACGATCGTTTGTTTTTGCTCCTTCGTTAAAGGACCGGCGACTTTTACGTTCACATAGGGCATAATCGAAACCTTCTCGTCGTATTTTGAATTTTTATTTCGAACAAGTATTCTGCAATGGATTTTTTTATTAAAACGGCAGATTCGTTCAAGTCGTATCCGTTCGATCAGACTATACTTCGATCATCTTCGTAAGGAGTCTTATTATGAGATTTGCAAAAGAAATGGTCTTTTATTCGGCCTATCACCAGGAAAAAAGGAATATTCTGATACACGTTTTAGGTGTTCCCACGATTACGTTTACGTTGTTTCTCGTGCTATGTAGATTTTCGCTGCTTTCGATCTGGGGTTTCGATATCACTGCTGCAACCGTATTTGCCGCGGTCGTACTGGCTTATTATTTCAGCCTGGATTTTATTTTCGCTTTAGCGTCTGCAGTCGTATTCGGGTCCTTACTCACGATCGCGCATTATTTGACCGCATCTTTGGAACCTTCGACCGCTTGGACGGTATTCGCAATAGCTCAGCTAATCGGTTGGGGAGCGCAGTTTTACGGGCATTTTATTTTCGAAAAGAGTCGCCCGGCCCTCTTCGATAACCTATTCCAAGCGGTGGTTTCCGCTCCGATCTTCGTCGTGGCGGACGTCTTTTTTGAATTAGGTTTTCGTAAAGATGTTCAGGAAGCGGTCCGCAAAGAGTTGGCGGCTCAAGGAAAGCTTAAGGATTTCCGTCCCGCGCATTAAATATCTCCCCTTTCGAAGAGCGAATCCGGAAGTCCTGATCGCTTCCGGATTTTGCTTAAACGCAGAACGTAACTTTAACCGAACTGTTCGATCCTAGAAATCGGGACGGTTGCACGCCGAACATTTTTTTGAAGGTTCTACTCAGATGAGCCTGATCGGCAAACCCCGCAGCATGTGCCGCCTCGGTTAAATTGCCTCCTTCCTTTAATAAGTGGGCGGCCTCTTGGAGACGGAGCCAAAGCTGGTATTGCCTAACGGGTAGTCCGAGTTGCTCTTTGAATAAGTGCATAAATCTCGTCTCGGAAAAACCGGATTCCTTAGCAAGTTCCGGAACCGACACGGAACCGGGAAGGGAAGCTTTCATTCTTTTAGTCGCGGAGAGTATTCTCGGATCCAAAGAGACTTTCGTCGGTTTTTCCGCTCCAACTGCGGAAAGAATATCCTCGAATAAGGATTTAGCCCGGGAACAATCCAGTTTTCCTTCCAATAATTTTCGACAATCGTCGATGAGATGGTTTAGATCGGAATCCGGTATTTCATGAATACCTGATTTTCCGAAACGGGCTGCGATCGGTGCATAGTCGGTGCTATGAGGATCGAATTGAACTACGATGATATCCGATTCCTGCGCAAGAAGAGTATGGTGAAAATTCGGAGCTAGCACGACCGCCTGATACGATTTCCTTTCACCGCTTTCCGTCTGAATGAAAAAAGGTAAGGAAATCGAGATCAAAATGGAAACGGCATAATGAGAGTGCGCGTCGGCGACTAGGCCGCGATTCGCGAATAAAATTCTCCCTTCGAAGTAAAAAAGAGCTCCCGTTTTGGCATCCGTCATCGAGGCGTTTCCATAGTAAGAATTCTTTGGATTCTATCCCAGGTCCGTTCCGGTTCTTCGAAAGGGAAGAAGTGAGTCGTGTCCTTCCAGATCTCGAGAGAGGATTCCGAATTTCCGTTAACGATTCTTTTTGCGGCTTTGGGCGTACAAACTTCGTATTTTTCGGGAATAGTGATATGAGTCGGAATTCTGATTTTTCCGTACTGATAAAGGCTGAAGAAATTAACCGAGTTGAATATTTTCGCCTCCACTTCCGGAGGACATCTTAAATATATTTTTCCGTTTTCCTGGCGAAAGCAGCTTTTAAGATAATCCTCGAAAATTTCCGAATTCCATTTCGAAAATGCCGCAGTCCTTCTGTAAGCTTTTCGAATCAAATCCAGGCTCGCAAATTCCCGTCTTCTTGCCAAGGCGCCTTTCGAGAGAGGATTCCCGAAAATCCAAGCATATAAAATAAACGGAAGGTTTAGGATGACCGGATCCATCGCGATAATTTTTCGAAAGCGGGAAGGACTATGATAGGAAGAAAGAAGAAGACTCGCGCCGCCTAAAGAATGACCGATTCCTACGGTATTTTTCAGATTTTCCACCTCGATCAAAGCGAGAATTTGATCTCGGAAAAAAAACCAACTCTTCCAATCTAGGCTGGGCTCCGATTCTCCATGGCCGCAAAAATCGAGAGCCAGCACCCGGAATTTTTTCGATAGCCTTTCTATATAATACGAGTAGCAAGCGGCACTATAACCGTTCGCATGTGCGATCAGGATGGGAGGAGCCTCTTTGGGTCCGGCGTCCAGATAGGAGAGAGAGAGTCCTCTAAAACGAAAGGATTTTCTATCTATTCGCGATTTGCCCTTGATCTTTCTCATACTTTCCTTTGGATGGACGCTGAAAGTCGGAACCGATCCCCCTCTCGCGTCTATGGAAGATTCTTCAACCTTCTTCTTACGGCATTCTAGGGAAAGAAAAATTGAACTTGGGAGATAGCAGAATGAAAGCAACGGTCGTGATCGTCTTCGTTGTGGCTTTATTTTTTAATGCTTTAGCCAATATACTCATTAAAGCGAGTTCCTTGGGAGATAAAACCGATGCCGTCCCCGGAATCGAAGGTCTGATTAAAAGTTTTTTGCACCCGGTATTTTTTACCGGAATAGCCTCTTTTGGAATAGCTCTACTCGGGTATCGGTGGGTTCTTGGAAAAGGATTAAAACTCTCGCTGGCTTATCCGGTGTTCACCTCGGCAGGATTCATCGTAGTTTTGCTGGCTTCTTTTTTCTTATTTAAAGAAAGATTAAATTGGTCTCAGTGGACCGGGATATTGTTGATTATCGCAGGTGTTTGGTTGACTGCCGGAGAAATGTTCGACTAAAATTTATTTACGCGAGAGCCTGTCTCGATAAATTGGAAATTAATTTCCTTATGCCAAAATTAATTTCCTTCCTTTTTCTTTTCTATTTTTGTATTTCTTGCTTCCATACGATCGATCGAAAGGACCCTACGGGGAGTTCCGCAAAATACGGAGCGTACGGCTTTTATGACGGCGATCCGATTCCCGATAAAATCGCCTATCTAACCTTCGACGACGGACCCTCGGATTGGACGGAGGGAATTTTAGACGTTCTAAAAGAGGAGAAAATCAAGGCTTCCTTTTTTATTTGCGGCGATTGGGCTCCGAAAGAAACCAGAATCAAAAACGGATTCAAGAAATATAAAGATGTTCTGATACGGATGCGGAAAGAAGGACACTCCGTGGGAAATCATACGATCGATCATCGCAATTTGCTTTCTCTATCCGACGAAAAAATCGCCAAGCAATTCGACGATAATCAGAGTATGTATGATCGCGAACTTGGAACAGAATCCGCTAGGATGACGCTTTTACGACCTCCCTTCGGCTCGCCTTTCAATCGTCCCGTTTCCGACCAGGCTAAGAAAAGAGTCGGATCTGTTCTCAAAAAAAAAGGGGTCGTCGTTATGTGGTCCAAGCATTTTGATTCCTCCGATTCCAAGGAATGGGTAAGGGGGGAATGGTACGAAAAAGGCCCTCGCATCAATCTGGACGACGAGAAATTTAAGGCGAAAATGAATCGCATTTACTTTCGATTGGTTCGAGGCGCGGACGGTAAAGGAATCATCGTTTTATTTCACGATACGCATCCGACAACGAAGGAAATTTTGACTTCGGTAATTCGGAAATTAAAATCGGAAGGATATGGATTCGGAACGATAGAGGACTATGTTCGCTGGAGATGGAATATGACTAGCGCGGAATTATCGGCTTCCGAGCGGGATTCGGAATAAATTTCGATTCCGAAAATGACTTTCCACTCGCGAAGTATATACTAAACAATGCCTCAGTCAAATCACGGAGACCGATAAAAATGAACAAAGGTCCACTTTCAGGCGTTAAGGTCGTTGATCTCAGTCTGCTTCTCCCAGGCCCTCTCTGCTCCATGTATTTGGGAGACATGGGCGCGGAGATCATTAAAATAGAAAACCCTCGCGCGATGGATGCCACCAGAGTTATGTTTAAGAAATCGAACGGAGCTCCTTCCTTATACTTGATGCTGAATCGAAATAAGAAAGCGATCACTCTCAACTTGAAGCGGGAGAAATCGAAGGAGATCCTATTCAAATTATTGGAGGACGCCGATATTTTGCTCGAAGGATTTCGTCCCGACGGTCTCGCAAAGATGGGACTCGGATACGAGGATTTAAAGGATCGATTTCCACGATTGATTTATTGCGGGATCTACGGTTATGGAGATTCGGGAGCCTACCGGGATTTTGCCGGCCATGATCTAAATTATCTTTCTCTATCCGGCGTATTATCCCAGACCGGAAAGAATCCCCAGGCTCCCGGTTTTCAATTGGCCGATATCGGCGGCGGAACTCTTACGGCACTCTCGTCTATTTTGGCCGCTTTGTATTACAGAGAAAAAACGGGTCGAGGTCAAAAAATCGCAGTCTCCATGATGGAAGCTTCCTTGCAATTTATCTCGCTTTACGGCGGGATTTATTCCGCAACCGGTGAGGATCCGGAAGGAGGAAACGAACTTCTTTCCGGCAAGCTTCCGAATTATAATACGTATAAGACGAAGGAAGGGAGATGGGTCGCTCTCGGCGCGTTGGAAGACATGTTTTTTAAGACATTTCTTCGACAATCCGGACTAGAAAAACACCTGGAGAAAATTCCGGCGGACGAGGCGCATTTCGAGGACTGGAAAAAAATATTAACCGAATATTTTGCTTCGAATACATTACAAGATTTGCAACCGATTTTCGAGAATCCGGATTCATGTCTTACTCCGGTTAAGACCTTGGACGAAGTCGCTAAGGATCCTGTACTCGTCGAAAAAGGGATGATTCTGGAGCGTAAACATCCGCTGTACGGAGATTATGTTCAGTTCGGTTCCCCGTTTTCTTTTTCGGAGAGCAAGGTAACCTATCGTCTCGAGCCGCCTGAGCACGGTCAGCATAACGTCGAAATTCTGAAAGAATTGGGATATTCCGAAGCGGATATCGAAGAGTTAAAGAAAGATAAAGTGATTTGATTTAAGAAATCGGAAAGTTTCCGATCTTACGGACAGTCGGCGATCGAGTCGAATAGAAATCGGATACGGTCGGAATGTCCCGATATGCATTAATAACAAAGACAGAAAATCGCCCTCGTAATATCGCAGCCTGCTCCGCTTGGAGCACTTTCCCCATTGATGGCATCATCCAGCCATACCGAAGAAGTTGAATCGGGAAATCCGATTCTCCCCGAAACTGCGGCGGAATTGGAGGTTCCGTTCGAACAACTATCCACGGAGGCATAACCGCCGGAAACCGTGGAAAAGCTCCACCAACCGCCACTGCTGCTATATTCAGGAATCGCGTTACGGATCGTATTCTGGATAGTTCCGCTCATTAGCGTGCCGCTATTGGAAGCTAGTATCGTTCCCTGACTTCCTAAAATGATTGCCGACCCGGGAACTGAAGTCAATAGATTCGCGATCGTATCCACACCGCTAAGCGAAATAAAGGCGACAACGGTAGAGCAATTATTTTTCCAAGGATATGTGCTTGCGCTCATGGAGCCGAAGCGAGCCGAACAAAGACCGTTTACGTTAGAACGAGATGTCACGTTACCGGCAATATTGGAAGTCGAATCGAACAGATACGCGGCTGACATTGTTATCGCGGATTGGGATACGTAAACGCTTTGGTTCCCGGCTTGATCGGCGACGATCACGTTAAAGTAATAAGTCGTATTCGCAAATAGTTGGTTTACGTTAATATTGGAAATGTTCGCTTGAACGGAACCGAATGGGGTTCCGTTGGTAAGCGTCGTCGATAAGGTAGTCATATTATTGCTCGTAGAATAATACGCTTGGTACGTCAGATTTGCGGGACTAGTAACATTATCGGTGCCGATTGTCCAGGAAACATTCACCTGGGCTTTAGAAGACGGAGAATATACACCGGAAGGAGTTGCGGTTATGATTCCTGATCCGCCTGGCACGGGAGGAATCGTGTCCAAGACCGGGGAGCTTGGAACGGCTGTTGGCTGCGTTCCGGAGTTCGAATTGCCTAATAAAACTCCAAATAATAATCCTACTGATCGAGAATCGTTCGAGCTTTCGACGGGAAAGAGTAGGGGCCTGAAAATAGGATTGGTAAAACAAGCTTCCAGGAAAAGGAAACAAGCGAAAATTAGAAAACCTATCGAGACGATCCGGAATGTAGGTATAGGTTGCCCGGATCGGAAAGGTGGAAGAAAGGATTTCGACCGCTCGTTCATCGTCAGTCTCGCTCCCTCGCCTAGTATCCGTCAGGCTATCTTTGCTGCTTATTCGGATATAGCATAGTCGGTTGAATTGCGAGCCGCTTTTTCCAGTTCGGATAGAAGTCTATAAAATATCAAGAATTTAATATGTCGAAATTTTTGAAAACCGCATAATCGCCGTTGGCTACTTTACAAATAAACAAAATGAGATAGGCAATGTAGCGCGGCTCTCCCTCATCGAAAGAAACAAGGTAGAGAATATAAATCGATTCCGACTTCGTATCGTAAAGTTTTTGCTTGCGAATAGAGCCTTGTTAAATAGCCTTTTGCCATAAAGGAAAACTTTAACATCGAATTTCCCGAAACGAAATTTAAGAGAAGTATTTTCGTTGTTATGCGAATTGGATCGACTTGGATTATTTTTCTTACTACCTTGATTTGGCTGACTTCTTGCACCTTAGAGAGGCGAATGAGTTCTAATCCTGAAAAACGAATCGTATTAGCGGCGGAGACTTCCTCTCGATGCAAGGTCCATTCGACTAAATCGCGTTGGGCGTTTCTTGGAGGCTTGGTCCCCGCCTGGCAGTCTCCGATATTCTTCGGCTTAATTCCGGCATTAAACTCGCCAATTCCGGAGCCTCCTCTTGGCCAGACGATCCGGGTCACCGAATCGGCACGTTGGCATGATTATACCGTAACGGTTCTGTTAGGCTGGCTGACCTCCCTTACGAAACGAACGATCATCGTGGAATTTTGCGAAGAGAATTTATATGCGAACCATTGGAATGATCGAGAGGAAAGCATAGATCAAAAGATACACCGAATGGCTATGACCGGTAAGGTCACGATTCAGCCGAGAAATGGAGAGACATTTCTCGCAAAGGTGATCGGCTTTGACTCGGAAACTATTTTCTTGGAGATTTCCGTGCCGGATCCTTCGGGAGCCGTGATCGATAAGGCGCATTTTAAAGACGGTTCTATCATGGAGGGTAGAGCGGTTACGCAAAACGATTTGGAAATAGTCATGGAGTTGAAGGGTAGCTCTCGTCAGAGCTATTCGAAATCTAAACTCAAGAAATTAGAACTTCGCGTTCCGGTCACAGTATTGGAAAAAAAAGCTCTCCCTAAGGCGGATATTCTCAAAATCATGTTCGAGGAAATCGAGTAAATCGAATATTGTCGGCACTTCGATCGGTCGGATTCCACTTGAGTTTTCTCTTTTCGGTCACGGTATTTATAGGACGGAGATGATAAAACAGAACGAACGTTCTGTATAAAATCATTGAATCCTAGGCCTCTATACGATAAAAATTTGCGTTTTAGTCGAATTCTGTCCCATTCTAGGCGATTTGAGCGGTTGTTTACAAAGGTTTTAGTTGATCTAATCGCCTATCCTCAAAAATTAGGAATAGAAACTCTCTTAAGAAGGGAACCGAATGTACCAGGAACTGACTGAGCAACAGATCGAAATTAGAGATACGATCCGCAATTTCGTAAAGAAAGAGATTACACACGAAGTAGCGATCCACTGGGACGAAGAGAATAAACACCCCGAAGAACTTATCAACAGAATGAGAACCGAGCTTGGTGTGAACGGCCTAACCATCCCGGAAGAATATGGCGGCTGGGGACTCGGATCCGTAGAACAATGCCTCGTGACCGAAGAACTTTCTCGGGGATGCCTCGGTATCAGCCTTTGCTTCGGTTATACCGGCTTGGGGATCCTACCGATTTTAAAAGGCGCGAGCCATGAACAGAAGAAAAAATGGCTTCAGCCTGTCATCGACGGAGAATACGGAGTATCCTTTTGTCTGTCGGAGCCGGGCGCAGGTTCGGATGTTCCAGGGATGAGCACAACCGCCGTTAAGAAAGGCGATAAATGGGTTATTAACGGAACCAAGCAATGGATTACCGGTGGCGGTAGTGCAGGCGCTTACACCGTATTCGCTTATACCGATAAGGGTCGTGGAACCCGCGGTGTTTCGTGTTTTTATGTGAAACGCGAAACTCCCGGTCTGATCGTAGGTAAGAAAGAAGATAAACTCGGAATTCGCGCATCGGATACACGACAAATTATCTTCGAAGATTGTGCGGTCGAAGAAGCGAATATGATCGGAAAAGAAAACCTAGGGTTTATTTACGCTCTTCAAACATTGAACGCGTCCCGTCCGTACGTCGCGGCCATGGGCGTCGGTGTTGCGCAAGCGGCTTTGGACCACGCATCCAAATATGCGCGCCAACGGGAACAGTTCGGATCCAAGATTTCCAGTTTCCAGGCAGTCCAACACATGTTGGCCGATATGTCGATCGGAGTCGAAACCGCTCGCCAAATCTGTTACTTGTCCGCCCGCATGTCGGATGCGGAGGACCCTCGTCTTCCAAAATACTCGGCGATTGCAAAAGCATACTGCTCGGAAACTGCGATGAAGGCTGCAATTGATGCGGTCCAAATCTACGGTGGATACGGATACACGAAAGAATATCCCGTCGAAAAGCTTATGCGCGACGCTAAAATTCTCTGTATCTTCGAGGGAACCACGCAGATACAGAAAAACGAGATCGCCGCGTATGTGATTCGCGAGGCTGCTTCCGCAAAATAATTCGCAGCGAAACAAGATCTAGAAGCGAAGAACGCCGGAGGAAAAATCTTCCGGCGTTTTTTTATCCGTTTTGGGATTTAGATAGTTTGGATCGGATTCGACTCAGGCTTACGGGCGTGATTCCCAAGTACGAAGCGATATGATATTGAGGTACCAACTCCTCGATTCCCGGATAATTCTTTTTTAGGGATTCATATCTTTCCTCGGCGGAAAGGGCCAATAGCTCGTATTCTCGTCTCGCTTTCTTTAGAAAGAGTAATTCCGCGGTCCTTCTTCCTAATCTTTCCCAAGCGATATTTTTTTCATAGAGCCGGGTATAATCGGAAAATTTAGCCACTCCCAACACGCAATCGGATATCGCCCGGATATTACATGTGGACGGGTGGCCGGATAGCAAATCGAAATAGGATCCGGTAAATTCTCCGGGAAAACAGAAACTCTTAATATACTCGTCGCCTTTTTCGGTTAGGTAATACTCGCGAAGTTGTCCCGAGAATACGAAAGCGAATTCAGTCGGAACCTTTCCTTGTTTGATGAAGAAATCGCCGTATCCGATCTTTCTTAGGGTATAAAGGCGGCCGGCTTCGTTCCAAATCGTTTTGGGAATTCCGGAAAGCTTATGGACCGCCTCGAAGATTCGATTCCATTCGGGAGTATCCTGATTAATTTTATCCGCGTCCATGATAGGATGACTCTATGCTAAAAGTCATCCTATCCATCTATTTTGTAATCTCAAAAAGTTTCGGATTAATACTTGATGGAATCTAGGAACGGAATCGCCGCCCGTAAAAAAGCGTTCGGATCTTCCGCAAAAGGAACATGCCCGGTTTTTAAGAATACGGCTTGGGAATTTTTTATTTCCCCGTTCAGCGTTTTACCCAGGCTCGGTTCTAAAACCGGATCCTCGGCTCCCCATATGATTAAGGTAGGCTGTTTGATTTCCCGTACTTTATCGCGGAGGTCATGTCCCGGTGCAAGAAAGCTCCGCCAGATCGCGGCATTCACTTCTTTCGCACCTTCTTGCGTTCCTTTTTCCCGAATTCTTTCCAGGATTTGATTCGTGTATTCGTTCCGAATTTTCAGATAATATTTCGGGAATGCGGTCCAGGAAAGTCCGGTAAACCAAAGGGTTCCCTTTAAATTCGTGAAGGTCCTCGTTTTGAAATCGGGGGCATTCATACCTCCCGTGTCCACTAAAATCAAACCCTTCACTAATTCCGGTTTTTCCAAGGCCATTTTTAAGGAGGCAAAACCTCCGACCGAGTTTCCTAGAAAGACCGCGCCCTCGGGTGCGAGTCGAACCGCTACTTCCTGTAAAACTTCGGCGATCGCCAATGCAGAGGCGGAAGAGGGAGGATTCGGATTGGAGGAGATCCCGTGTCCCGGCCAGTCCAAACAAATTACCCTGTACTTCGAAGTAAGCGCCGGGACGATCGCATCGAAATCCCTGTGGTCGTGGCCTGCGGAATGCAAAAGAAAGACCGTCTTACCCTTTCCTTTGATCCAATAGGCCACTTTACCGTATTTCGATTCGAAAAAGCCGCTGGGTTCGTCTTCCCGCGAATCTTGAGCATTAGAGCGTGTATTCATTACGGTTTCATTCACTCCGCAAAAAACGCCGAATAGAGTCAATCCTGCCATAAAAATAATCATCAACCTTAGTTTCATTCATTTATTCTAAAGCAGTTTATTGTGGATAGTCCAGCGGTTTCGGTATCCGGAAACCGAAACACGATTATCCTATGTTAACGATAATCCGGGAGAAATAAGAAATAAAACTCGGATCGGTTAATAAGCGAAGTCAGGAAATAACCCATCCGACCAATTTAGCGATCGGGGAAATCCATTTCGGAAGTGAGGCTTTCGGTGAATTCGGAAACAATAAAAACGATTCTATCGGAATCAGGGAGCCTTCCTTCGATAGTTTTTCCTTATCCTTAAAGGCGAGAAGTTTGTCGGGATTCAGCACGCTATAGATCCGCCATATTCCCTCCGATTCGATGAGAAAGTTCTGTAGAAATACGGGTTGGTCTTTATGATAGCCGACGATGGTCTCCGCCCCGTTTACGAAAGAGAAATAGAAACGTAAATTCTTGCGCAACCGATTGCGGCGAACTCGATTTAAGACGGATGCGACCCGCTCCCGGCCTAGGATCGGGATTCGAGCCGCATTGACTTTTCCTCCCCCGTCCGACCACATAACGATTTCTTCCTTTAAGAACGGAATGAGTTGATTCGGGTCGCTTTTGGAAGAAGCTAATAGAAAATTCCTCAAATGGAGTCTTCTAGTCTCCGGATCGGCCGAAAAACGTTTACGATCCGACTTTAACGCTTCTTTTGCTCTCTTGAAAATTTGACGGCAATTTTCTGGGCTTTTTCCCACGGCATCGGCGATAATCGAATAATCCAAATCGAAGGATTCGCGTAATAGGAATGTCGCGCGCTCTATTGGATTCAGTTTTTCTAATATATGTAAAAACGCCAAATCCAGAGTTTCCTCATCCGCCTGAATTTCCTGATCGAATGGAATAGGCGATAAAGGCTCCGGCAGCCACGGTCCGATGTATGTTTCCCTTTTTCGTTTGGACTTACGAAGGCTATCTAAAGATAGCCTAGTCGCGACGGTGGAAAGAAAAGCCTTCGGAGATCTTACGTTCGTCTTACCGGATTTTTCCCAACGAAGAAACGTTTCCTGGACTATATCCTCGGCTTCTACGACGCTTCCGGTCATTCGGTACGCGATGCCGAAGACTAGTTTTTTATTCTCAAGAAATTGTCCTAGTCGATCCATTTAACGTTCCGTCGCCATTTTGCCGGTATCGACGATTTCGATTTTTCTTGCACTTGGCCAGGCATAAAAGTCTAAGTATTTCTCGGCTTTTATGGACAGGATCGTGAATTTGCAAATCAATTCCTTGATTACCGCTCCGATTCTTCCCGTCCAAATTCTTCCGCTCGGGGCGTCCTCCCGATTTACGGTCTGGATCAATCCCGCGTTCCTGCCTAGGCTCACGCAACGAATCACATATCCCATTGAAAACGGATTTTGGCCCATCTTGCTCGGGTTTCCCGTCAAATAGGAGATCCTCTCCGCTAAGTAAATTCCCATCGGTAGGGCGGTCGCACAAGACATTCTTAATGAAGAATATTCTTTTTCCATTATTTTGATGCAGTCGCCCGCTCCCAATATCGAAGGATGGTTTCCGCATTGAAACGTGCCATCGACTATGATCTGATCGATGGAATTTACTTTGAGTCCGGAATTTTTGCCTAGATCGGAAGCGACTAATCCCGCCGAAAGTAGGCAATAATCGTGGGGAATTTTATCCCCGTCTTCGGTCAAAATCGAATCCACGGAAATATTTGCGGCTCGTTTGTTTTGTAAAACGGTGACTCCGAGCCGCTTTAAGATTCGAAGCATATATTCGATCGCTTCGGAATTGAAATTTTTTCCGATGGTCCCGGACTCCAAGAGCGTAATTTTTGCATGGGGAAATCCTTCCGCCAATTCCGACGCGGTTTCGATTCCGGTTAATCCTCCGCCGACGACCGTGATCTTACGGAACGGAGATTGTAGGAGCGCCGAATTGATTCTTTTACAATCGTCCGCATTTGCCACGGACAAAATCGTCTCCGGCATCTCTTCGATCTGCGCGGGCTTCATTCCGACAGTGTATCCGAGAAAATCGTAGGAGAGTGACTCATTATCTAGAAACCGTATTCTCTTTTCCGAGGGGAGAATACGGTCTACGACGCCGATCTTCAGTTCCACTTTTTTGTGGAGAAGATTTCGAATCGGATAGGACTTGGATTTTGTTCCGGCAATTTCTTGATGATTTCTGATCTTCTCCAAGAAGAAATCATTCGCAGTAACAAGAATGATTCGTAACGAAGAATTTTTTCTGGCTAAACGATTTGCCGCAATGATACCCGCGTATCCTCCGCCGACGATGACGATCGTTTTCTTTTCCATTAGAAAGCTCCTTATAAGGAAAGACGACGGTTCGTTCATTTTGTGACAAAGAGGAGCCGCTCACTAAGATTTTCTCTTTCCGGGACGAGGTTAGAATTATTCTAAAGATTGACATTCGCCGAATTTACCGGAAGCTGGGTACTAGGGCACGATATGATTCGATTTTTAACAATTTTGTCCCTTTTACTTTCGACGCTTTTTATCGGGTCCTGCAAAGAACGTAAGCCGATTTCCGAACTCCAAGCTTTCGTAGTAAAGAACGTAATTCATCCTAGCAATAATCCTTATAATAAGGATAAGGTCGAGCTGGGCAAAATGCTTTATTTCGATAAGAGATTATCCCTAAGACAGGATTATAGTTGCGCGACGTATCGAAACTTCGAATTTCAAACTAGCGGGGCTCCGAGAAATAAGATTCATAATAATATCGGTCAAACTCTGACTAACGTCGCCTTATACAAGGACGTGTTCAAGGATCCGGAGACGAGGGATTTGGAAAACGTGGTCAAAGAAAGGGTTTATTTCGATATAATGTCCAAAAACGAAAAGGCGATCATACAAAGACTTTCCGCCGTTCCTGAATATAAAGAAATGTTTAATAAGGCGTTCGGAAGTTCCGAAATTACGGTCGATAAAATCGTTTTTGCTCTTTCCGCGTTTCAACGGACCATCTTGAGTCGGAATTCGAATTTTGATCGATTTGTGATGGGGGAGGAAGCGGCCTTGACTCCCGCGCAAAAACGAGGATGGGACGTTTTTCAAAATAAGGCGAAATGCGTGCAATGTCACCAAGGTCCGAACTTTTCGGATTCGGAAATGCATACGTCCGGGTTGCCCGGCGTTAAGGATAAGGTTCGCACTCCCTCGCTGCGTGATGTGACTCGCAGAAAGACCTTTATGCATAACGGCCAATTCGATTCTATCGAAGAAACCGTGAATCATTTTGCGGATGGCGGGCACGCGAACGCTATATTCGATCCGCTCTTAAAACCCACTCGTCTTTCGGAGGAAGAAAAACGGGATCTTATAGAATTTTTAAGGTCCCTGGAAGGGGAAACGATTCCTCTCGAAATTCCGAATATTCCTAAAGCTTGATATACAAATCCCTTCGGAAAAGATTTTGCGAACTTATATTTTCCGAGCGTAAAAGGATTTTACTTGGTTTTGTCGTTTTCTAGGTCGAGTTTCGAAAGTTCTTCGATTAACTTGGCCACGTCCACTCCGAATTTTTCGAAAATGTAATTTTTGGCTAGATCGTAGCGAATGAGGTCCACGTTGAAATTAATTTTTGCCTGGGCCACTAAAAGCTCGGATTGAATCAGGTTATCCAACGCTAATTTTACCACGACTGCGGTAAATCGACCTTGGCTATAGCGTTGTTGAACGCCCTTATAATATTTCTCGGCTTCGTCTCTCCGACGAGTCGCAGAATCCAATAACTCTCTGCCGGCCATGATCGACGCGTATCGGTTATCCAGCTCCTCTCGAATCTGCTTCTTTAATTCCTCTTCTTGTTTTGCGAGTATTTCGATTTGGGCTTTCGCGTCCCGAATGTCCGTCTTAATTCCCACGTCGAATAAGGGGTAGGATAGGCTGAACCCTGCGTTCATTTCCGGGTATTTAAAGGACATGATTCCGGTTTCGGGGTTTACGAAGTTCGCCTGCGGATTTAAAAAAGTTTGCCCTTTCGTGGAATAACTTCCGCTGATTTTGAAGGACGGCATATCCTCCGCTTCCTTGATCCGAAGCTGAATGTCCGCGACTTCCCTCTGTCTTCTTAAATTTTTAAGATCGATCCGGTTTTTGAGTGCGTATTGATAATCTTTTTCCGGATCCATATTATCGGGAATTTGCTCATGTAGATCGGTAATCCCCGCAATTTTAGAAGAAGGGTCCGCATTCAGAACACGAACCAGGTTCCTTTCGGCATCGTTTCTCGCAAGTCTGGCACTATCCAAACTATTTTGGGTCTGCGATAGTGCGGAATTCCATTGGTTTAACTCAAAGGATTCGGAAAGTCCTAAACCGGCTTTCCGAGCCGTAATATCACGGATGGCCCTCGTATTTTTTTCGAGTCTTTCGAATGTGGAAACCTGGGAATCGTAAACGCTTAAGCTCCAATAATCGACTAGAGTTTTAACTACAAGCTGAGCCAGTGTATTGATGAGGCTGTCCCGTTGAATGATCGCATTCTGTTTTAAAACCTTTTGACGATCCTTCTCCGTTCTTCCGAAGCTATATTTTAAGAGTTCTTGGCTGAGGGTTGCAGTCAGCGCGCTTGTATATTGGGGAGGCGCCGCGAGCAAAGGACCCAAGGCTCCCAACGGAGCCGCCGAGGCGGGAGATTCCAAGGCGTTGGTATCGAAACGAACGTTGCTGACTTCGAGCGTAAAGTAGGTTTGGGTCTCGAACTGCTTTTGAATTCCGATCGCCATCCTATCATTCGATATTTTCGTTCCGGAAATAATGTTGTTTCGGTTGGAAGGCAATCCGGTTTTAGTTGTAGCGAACGAGGCTACAAGTGTCCAAGCAAACTGAGACTGATTTTTTAAGTCTGCGGAGTCCGCTTTAATATATTCCATTTTAGCGTTTTTAACCGTAATATTATTTGCAAGGACGTAATTGACGGCGTCTCTTAACGATAAATGGAATACGGGTTTATTCTCGACAAGTGATTCCGATTGTTGTGCGAAAATGGAACTAGGCAAAGTCAATGCTCCGGCCAAAAATAGCCGGAGATAGATTTTCCTTAAAAAAGGAACGACTAAGGGCCTTTGCATACGTTCGGTAATCTTCCTACGGAGCATGGTTTTAGGCTCGGAAGAATTTGCCAAATCGAAAACATTGAGAGAAAAGTCTAATACAGCGGAAATAAATGGACACAACTCCAAAGAAACAAAACCGACTCGCGTCCGAAAAGAGTCCGTATCTACTTCAACATGCGATGAACCCTGTGGACTGGTTTCCTTGGGCTAAGGAAGCTTTTCTTAAAGCGAAGGAGGAAGATAAAATGATTTTCCTCTCGATAGGGTACGCAACGTGTCACTGGTGTCACGTGATGGAGAAGGAATCGTTCGAAGACGAGGCAACTGCCGCGGTCTTGAATCAATATTTCGTTTCCATTAAGGTCGATCGGGAAGAAAGGCCTGACGTGGACCGAATTTACATGGACGCTTTGCATGCTATGAATCAGCAAGGCGGCTGGCCCTTGAATATGTTTTTGACTTCGGAAGGGAAGCCGATTACCGGAGGGACTTATTTTCCCCCGGTCGCTAAATACGGTCGTAAAAGCTTTACGGACATTTTGAATATTCTGGCGACGCTTTGGAAAGAGAAAAAGGAAGAACTAATAGACGCTTCGGAAGAGCTTGCCCAATACTTAAAAGAATCCGAAGAATCTAAAGCGTTAAGCGAACAAAGCGCGTTGCAGTTGCCTTCCAAGACGGTTTTCGAAAATGCATTCGGAATGTACGATCGATTTTACGATCCCGAATTCGCAGGTTTCAAATCGAATGTCACTAATAAATTTCCTCCCAGCATGGGGCTGTCCTTTCTATTAAGATTTTATAAATCCACCGGAGAGCCGAAGGCTTTGGAAATGGTGGAGGAAACTCTTGTCGCAATGAAGAAGGGCGGAATTTACGATCAAATCGGGGGTGGAATCAGCAGATATTCCACCGATCATAAATGGTTGGTTCCGCACTTCGAAAAAATGCTCTATGATAATTCCTTATTCTTGGAGGCGTTGGTCGAATGTTTTCAGACTACCGGCCATCTAAAGTATAAGGAAGCGGCCTACGACGTATTGGAATATATTTCCCGCGATATGAGATTGCAGGGCGGAGGAATTGCCAGCGCCGAGGATGCGGATTCGGAAGGCGAGGAGGGTTTGTTTTATCTCTGGAAAAGAAACGAATTTCACGAGGTATGCGATTCCGATGCCATTCTCCTGGAGGCATTTTGGAACGTTACGGAGATCGGAAATTTCGAAGGAAGTAATATATTACACGAGAGCTTTCGGACGAATTTTGCAAGATTGCACGGGTTAGAAGAGGAGGAATTAATCGAAATCGTTAACCGAAATAAGAAAAAATTGTTAGCGCGCAGGTCGGATCGAATTCGCCCGTTACGCGACGATAAGGTTTTACTTTCCTGGAATTGTTTATATGTAAAGGCTGCGACGAAAGCCGCAATGGCGTTCGGCGACGGAGAATTATTACGACTGGCCGAAGAGACGTTTCGATTTATTGAAAATAATTTAGTTCGGGAAGATGGACGGTTATTGAGACGATTTAGGGAGGGTGAGGCTAGGTTTCTCGCGTACAGCGGAGATTATGCCGAATTTATTCTGGCGTCTCTCTGGTTGTTTCAGGCGGGAAAAGGGATTCGCTATTTGACTCTCGCTATTCGATACGCCGAGGAAGCAGTGAGATTATTTCGCTCGCCTGCCGGAGTATTTTTCGATACCGGCTCCGACGCCGAGGATCTCTTACGCAGAAATGTGGAGGGTTACGACGGAGTGGAACCTTCGGCCAACAGTTCGTTTGCCCTAGCGTTTACGATTCTCTCTAGATTGGGAGTCGAGTCGGGTCGGTACTCCGATTTTGCCGACGCTATATTCTCTTATTTTAAAGTAGAATTGGAAACTCATCCGATGAACTATCCTTATATGCTTTCCGCGTATTGGCTCAAAAATTCCGACTCGAAAGAATTGGCGGTCGTATACTCGACTCAGGAGGATTTATTTCCGATATGGCAAGGAATAGGAGCTATGTTTTTACCTGAAACGGTATTTGCTTGGGCGACCGATAAGGAAGCCGAGGAAGCCGGAGAAAAGATCCTTTTATTGAAAAATCGCAAGTCCGGCGGAAGCGTAAAGGCGTACTTCTGCCAAGGATTCCGATGCGATCTGCCCGTGTCGGATTGGAATTCTCTCCGGGCAATATTGAATTAGAGTTCGCGGGCGGAAAATCGGAGAGATCGATTCGAAGGGATTTCTATTCTAACTCTATCCGCTCGGCGTCTCGCCAGAGTCTATCCAGGTTATAGAATTCCCTTTTTTCCGGAGTCATAATATGGACGATAAACTCTCCATAGTCGATGAGCGTCCAGCCGGAAGAGGAGGAGGCTCCCGTTTTATCGGTTTCTTTATGCGGAAGTTTAAAACTTTTTAATGCTTTTTTGATTTCCCTCGCTACGGCGTTGGCTTGAACGGAGGAGTTCACCGTGCAAATCAAAAAATAACTTAAATACGAATTAACGGATTCTAAATTTAGTACCGCAATCTCTTCGCACTTTTTGTCTTTCATTATTTTATAAACGGTTTTAAGGATCTCTAGGGTTTCTTTTGGGGCGTTTTTTGAAGCGGGGGTCATATATTATTTCTTCGGCTCTATGTCGGAACCTAGTAGGACTGTGGTGTCAAGACCGAGATCTTTACGTAAAACGTGATATACTTTGCCTTTTTCGAGGACGGTCGAAATCTTGTCCGATACCGCCGTATTTCCCGAGCGGTCTAGGATGACGGTTTTTTCCACGTCCTTACTCCAGGCATTGTCCGCCGCCAGCACCTTGATTCTCTTATCGGCTAAGATTCCGCGAACGTCTTTTGCGAGTCCGGCAACATCCGTTCCGTTCAGGACTTCGGTTCTCGCGAATTCCCCGTCCGTAAAGATTTCGGAAGAAACGTCCTTCTGAAATTTCCGGAACGCAGCCCCACATCTTCCTAGGTCGGCTTTCAAATACAACCGTTTCGATTTCGGATCCAGAGCGGGCTCTCCGGGGAGTTCCGTAACACCGAAGGAAATTCTACGGGATATTAAAAATTTTAAAAGAGAATAGAAGTCTTCCTTGGATAAATCGGTATCCAAAAGCGAGTATGCGAATTCCGACCAACCGGCGTTTAAGAGGTCTCGATTTTCGTAAAGGGTTTCGTAAAGCGTAAGAGCCGTACTTTCTTGTCGACTAATCCTGTCCAAATAGTCCAGAGTCTCCTTTTTCTCCATAAAGGAAACGTAATCATAGGAATCTTCTCCGGAATAGGTGTATACTCCGGGCGCTCTTACATAGGTAGGAGAACTTTCGGCCGTCCGATTATCGGTATAAATCGACAGCCCTCCGAGCATATCGACGAGACGAACGAATGTGGAAGCTTTTACGGTAACTTTGTACTGGGGTTTGGATCCTAGAATTTCCTCCGCGGCGTTCGATACGGCCGACGGAGCTTTCGATTTTAACCGTTCCAAACTATCTTCGGGATCGTCGAAAGTAGTGATTGGGTGAATGAAAAAAAGAGCCGCTCTTTCCTGGGAAGGAAATAACGTCGCCAACACGCCGAACTCGAAAGTATCGTCTTCGCCGATCGCGTGGACTAAAATATGAATCGGTTTACCCGAACTGATTTTTTCATCCAGTCCGGTTCTGCGTATATTTTTGAATATAAAGAATAGAACGACGATAAAAAGAATACCGATAGCGATCCAAATAGGAAGAAAAAAAAACGGTTTCGACGATTTAGACGGACCCAAACACTCAGCCTCGGTTCCATTTCGATCTTAAAAACTCGGATGTCAATTGGTTAATTTTCTTAAAGCGGAGTGATACATACCGATCGTTAGAGGATGAATCTCTCGTCTGTTTTCCAGCAGATCGGAAATGGTGTGAAAGGCCTTGTTCAAAACTCCTTTGTAAAGGTCCTTCCTGGTCTCTTCACGCCAATCGGCATATTCTTTTTGCCGTTCCGCAAACTCGGACCCCAAAAAGTCGGCCGCGTATAGGACGCATTCCAGGACGCTTAGATCTTCGCCGCCTAATGTATGATGCTTTACGGCGCCTAAAACGGATTCGTTTAATAAGCCGTATTTTCTTTTCAGATAATGATAGGCGGATCGGGAGTGCCATGCCGCTTCCGGTAAATCCGCCGATTCGGGATCGTCCGCTTCCGTAAAAACCGAAAGGTGAAATTCCTTGGTTTTCTGCTTGGTGATATCATGCACGATTCCCGCTAAGAATGCCTGAGCAGCTTGATCGGGTGCGTGAAAACCCGCTAGTTCTTTGGCAATTTCGGCTACTCGCAAGCTATGTTCCCAACGCGTAACGGTAATTTCATCCGGAACGATTCTCATGAAATATTTGATCTGCTCGTCGGTCGTTTCCGGAATCATTCATCCACCCGAATATACTTTCGATTCTAGTATTTTATCCCATACGACTCGGCTGAGCGCAATCGGTTTCCGGTTTTTTGCAACGGCGGCCGGAAGCAGATTTCGCAAATCGGTCGAGGCGGCCGGAATAATGGGATTATTTAAGAACAGGATTTTCTCTTCGAAAGAATTCAGATAAGGATTTTTAGGGATATATTCGGACACTCTACGAAACACCAAGAGGGAGCGAATCAGGCCGAAAATATTCTCCCAATTTCTCCATTTTTGAAACTCGCTATAATTGTCCTCGCCCACGAGCAGTAGAAAGTTTCGATCCGGATACGATTCCCTCAATTCGAGAAGGGTCTCGTACGTATAGCTAGTTCCTTTTTTTCTCAATTCGATATCCAAGATTTTGGTTTTAGGAATTTTAGAGAATTGAGCATCTAACATTTGTAATATACTTTCGCCCGATGCATGTTTTCCGCCTTTCAAAGGGGATACGCAGTTAGGAATGATCAGTAGTTCTTCCGCTTGAGGAATCGTATTCCAGAAGGAGGTTACGATTCCCAAATGTCCAACGTGAGGAGGATCGAAACTTCCTCCGAAAATTCCGGTGAGACGAGGTTCGGAGAGTCGGAAAGTCATATCCAACAGCGAAGGCGGATTTACCCCCTCACTTGTCCTTCTCCTTCTCCGTATGTGGTGGTGGTCGTGAGATGTACTAACCCCATCGGTCCTCTAACATGAAGTTTTCCGGTCGAGATTCCGACTTCCGCTCCGAGGCCGAATTCCCCCCCGTCATGAAAGCGAGTCGATATGTTCACGAACAATGCGGCCGAATCTAGAGATTCTAAAAATAAATTCGAAGAGCTTAAATCTTCGGTTACGATCGCTTCGGTGTGACCGGAAGAAGTATTTTCAATGAAAGAAATCGCTTCTTCGATCGAGTTTACCGTTTTTACCGACAGCCGAAGATCTAAAAATTCCTCACAATAGTCTTCCGACTTTACGGGAGTTCCCTTTGGGAAAAGGGAAAGCGCAGGAGGATCCAAAAGTAGTTGCACGCCTTTTGCATCCAATTCGTTTAACAGTTCTTTAGAGTGAGGGTATTCGGCATGTATCACTAGATTTTCAACCGCGTTGCAGACTCCCGGGCGCTGCACTTTCGAATTCAGTACGATCGGCAGAACTTTTTCCGGATCCGCCGACTTATCTATATAGATATTCACGACGCCCTTATCGTGCTTTACGACCGGGATGAGGGAATTTTCCGAAACGAAGTTTATAAGTCCTTCTCCGCCCCGGGGTACTACTAAATCGATATACCGGGTCTGCTTGAGGAATGGAATCATAATCTCTCGCTCGGTTTTATCGACTAAAGTCACAGCGTTCGGAGAAAGTCCGGCCTGGGTAAGACAATCCCGGAAGATGTTCGAAAGTATATTATTGGAATGAAGCGCTTCGCTCCCTCCTCGAAGGATACAGGCATTGCCGGATTTAAAGGATAAAGCTCCGACATCGATCGTTACGTTGGGACGGGATTCGTAAATGACCATTACGACGCCTAGAGGAACTCTTTTTGTTACCAGCCGGATGCCGTTCGGCAATGTTAGACCGCGAACGACTTCGCCCACCGGATCGGGGAGGGACTTGATTTCAAGAACGGCCTTTGCTAAATTATGAATTCGTTTTTCATCCAGCAGTAAGCGATCTAGCATCGCCGAGGATAGGCCCTTCTCTTTTCCCGCAGTCACATCTTTTTCGTTTTCCGCGATAATTTCGGATTTACGTGTTATTATTGCGCCCGCCAATTTTTCAAGAACGGCATTCTTTTTAGAGGAATTCAGTTTTCGTAATTCTCGAGAAGCTTTCCGAGCGTTTTTGCACAGACTTTCCACATATTCCAGTTCTACAGGCCGTTGGATCATTGCGAGTGTCCTCCGTTTCGCTTGGTTTGGAGGATCGCTTTGATTTCCTCCTCGGAATAGGATCTATGCTTCCCGTTTCCGGCCACTAACGTCCCTAGTTTATTCTCTTCCAGAAAACGACGCACGCAGTTTTTCTCCGATCCGTCTATGATACCGCTAGGAATTCCTGCCTCGTTTAAAATGCCGGCCGCCTTCAATTTGGTATACATGCCGCCGGTTCCGGGCCCGCTAGGTCCTCCCGCAATCGAGAGTTCCCCGTCGCCTATATCGGTAAGGTGGGGCACTAGCTTGCCGTCCCGTAAAAATCCGGGCACTCCCGTTAAAATAATCAGCAAGTCGGCTTCCACGAGTAGACTGACGACCGCCGAGAGAACGTCATTATCGCCGAACTTTAATTCTTCCGTGGCTACGGAATCGTTTTCATTAACGATGGGTAGGATTCCCCAATCCAATAGTTGTTGAAACGTGCTTCTAAGATTTTTGAATCCCTCACCGGCTTCTAAATCCAGGACTCCGAACAAGATCTGTGCGATCGGGAGATTCACTTTCGAAAAAAAACTATCGTATAAGTTGATAAGCCGGTTTTGTCCCATCGCAGCTAAGGCTTGCTTTTCCGATAGCTTGTCCTCCGTATTTACGGTAAGGGGGAGGCTATCCAATAATTTGCGTCCCCGAGCGATGGCTCCCGATGACACTACGATGACTTGCTTGCCTTGGTCGCGAAGATGTCTAATGTCCGAAACTAAACTGAATAAAAAATCATTCACTTCCTCTTCGGAGCCGGAAAGTCGGGCGGATCCGATTTTAACGACGATCGTTTTTGCCGTTTGGATTTTAGAGTCGAAATCCGATCTATTCATTCGAATCTTCCCGCTTTTCCCGGTTTTTTCCCGCAAGTCGTAGCTTTTCCAGTTCTTCCTGAAAGAAAGTTTCATCCATAATTTCCAGTAATTCTTCCAAGTTCGTCGATTCCTTGGCCGAAATAGGGATCACCCGGCCCAACGACGATACCGATTCCAAAAGTTCTTTCGTAAAATTTCGATCTTCCCAAACGTCTATCTTATTCAAAACGATTAGATGAGGTCGATTCAATAATTCTTTATTATATGTTTCTAATTCGGATCGAAGCATCTTGAAATCCGATTCTATATCCAACGCGCTCGCATCGAACACGTAAAGGATTCCTTTGACTCTCTCTATATGTCTAAGAAAGGATAACCCGAGACCGATTCCCTTACTGGCACCTTCGACTATGCCCGGAATGTCGGCGATAGTATATCGATAGATGTCTCCCTTCCGTTTGACTACTCCTAAGTTGGGAGAAAGGGTCGTGAACGCGTAACCGGCGATCTTGGGATGGGCTTCGGTTATCCGCGAAAGTAAGGTCGATTTTCCCGCATTCGGGAGGCCTACGATTCCGACGTCGGCCAGGAGCTTTAAGCTTAATCGAAGATGTCTGTATTCTCCCGCCTCTCCCGGCTGAGAAAATTTAGGGGCTTGGTGAGTGGAAGATTTGAAATGAGTATTTCCTTTTCCGCCTCTTCCGCCTTTGGCGACGGAAAATTCCATTCCGTCTTCCACAAAATCATAAAGGAGTTCACCGCTATCTTCGTCGTAGATTTGGGTGCCTAAGGGTACGTAAAGAACGAGATCATCTCCTTTTTTCCCCGAGCGATTGTTTCCTTCTCCGGGAAATCCCTCTGAGGCTTTAAATTTTCTTTTTGTGAGATAGCGGTCGAGGGTGACCATAGAAAGATTCGTACGGATGAGTACATCCCCGCCGACACCTCCGTCTCCGCCGTCCGGGCCGCCGAACTCGACGTATTTTTCGTGACGAAAATGCATGGAGCCGGCTCCGCCGTGTCCCGCGGTAACTTCGATGACTACTTCGTCTACGAACTTTTCCATCTTATATAATTGCCTTTAAACAGAAAAAGAAAGGCTCGAGGAAAATTTCCCCCGGAGGCCTTTCTTTTTCCCGACTTTGACTGTTTAGGATAAAATTATGATTCCGGATAAACCGAAACTTGCATCTTGGTCTTAGTGACCTGCTCGAACTTTACTCTTCCATGCACGAGAGAGAAAAGCGTATGATCTTTTCCTAAACCTACATTCCTTCCCGCATGAAGTCTGGTCCCTCTTTGACGAACCAAAATATTTCCAGCCAAAACGAGTTCGCCTCCGAAACGTTTGACCCCGAGACGCTTAGATTGGGAATCCCGTCCGTTTTTCGAAGAACCGCCACCTTTCTTATGTGCCATCGTCTATTCTCCTATGAGTTCAATTTCCGAGGGATATTGATCCCTCAAATTTTCCAAACCGTTTCGAACCAACGCGAAGCTCGTCCGAACTACTGGATCATTTTCTAGACCGGTCAGAATCTTGAATTTCAAGAATCCATCCAGGACTTCTGCGGGACCTGCCTTTCCTTCTTTCCGTAAATGGAGATAGAGGGATTGAATCAGAACTCCGACCGCCGCACAGAGAAGATTGGAACCTTTGGCGCCTTGTTCGGTGGAAGCATGCCCCACGGATTCAAAGCCAAGAATCTTTTCTCCTTTACGGAGGATTTTTACTCGGATCAAACCGCCGAGAGGGAAACTACCTTGAGTTTCTGGAGTTGTTGTCTGTGACCCCAGGTCCTTTGGGAGTTCTTACGTTTTTTATAAACGTAGCCGCGAATCTTCTCACCCTTAACGTCGTCTACGACTTTGAGGGAAACTTTTGCCGACTTCAGATCGGGCGCGCCGATATGAACCTTATTGTTCTCCGCGAACAGCAAAACCTTCGCGTCGAAGGTATCACCCGGCTTTTTGCCGGTCTTTTCCGTCAGAAATTCTGAATCCTGGGTTACTTTGAATTGTCGATTTCCGACAGATATGATCGCGAACATCGTAATAGGCCTAGTTGTCTCGATTTTTGACCAGTTTGGAGCGGTGCGCGAGGGTGTCAAGTGCTTCTGAGCAGAGGACAGAGGACTGAAGGCAGAACATTGATAAGCGGCGTTTCCACGTATATAGAAAGATTTTTATGCTAAGAGTGGATTTTCCCCTGTCCTCTATTACTTTTCCAACGTCTAGCAGCTTCTGTCTAGCGTGAGCAGAGCGAACGCGTCTGTCCTCTGTCTTCCGTCCTCTGATAGTAATTGACTCCTAAATTAAGCACTCTAGAACAGGGCGACGAATCAAGGAATATCGGTCCGAGCGCCAAAAGAATCTTTGGCGAACCAACGCCGTCGACAGGGTTTGCATCGCGTCTAAATAACGGTATGAGATACATTTCAGGAAAACTTAGGGGCCTAGGTGACGGATTCTCGGTTCGTCGGATTCTTCCACATATGGATGTGAGAGCAGTGGGACCTTTCGTCTTTTTAGACCATATGGGTCCCGTTTCATTGGTCGATGGCGACGAGTTAGTAGTTCGGTCCCACCCGCATATCGGCCTCGCCACGGTGACGTATTTATACGACGGAGTTATTCTACATCGGGATACCCTGGGAACCGAGCAAATGATTCGCCCATACGAAGTGAACTGGATGACCGCAGGTTCCGGTATCGCACATAGCGAGCGATCACAATCCGATCCCCAATATTCTATACTAGAAGGGATCCAAACCTGGGTGGCTTTGCCCCGGCAATTCGAGGAGGCTCCACCCGAGTTCTTCCATTACGGAAGAGAGGAATTTCCCGAATTGAGCGGCGGGGGTTGGGAGCTGCGATTAATTGCAGGATCTCTTTTAGGTGAGATTTCTCCCGTTAAAGTATATTCTCCCTTGTTTTATGCGGACGTTGAGATCGAGCCCGGTGCCGAAATAGAACTTTCCGTTCCTGCCAAACAAGAGGGAGCCGTCTATGTGGCTCGGGGTAGTTTGGATGCCGAGGGGCGGATTGTCGGTCTAGGAGAAATGGCGGTTTATCCGATGGGTGGAGCGATCAAGTTTCGTGCGGAGCAAGCGACCCGAGCCATTCTCCTCGGCGGAGAGCCCTTGCCGGAACGTCGGCATCTTTGGTGGAACTTCGTATCCAGTTCTTTAGAAAGAATCGATCGTGCAAAAGACGATTGGAAGAATGATCGATTCGGAAAAATTCCGGGAGAGACGGATAGAATTCCCTTACCCGAAACCTGAATCCTTTCGAATTCGGTGCATTTGTTTCAAAAACGTAATTTAGAAAGCGTTGATGGCCTAAATCGACCTTGCCACCCTGTCCCCCCGGGAAATTTTGGTTTTTAGCATGGAAATCCGCAACATCGCCATTATCGCACACGTAGACCACGGGAAGACAACCCTATTGGATGGTATTCTCCGACAAACCGGAGCCGTTACGGCCAAAGAAGACGGGGAACGGATCATGGATAGCAATGATCTGGAAAAAGAGAAAGGCATTACGATCAAGGCCAAGAATACGGCCGTCGTTTATAAAGGCACAAGAATCAATATCGTGGATACTCCGGGGCACGCGGACTTTGGCGGAGAAGTCGAGCGAGTTCTTTCCACGGCGGATTCCTGCCTTTTGCTTGTGGATGCATTTGACGGCCCCATGCCTCAAACCAGATTCGTATTGGGAAAATCATTACAGCTAGGCCATAAGCCCATTTTGGTAATTAACAAAATCGATCGGGATGGGGCTAGACCATCTGCAGTCGTCGATATGGCGTTCGACCTCTTTAGCGATTTAGGTGCGACCGACGAACAATTGGATTTTCCGATTATTTACGCTTCGGCTAAACAAGGATGGGCGGTCCGCAAACTGGAAGACGCTCCGGGAAAAAACTTGGATCCGTTATTGGATATGGTTCTCGAGCATGTTCCTCCCGTAAAAGCGAGCATTAATGCTCCTCTGCAATTTCAAGTCACATCCTTGGACTACAACGATTACGTGGGAAGGATCGCGATCGGTAAGATCTACAACGGAAAATTGCAAAAAGGGATGAATGTGATCCAGCTTTCTCCCAAAACGAACGGAAGGGACGAGACTCAAATATTAAAAGTTACGAAATTATATAACTTTGAAGGACTAAAACGGAACGAGATCGATTTTGCGGAAGCGGGAGATATCGTGTCGATCGCAGGTTTACCCGATGTGTTCATCGGAGATACCGTTTGCGAACCGGGAAAACCCGCTCCGATGCCGGCAATCGAAGTGGAGGAGCCGACCGTCTCCATGTATTTCATGGTTAATAATTCTCCCTTTGCAAGTAAGGAAGGGAAGTTCGTAACGACTCGAAATATCCGCGAAAGATTGGATCGAGAACTCGAAACGAACGTCGCGATGCGTTTGGAAGAAACGGAAGATAAGGATCGATTTAAGGTTCTCGGTCGGGGAGAACTCCATCTCTCTATATTGATCGAGACCATGCGCCGGGAAGGATTCGAACTGCAGGTTTCCCGCCCGGAAGTTATCATTAAGAAAGGCGAAAACGGTGAGAAACTCGAACCGTATGAGTATCTTGTAATGGACCTTCCCGATCAATTTACCGGGAGCATCATCGCCGAACTGAACCGCAGAAAAGGCGAGCTCCAGTTAATGGACGCGCATACTTCCGGTATGACTCGCGTCGAATTCGTAATCCCTACTCGGGGTATTATCGGATTCCGGGGATATTTCGTTACGGAAACGAAGGGAGAGGGGGTTATGTCCAGCCGTTTCCTCCGTTTCGATCTTTATAAGGGAGAGATTCCCGGACGTAAAAACGGAGCTTTGATTTCCATGGATTCGGGAGATACGACCGGCTACGCTCTTTGGAAGATTCAGGAAAGGGGGGAATTGTTAATCGACCCTCAAACTTCCGTTTATCCCGGAATGATCATCGGAATTCACTCTCGCGAAAACGATTTGGAAGTGAATCCGGTTCGCGAGAAGAAACTTACTAACGTTCGATCCTCCGGTGCGGATGAAGCGATCCGTCTAGTACCGCCTCGCCGTTTTAGCTTGGAGCAAAATATCGAATTTTTGGATGACGACGAGTTATTGGAAGTGACCCCGCTCAGCATGAGACTGCGGAAAAAGATTCTAGATCCCAATATGCGTAAACGCGCAGGACGTTGAATTCAAACGAACTTCGAAAGCGTCCCAGGATTTTACTCGGCTAAACTCGTAAAAAAGATCCCCGCGTAGAACGCGGGGGAAAAAATGGAAGTCCACCGATGAAGGGGTCGAATCTGCGAAAGGTTCCTTCGAGCCATGCTAATCTTTCCTTTTGAAAAAAATCTTGGCTTGCTCCTCGCATAACTCGGACTCGCTGAAAAAGAAATTGTCGAAAACGATTTCGCTTATGCGATTGATAAGACAATCCGCTATAGGATTCTAATCTTCAAGCCTCGAAAATAACTCCGAAGCTTTGGAAAGCACCACGCGGCATTCGGCGGGCAAGAATAGGTATAAGCGGATCGTTATCCCTGTAAGGATCGAGGCGGGGGAAGGTCTAAGAATTGAAACTGAATCGTAAGAAGGTCGTAGGAAAGCGTATCATCGCAGAACTCGGTGGTCAGAAAGGCTAGTTGCGGCTTATAAGTTAGAAAAATCTCGGAACCGAACCCGACTTTGGGAAAAGCGGATAAATTAGACTCGAAACTTTTTTCCGGAATAGAGGCGACCGTCTGATTTTTTTCGTTTATCAGAACGTTCAGATTGCGATTGAATTTCGCGTTCATCAAGAAAGCGGGGATGTACAGAGCGAAAAGTAAAATAAGTAATTTTTTCATCTGAACCCGTATGCTCGACCGCACTCGGATTCTATCCGCGCGAAGCGATTTTGTAAATAAAAATTTCTCTGAACTAGTGTCGAAACCAATTTCGCGAGTAGAATTTTCATATTTCGTAATTTGTAAACCGTAAACGGAACCTATTAAAAATTCGCTTATCGACCAAACTCGATCGAATTTCGAATTCTGCTTGTGTTCATAAACGGAATCGCATTCTCTTCCCGATCGCGATCGACCGAACGGGAAGGAATTTCCTTCGGTTTCCGTCGTTGAAATCCGATAGTCTTAAAAAAAATAGAAGTGGGACGGCTTGCGAAGTTTAAACGTACAAACCGCTTTACATTCTCTTCATTTAAGTCCAAAATGAATTCAAGCCTGGGGGACGTATGAGTCGTTTATTATTCGCAATTTTTCTTTTCCTGCTCTCCAGTTTTCCGCTGCTAGCCATCGATGAAAAGAAGGAGGAAATACGACAACTTCTCATCTCTTCAGGATCGGAAAAAATGGGAGTGCTTGTCGTAGGGCAGATGATTTCCAGATTCAAACAACTAATGCCTCAAATTCCGGAAGAGTTTTGGGAAGATTTTCGGAAGGAATTAAAGAGCGAAGATATGGTGGAATTAATTATACCGATCTACGATAAGTATTTTACCCTCGAGGAAATCAAAGGGATCACCGCGTTCTATAACTCACCCGTAGGCAAGAAGCTATTGGAAAAAAACCCGCAAATTACCCAAGAATCGATGCAAGTCGGAGAAATGTGGGGAAAGAAAATAGCGGAGAGAGTGTTGGAGCGTTTGAAAGCAAAGGGCTTGCTCTCTCCGGATGCAAAACCTCAGACCCGCCAAGACATATGATAGAATTCCCTCGTTTCGTCGTTCACTGTTTTCGTTTTATTGTCGGCTACAATTGTTCTCTTTTTTGACTTGAATCTTTTCCTGGTTTGTCGGACGACACATCCGATGACCGGACGGAATTCCTCGAAGCTCCTCTTTGCTACTCATAGCATTCTCCTATTATCTAGGAGTTAACTATATCGGATGGTTTTCGCATATCTTACCAAAAAGTCTAGGCGGACCAATATTTTATACAGTAGGCGATTTGGCTTAAAGCGCTAGCCTCTGAGCAGAGTGTCTCTTTCTCTCTAAATTTGACGGTATCAATTCTTCTTCCGGCTACATCTAACACCCAATATCTGAACGTATTCACTTTTCCAAATGAAAGTATAGAGGTTTACCCGACTTGTGGATAAGGTGACGGGTTCTTAACGGTGTAGCTACAGGTTCGACCCGTGCCAAGGAAGTCGGTTGAGGATCGAATGCACTTGTTTCGGAGCTAGGAATATTATGAAAACAAAATATTCCTTACCGGCTTTGCCTTTTTCTTTCCTGCATACATATCAATCGTTATAGAAAAATTTTTTTCTTCGAAATAATCTCTTTTCTATAATATTCTTTAGTTGACGGTTTTCCGACTAACTATAAAGAACTACCTACTTAATTACGAACCGAGCGGCTGGCTGTGAATATTCGGTTCTTCTTAAATATTAATAACGAACGTTTGGGATAATACTTTATATATTCCGTAACGATAGTTTGAAATTAAAAATAGAAATTAGGAAATTCTCGCATGCCTCTCCGGAAGGGGAAGCTTGGAGGGAATCTTCCGCAGATAGTGATGAATAGTAAAGAGAAGAGGTTAAAAATGTCTAGAGTATTGAGGATTTGGATTATAGGACTTACGCTTTTGGTGTCGGGAGCCGTTCACGCATCGGGCGGAGGTTCTTCGAGTAAACCGTTAGCCGGAGCTTATCCGATTGTATTAGCCCACGGGTTGTTCGGTTGGGGAAAATCAACCGGTATTATCGATTATTGGGGAGGTAATGCCGCTTATCTTCAGTCCCAAGGTGCGACCGTATTAACTCCCACGGTAACGGCTACGAGTTCCTCCTCCGCAAGGGCCGCTCAGCTAAAAACGGCAATTCAAACCGCGATGGCTGCGAATAATTACACGGGCAAGGTTCACATTATCGGGCATTCGCAGGGTGGATTGGACGCGAGATATCTCGTATCGAATCTCGGATTCGCTAGCAAAGTCGCGACTCTAACGACTTTAAACACTCCTCATTACGGCAGTCCTGTCGCGAACGTAGTTCTGACCGTAATCCCGAGCTGGGCTTTACCGTATGTCGCGACCGTTCTGAATACGGTGGTGGGCTTCGTTTACGGAGAATCGAATCAGAATGCGGTAGCCGCCTTAAAACTGCTTACGACTGCGGGAGCGACTGCCTTTAATAGCTCGACTCCGAACGCTTCCGGCGTAAAATATTTCTCGTATGGATCGACGATCACGGTTCCCGATTTAATCGAACATCCTGCAATGGGGCTTATTTATCCGATTTGCGCGATCGGCGCTCCTTTTTACGGACAGAGCATCAGTAATGACGGTGTGGTTCCTGCCTCGTCTCAGCAGTGGGGAACTTGGAAAGGGGGTCCGTCCTATCCGATTACGACGACCGGGATCGACCATTTGGAGGCGACCAACGCTTTGTATCTAGGTCAGACCTGGTATGATACAAACGGCTATTTCTTGAAAATGGCGTCCAATTCAAAAAGCAACCAATAGGTTAATTAAATCCACCGACAAGTGGGCGTCCTCCCGGGGTTGGGAGGGCGCCTTTTTTATTTCCTTTTGCCCGTTCCGGCAGTACAAAAAATAATAAGCACGCATATAAAAAATGAGTTGATAATATGTATACTTATTATAAGTGTTGTTTATATATTGTAAGTACGCTTACTAAGGAGCAACATATGTGGGAATACAAGTATAACACGAGAGTTCAGGGAGTCAGCGCCAAAGACCTTTGGGACGCAAGAGCCGATATTTCGAATTGGCCTAAATGGGACTCGGGTCTTCTTTGGACAAAAATCGAAGGTCCCGTGGCACTGGGCAAGGAATTCGAATTAAAACCGAAAGGCGGTCCGAAAGTTAAGGTCAAAATCATAGAGGCGCAATCTCCTCGGAGCTTCGGCGACGAAACGTATTTGTTCGGAGCTAGAATGAAATTTCTGCATTTCTTTGAGGATACGAAAAATGGTACGGATATTCGGATCGAGCTTAGCATTCGGGGACCTCTTTCGTTTCTCTGGAAAAAAATCATCGGAGAAGAGCAGGCCAAGAATATGAGCGAAGAAATAATTACGTTTGCGAATTTCGTGAGAGAGGCAAAAAAATGAATCGATTCTGGATCGTCGTCGCTTCGAGAGACCACGCGAACGCCGGGAAGGAAAACGGGATCATTCAGGCTTGCCACGGTAAAAAAGCGCCTTTGCGAAGAATGAGGGAGGGGGATTGGGTCCTGATCTATTCTTCCAAAGAAACGTTTGCGGAAAAAAAGGCGTGCAGGAAGTTTACTGCCATCGGAAGAGTTTCGGATGAACGGATCTTTTCATTTCAGATGAGCCCCGATTTCATTCCTTTCCGAAGAAGAGTTTCTTTTTGTCAGGCTCGGGAAGTCGAGATCCTTCCGATGGTTAGCGAACTTGATTTTATCCCGAATAAAAAATCTTGGGGCTTTCCCTTTCGTTTCGGGATTTTGGAAATAGGCGAGACTGATTTTCGGAAAATTGCGAACCGGATGGGCGTAGATGTCGAAGGATGAAGTTTTTGGATTCGAAAAAGCCGAGGAAAGCCCCGGCTTTTTGCTTTGGCAGGTTTCCAATCTTTGGCAAAGGGAGATTCGAAAAATACTCGAACCTCTGGGTCTTACGCACGCACAATTCGTATTGCTCGCCGTAACCTACTGGTTGCAGTGTTCCCAGGAGGAAACGACTCAAATTCGAATTTCCGACCAAGCGAAAACGGACCCGATGACGACTTCGACCGTACTACGCACGTTAGAAAGAAAAAAACTCGTTCGCAGATTCGCACACAACTCGGACACCAGAGCGAAACTCGTGGAAGTTACGAATGAAGGCCAAAAACTATTGCAGGAGGCAGTGCATCAGGTCGAGGCCTTTGACGAACGATTTTTTCTCTCCCTCGGTAAAGGAAGAAAGGAATTTCTGAAAAGGTTGCAGGACCTCTGCGATGTTTAATCGGTTATTTCGCCTTAAGTCGTTCCAACTCCCGAATCAACTCTTCCTTGGAAACGTTCGGATCCTGCTTTAATCTGCGTATCAACTCTTCTGTCCCTTCTTTTTGGGAAATCGCTTTTTTATCCACGGTTCCTATCAGCAGAACGGGACTCAATGCGGGCGGTACGGAAATTTCCTTAGAGCCTAGTTTTGGACGTAACTCGATAATAGCCACGTATTCGAAGACTTCGGTGATCGATCCGGATGCGTCTCCTATGAGAACGGACATCTCATTGGAGAGATTTTCCGTGGAAGAAAAAAAGGCGGCGACATACTCTTTGCCGTCCTTACCCGGATAAGTACCTGGGGGCAAATGATAGTAAACGACCCCGGCAATGTCGTTATCGATTACTTTCTTATATTTCGGAGTCGAAATGCTGATTCTTCCCAAAAGGGGCATTCCAATTCTTTTATATACTTCTCCGTTGGAGAATCGGATCGAGTTCATATCTTCCGAGATTTCCGCACTTCTTCCCGAACCTTCCGTTAATAGACGTCCCACTTCCTTGACTTTTATAAGGGGACCGAAGGATTTTACGTCCCAATTTTTGGGATCCTCCGTGTTCTTGCCGGAGTAGAGTCTTTGGAGCTCCTTGTATATCGATTCAAAGAATAAAAGCTCACGTCCACTCGTGATTATTTTCCCCGAGCGCAGCTTCATTTCTTCGCGATTCTCGCTCATACTGAATTGCAGTCGAGTTAACGTTTCGTTAACGAACTCCAGCTCCCCCTGCGCGGTTCTTCTGATCCAGAGCATCTGTATTTTTAATTTATTGTCCTTGGCCCAAACCGTCGATTTTTCGTTCAAATAAAGACCCGCGATTTCGGGGATGGCCGGAGTGGGCTTTCCTCTTAGTTGATCGTTGCAGGAAAAGAGAAAGGAGCAGAGTAAAACTCCGCAATAGATGGATGCTAAAGATCGTTCTTGCATGTGAGAAAGCTTCTGATAGAGGAAGCTCCGGTAAAGGAAAAAACCGAACCGATTCTTGGCGAGCAGAACAATTATCTTGACAGTACAGCTTTCCGAATATGCTTATGATCGCGACGCGGATCGGACGGGAAATCATAGATTTGAAATAAAATTTCGCTCTTTACCGTTATGAGCATTTTTATGGATTGTTCCCGGAAAACCGCAGGGAACTTAACGTTGAATACACTAGGTCCAATCGATGGTCGGAATGCTAAAATCTTTCGACTGTTTCAATTCCTCTTTTTGTCTCTGTTGCTTTGGAGTTGCGTTACTTCCTGCCGAAAGAATCTTTTCTATCACCCGAAGGCCGTCGCCGGAATTTTAGATCTTAGGGATTGGAATGTCGCCGAACATCCGCTGATCGATTTGGACGGCGAATGGGAATACTACCCCGGTCTTTTGTCCCCTTCGGACAGGATACCGGGTAGTAAGAGCTCGCTTACCGTACCCGGGACATGGAACGGTTCAGGTTACGGTACGCTGAAATTGAAGCTTCTTCTTCCTGAGCATTCCAACGCATTCGCTTTTTATTCCAAGGGACAGGCTACAGCATTTACTTTATACGCAAACGGCGAGAAGATTCTAAATTCGGGAACTCCCGGCGCGGATCGACAATCGAGCATCCCCGGTAGCCGGCCTTCGTTTCATGAATTGAATCAAAGTTCTTCCGAAATATCGATTACATTAGAAATTTCTAATTTTTATCATCGGACCGGAGGTCTTTGGTACGGGATTCGATTCGGCGACTCGGAGGAACTCAGAAAGGAAATCTCGCAATTCCGAGATATGGATTTGTTTTTCGGGGGAATCTTTTTCCTTACGTTTCTGTATCATATAGGCTTGTTTTTGATACGGAGAAAAGATAGATCGCCTCTGCCGTTCGGTCTATTTTGTTTGGTTTTATTCGTAAGATTATTCGTCACCGAAGATAAGATCCTTTTATCGTATTTTCCGTTTTGGGGGTACGAGACATCTATGCGACTGGAATATTTGACGTTTTATATTTCCTTACCGCTCGGACTCCATTATTTGCGGCATACGTTTCCCGAATTCTTTCCGAAAGTTTGGATAAGGGGGTTTTATATTTTAGCCTGCGGTTTCGCCGTAAGTTCCCTTCTCCCATTTCCCGAAGCTTCGAAAGTAATTCCTTATTATCAGGCGGTCCTGTTTGCCGCAATTATTCTGGCCGTTTACGTGCTTTGTCGCGCGGTCCTGAATAAAAAACCGTACGCCGCTCCGTTATTATTCGGTTTTTTTACGCTATCCGCGACGGGAGTCTTGGACGTTCTTTCCGCTCATCAAATTTTGGGAATCCGCTTTTTGATACCTTTCGGTTTTTTAACTCTCGTACTTATCGAAGCCTTCGTATTGTCTTCTCGATACGGGGATCTCTATAAGGAAAAGGAATTATTAACCGAAGAGATGCTAAGGCTTAATATGACCTATAGCCGTTTTGTTCCTCGTCGTTTTCTGGGACTTTTAGAAAAAAGGAATATTGCCGATATACTTCCCGGCGACCAGATCAGAAAGAAAATGACGATTCTTTTCTCCGATATCAGGTCTTTCACCGAAATTTCGGAAAGCATGAACGGCAAGGAAAGTTTCGAGTTTCTTAATAATTATTTAAATAAGATGGAACCGTTAATTCGGACAAATCACGGTTTTGTGGATAAATATTTCGGCGACGGTATCATGGCCTTATTTTCGGAACGGCCTGACGATGCGGTGTATGCTGCTATTCAAATGCAGACGGAAATTCTTTCCTATAACCGGCAGAGGGTCGGGGAAAGAGCGATTCGAGTCGGAATCGGAATCCATACGGGGTCGTTAATTTTAGGTCTAATCGGGGCCGAAGGGAGAATGGAGAGCACGGTGATTTCGGAGGCCGTTCATGTCGCTTCCCGTTTGGAACACCTTACGAAATATTACGGGGCGAATATTCTAATCAGCGCCGATTCTTTTTCGCTTCTGGAAAAACCCGATCGCTTTCTAATTCGAAAATTGGATAAAATTCGAGTCAAAGGAAAAATGGATGAGATTTTTATTTATGAAATCGGAGATTATTTAAGCGCCACCGAAAGGGAGGCCTTCAGAAATTCGAAGGAATATTATGAAAAAGGATTGGATGCTTTTTTTGCCGGACGATATATGGACGCCGGAGAAACGTTCCGGGATGCTTTACGCGTTTATCCCGGAGACAAAGCGGCCAATCTTTATTTAAAACGCTGTACGGAGCGATTGCCGATTCGTGCGAAGCGATATGCTCCCGGCCCCGATCTTGCCTAAAATTCCTTAATCGGGCGACAAAAGGCTAGGTTCATCCCCGTCTTCCTCGTTTAGAAATGTGGCCAATCGCTTCTTGGTCTCATCTTTGGAAACGGTCGCTCCGAGTTCCATGATCTCTCCCGCTTTTTTAAGTACGTTTCCTTTTCCGGTTTTCAATTTTTTCATCGCATTATCGTAATGTCCTTGGGTTGCCGTTAAAGACCCTCCGACTTTTTCCAGATCGCCTACGAAATTGCCCAGCTTTTCGAGGAGTAGACCCGACTGACGAGCGATTTCTTTCGCATTCCGATCCTGATCCTCCAATCTCCATATATTCGATACCATCTTAAGCGAAATCATTAAGGAAGAAGGAGTCACGATCAGAATATTTTGTTGATACGCCTCGAGAGCCAGGGCCGGATCCTTTTGTAAGGCCCAAAATAGGGCCGGTTCGTTATGTAAAAACATCAGGACGAAATCGGGGGAATTCAAACCTTCCAGATATTGATAATTCTTTCTGGATAAATCTTTTACATGTTTTCTTAATGCGTTAGCATGCTGTTCGAGAAAAAGATCCTTTTCCTTTTCGTCCTCCGTACTATAAAAAGAAACGTAAGCGTTCAGGGAAACCTTAGAATCCAAAATTACGCAACGATTACCAGGTAAACGAACTACGACGTCCGGACGTTTTTCCCCTTCTTCGTCCTTAAAACTGTTTTGTCGAAAGAACTCTTCGCCTTCCCGAAGGCCGCTTCGTTCCAAAATTCCTTCCAAAATTTCTTCGCCCCAATCTCCCTGTGCTTTCTTGTCGCCACGTAGCGCTTCGGCTAAATTTTTGGCTTCGGCCTGGAGGCTTTCGTTCATTTTTACCAAGGAGGAGATATGTTCTTTGAGAGTCGCGGCGCTGATCTTCGTTTCCTGAGTGGAAGATTCCACTTTTTTCCCAAAAATCTCGATATTCTCCTTTAAGGGTTTTAAAAGATCTCCTAACTTTTCATGTGTTTGCTGATTGAATTTTTGGGAATTATCCAGTAGGACTTGATTTGCAAGATTCTTAAATTCATCCTTTAATCTGGAAATCATCTCCTCGAATTCTTTCTTTTGGTTTTCGAGTCGCTCCTTCAAAAGGTCGGATTCCTTTTTCATGGATTGCCAGGCTCCGATCGCCTGCGTATTTTTGTCGGACAGGCATTTTAGGTCCGTTTCCAATTGAGCGGTTCTTTCTTTCGAGCGAAGCTCGGTGGCTCGAATTCCGGCAAGTTCCAGTTTCAATTTTTCATGTTCCGCGGGAGAGACCTTCGATTCTCCACCGTATACTCTCTTCGCTAAGAAAAACGCCAGACTAAATCCGACAAGTATGCCCACCAATAAAACGATCGCGTATTCCATCTTTCCTCCTTTATGAATCGACCGGTTTTTCGGGAAATCCATTTCCCGACCGAAAGTATTCTATTTTAACGAAACCCCGGACAAATTCCGATCCGAGAAACGGGTTTTAGAAAAAAGAGGTTCGGCTTGTCCTTCGGCGGGATATTTTTTCGGGTAAGGAAGATTCGGACTAGCTTCCTAGTTTCCGAACTCCAAATATTTTTTCCGAAGGGGTTCCGGAAATTTCTCGATCGCATAGCGGAGCATCGTTCTAGGCATCTTCCCTGCGTTTTTATCCAGAAATTTTCTTTCGGCTTGCAGATTCCGATTCCCGACTTCTCGGAGCATCCAACCTACGGCTTTGTGAATCAAATCTTCCGAATCCTTCAGCAGAATTCCGGAAATCCGAATCGTATCGGAAAAATCGCCTTCGCGGATAAATGCATAGGTGGATAGGATGGAAATTCGCCTTTCCCAAAGATTCTTCGATTTTGCGAGTGCGTACAAAAGGCTCCTATCCTTATCCAATAAATATTCGCCGATCATAATCCTGGCACTCATGTCCACTAAGTCCCAATTATTGACGTATTTGAGATTCTTTAGATAAAAATCATGCAATCGCTTTCGATAAATTTCTTCCGTTTTGGAGAAGGTTTCGCAAAGAATAAAAAAGCCGGTTACCCGCTCTTCGTGAAGTTTGGATCGAACTAGAACCTGTATCTCTTTGAGCGGTAAGCCAATATATTTTTTAGAGATTCTCCGCAGCGAAGGAACTTGTATGCCTAAAAAAATATCGCCTTCTGCATATTCTCCTGGGCCGGTTTTAAAATAGCCTGCCAGGATTTTTGCTTTGGCCGGATCGGCTAGGTTAGAGAGCTCCTGCGATATCTCGGAAGCTTTTGCATCGGCACCGGTTAAGATTTTGTCCCGAGCTCCGACTCTTTTTTTCTTAATGAGCATGGAAATGGAAATACAAATCCTCTGACGGGAAGAAAAGCTTTTTTCGACTTGCAATCGAAAGCGAACTGCAAAACCTATTTTTAGGAAGGTATGATCGGCATTTAGTATGAATAAAAAGCCTCTGCATAATATTTATAGCAAAGATATACTTAAGCAGAAATTGGAAAGCGAACCGTTTCGAAGAAAGACGATCTCGTTTTATCGATATGTGATTCTATCCGATCCCTCTTCTTTACGCAATCGTTTATACTCGGATTGGGAAGAGATCGGCGTGCTGGGGCGAATCTATCTGGCTAAAGAAGGTATCAATGCGCAGCTTTCCGTTCCTGAGCATAATTTTCAGGCCCTTCGGGACTATTTGGACGGGATGGAGGAATTTAAGAATGTACCGTTCAAGATTGCGGTCGAGGATGACGGACATTCTTTTCTAAAATTGGAAATCAGGGTCAGGCATAAGATAGTCGCCGACGGGTTGGAAGACGGAAGTTTCGACGTCACAAACGTAGGAGTTCATTTATCGGCGGAAGAATTCAATGGAAAACTCGAATCTCCGGACACGATCGTGGTCGACGTTAGAAATCATTACGAATCGGAGATCGGTCATTTCGAGCGAGCCATACTTCCCCAGTCCGACACTTTCCGTGAAGAACTTCCGATGATCGTCGAATTGTTAAAAGACCAAAAGGAAAAAGAGGTTTTAATGTATTGTACCGGAGGAATCCGGTGCGAGAAGGCTTCGGCATATTTGAAACACCACGGGTTTAGAAACGTGTATCAACTGCACGGAGGAATCATATCTTACGCTTCGGAAATAAAGGAAAAGGGCCTAGAATCGAAATTTAGGGGTAAGAATTTCGTTTTTGATAAACGACTACAGGAAACGATCGGTAGCGAAATCATCAGCGAGTGTCATCAATGCGGCTCAAGCTCCGCGCGTCATATAAACTGCGCCAATCCCGCCTGCCATATTTTGTTTATCCAGTGCGAAGCCTGTGCAGAAAAATTCGATGATTGTTGTTCGAAGGAATGCCAAAAAATTCATTTACTACCGGAGGAAGAGCAGCGTAAATTAAGAAAAGGTAAAGTAGCTTCCAACCAACATTTTTCAAAATCCAGGATTCGACCGAAAGTTTTCGAATTGTATCGGAAACAATCGGGATTATCTTTTTAGATTTGCCAGAAAAATAGTTTACGCTTAAATCAATTCCCAAGCAGCCGAGTCTAATCAATAGAGTATGAATCGAATCGGCTCCGATAGAAGGGGTGGGTTTTCCCGCCGCGCGTTTCTTGCCGGGTCTTTCGGCTCTTTCCTAGTTGCACTAGGTTTCGGGAAACTATTCACCGGAAAAAAAGGAGACACTGTAGTGAGTAAAACCCCCGTTTTTTTTGTCGGGCACGGTAGTCCGATGAACGCCATCGGTGAAAACGAATTTACGAAGGGCTGGGCTGCGAGCGTCCAAAATCTTCCGCAACCGAAAGCGATTCTCTGCGTCTCGGCTCATTGGGTTACTCGGGGAACTCATATTACTGCGATGGATTCTCCCAAAACGATCCATGATTTTTACGGATTTCCTCAGGAACTCTTCGACGTCCGGTATCCGGCCCCCGGAGATCCTGAACTGGCAAAGGAAATTTCGACCGTTTCCAAGTTTCAACCGCTAGGTTTAGATTATGAATGGGGACTCGATCATGGCACCTGGAGTGTTCTCCGCCACATGTATCCAAAAGCGGAGATTCCGGTTTTGCAACTAAGTATAGATGCGACGAAGCCGGCCGGTTGGCATTATGAATTTGCCAAAGAGCTTGCACCTTTACGCGACCAAGACGTGCTGATCGTAGGTAGTGGCGATTTGGTTCACAATCTTCGATTGTACAATTGGCGTAACGAGAATGAAATTCCGGACTGGTCCAAGGAAGCGAACGAGACTTTTAAGGCTTTGATACTCGAACGAGACGGCAAGGCACTTTCGCAATACCAAAACTTAGGTACGGCGGCGCAGCTCGCAGTTCCGACGCCGGAACATTACATTCCTATGTTGTATTCGTTGGCGTTGGCCAGCAAGAACGAAGAGATTTCGTTCTATAACGATAAAATCCAAAGTACGGTGTCCATGACAAGCTTTAGGATCGGATGAGATTCAGATGACAGATGACAGATGACAGATGACAGATGACAGATGACAGAGGACAGAGGACAGAGGACAGAGGACAGAGGACAGAGGACAGAGGACAGAGGACAGAGGACAGATAATTATTTCTATTTCCCTGGCAACAATTTTTTTAAAAACGAATTATGTTGGAGCGAGGTGTTACTGGATTTTCGATGTTGGGGTATCAGGGGGGTGACAGCTCAAGTGTGTAAATGACTTGTTAATAAATTAAAAAACATAGTAGATTCTTCCTCCTACCCCAGCATTTCCAACATCTAGCAGCTTCTGTCTAGCGTGAGCAAAGCGAGCGCATCTGTTTTGCAGAGGACTGAAGACAGAGGACAGAGGACAGAACATTGACAAGCGGAGATTCCACGTTCTAGAGGAAGATTTTTGTGTTATAGTGGATTTTGCCTCTACTTCTCTAACCTTTCCAACATCTAGCAGCTACTGTCTTCCGTCCTCTGACCTCTGAAAGCGAACGCGTCTGTTCTCAGCCTTCAGTCCTCTGTCCTCTGATAGAAAAAGTCATCCGGATTCTAATTAAAAATATCTTGATGAGGTGGCGATTAGCGACTCATGATGGGGCGGGGAGAAAAAAATGATTCCATCCATTTCGCTTACTGCGGGAGGTCCTGCCTTATCAAGACTCGTGTTCGGCTGTTGGAGATTGCATTCCGATCCGCAAGGATTTGGAGCGCAGCGAATCTTGGAAAAAATCGAATTTTCCTTGGAGCTAGGCATTCATACGTTCGATCACGCCGACATTTACGGCGAATACCAAAACGAGGAACATTTTGGAAAAGCGCTTCGCTTGAAACCCGGTCTTAAAGATTCGATAACGATCGTGACAAAATGCGGAATCCAGATACCGGGCGTAAAACATCCGAACATTCATTTAAAACATTATAATACTAGCGAGGAGCATATTCTGGGATCGGTCGATTCTTCTTTGGCAAAATTAGGCGTCGAAAAGATCGATCTTTTGTTGATTCACCGTCCCGATTTTTTAATGGACGCGGATTCCGTCGCGTCGGCGTTCTTTAAATTACGCGCTGCGGGAAAGGCGTTGCATTTCGGGGTCTCTAATTTTACTCCTTCGCAATTTCAGCTTCTGCAAAGTCGTTTGAATTTTCCGCTAGTTACGAACCAGGTAGAGTTTCATCCCTTACATCTTTCTCCCTTGACTGATGGGACTTTTGATCAGGCGCAAGAACTGCGGTTTCGGCCGATGGCGTGGTCTCCGACTGCGGGCGGACGTATCTTTTCCCATAAGGGGGAGCGCGAAGTAGCCGTGCGCGACGCTCTGGAGCAATTAGCTAAAGACAAAGGAGTGTCTTCGGATGCGATTCTCTATGCTTGGTTTCTGGCTCATCCGGCCGGTATTTTGCCGATCGTAGGAACGAATCAGACTAGTCGTCTGCGGTCCGCAGCGGAAGCGTTTCGTATCCATTTGACGCGGGAAGAATGGTATCGAATTTGGGCCGCGAGTGCCGGTCATTAGATTCTAGAATCGACGCTTCCTTCGCAGAACTCTTAGCATCGTGGAATTTGAGTCGATTTTTTCGCGCGGGCCGATTCTTTGCGGGCAAAACGGCAGGGATCAACTCGGGCCGAAACTGTTTCGGGAGGAAGTTAAGAAAAATTGAATATTCACATTTCTATCACTACTTTGCCGAAATGCTTCCCGTCTCTCAAATACTCCAATGCTTTTGGAAATTCCGAAAAAGGAAAGATCTTGTCTACGATCGGTTTACTCTTATGAAACGAGATCGCTTGATTCATTCTTGTAAAATCGCTTTTACTGCCTACGATGATTCCTTGGATTCGGATTCCTTGCATTAAAACCGGAAATAACGATAACGTTGCTTCTCCTCCGCCGGCGACTACGCCGATTAATGCGATCGTTCCTCCCGGACGAGTCGAATTGATCGATTTTGGTAAAGTTCCCGCACCCCCGATTTCTATAACTAGATCCGCTCCTTTCATCGAGGTTTTTTTTCTGACTTCCCGATCCCAGTTCGTTTTGGAATTATAATTAATGACTTCGTCCGCACCGAGGCTTTTGGCTCGTTCCAGCTTTTCGTCACTGGAAGAAGTTACGATTACTCTACATCCGAGCATTTTCGCGAATTGTAATGCGAATAGAGAGACGCCTCCGGTTCCGAGGATTAGGACGGTCTTTCCCGGTTCTAATCCTCCGAAGGTTACCACCGCATTATAGGCAGTTAAACCTGCGCAGGGTAGGGTGGAAGCTTCCGCATAGGACAGATGATCCGGAAAAGGAATGATACCTGTTTCCGGAAAAACCCTGTATTCGCTTATCAATCCATCTAACGGACCGCCCAAGGTTTCCTTTAGATTTTCCAATTCAGGTTCCCCCGCTTGCCAACCCTGAGAGAATACTCCACAGACCCGATCGCCCACTTTTGCTTTCGTAACTCCTGCGCCGATTTCCACAACTTCTCCGGCTCCATCCGATAACGGGATCAAAGGAAGTTTTTGACGCGGATTGTATTTTCCCGTAATCATTAAAAAATCCCTATAATTCAAAGAGCAGGCTTTTACTTTAATTAGGACTTCACCGAAACCCGGTTGGAGGTCGGGACGGGAACTGACTTTTAGGTTTTCAATACCGAATTGATTTTGGATTTCGAATACTTTCATAGCGTTTGTAGCAACGAATCCTCTACAAAATATTGTTAGAGTCCAGCTTAAAAATGCGGAAGAGCATGAACGATCGTAACTAAAGTAATTTTGTTTTGCCACTAAACCTACCGGTTTTATGATAGATTGAGAAGGTCATAAGGATTCGCAATGTCGAACTTGGAAGAAACCCAGCAAGAAATTATAAAGGAATTTTCCGAATGTTTAGATTGGGAGGAACGGTATCAACTCTTGATCGAAATCGGAGATACGCTTGCGCCTTTACCTCAGGAACTACATACCGAAGATAGATTAGTTCCGGGTTGCCAATCACGGGTTTGGATCGTTTCGCAGGAGAAAGGCCATAAACTCTATTTTTCCGCCGACAGCGATTCGGCCATTACGAAAGGAATGATAGCTCTGTTGTTGCGGGTCTTTTCGGGTAGAACGAGGGAGGAAATTCGATCCGCTTCCCTGGATTTTTTAAAAGAAATAGGTTTGGATAAGCATCTTTCGATGAGTCGTCGAAACGGATTGTATTCGATGGTAAATCGAATCAAGAGTTTATAATATATAAGGATTGATTTTTCCGATTTCTTCGATGATCCTGTCGTTTACGTAAATAAAATGAAATCGATCGAGCAATTACAGGAATTTTGTAAAAGCCTCAAGGCTACGACCGTGGATGTAAAGTGGGAATCGAATTTGGTTTTTTCCGTTTTCAATAAAATGTACTGCATGTACGGTCTCGAAAACGGTACGATCTCCTTTAAAGTCCCTCCGGAAGAATGGAGTGAATACGTTTCGACGACCGGCATTATTCCGGCCCCGTATTTAGCGAAAAGCGGATGGGTCCGATGCAATCGTCTTGATTTACTGAAGAAGAAGGATTTGGAAAGATCGATTCGTACTTCTTACCGCATGATCGTCGAGCGTTTGCCTAAAAAAATTCAAAATCAACTTTTTACCTGAGTTATATTTTACGGGAAGAAAATTCCGTTCGGGGGCTTTATTGCCCGCGATGAGAAATGATATAGAGCGATAAAAGTTGTTTGATTTATGCCGATTTCCGGATTTTGTAATTTCCATCGGATGGACAAAAACGTCCACTTCGTTATGAAAACCGAAGAAATATGAAAGAAGTACCTAAAGAATTTTTAAGCAACGGGACGATTTGCCGGGGAACGCTATATCTGCCCGATATTAAGAAACCTCCTGTCATTGTCATGGGTCATGGAATCGGGGCCGAGCGGAGGTTTCGCTTACCCGACTACGCTAAAAAGTTTTGCGAAACAGGGTTTGCCGTTTTTCTATTCGATTATCGAAATTTCGGCGAGAGTGAAGGACTTCCCAGGAATCTTATAAACCCGTATCGACATGTGCACGATTTTTTAGAAGCGATCCGATTTGTAAAATCGTTGCAGGAAGTGGATGGGGAAAAATTGGGGATTTGGGGAACTTCCTTTGGTGGAGGTCACGTGTTAGTGGTCGGGGCAAAGAGTTCGGACGTGAAGGCGGTCGTTTCTCAGGTTCCTTTCGTAGATGGAATCTCAACAACCAACTCTTTTCCGATTTCCTACCAAATATTAGGATTATTGCATGGATTATCCGATATAATTAAGTCTTTATTCTTCCTTTCTCCGCATACGGTTCCTATAGTCGCGCATCCGGGGACATTCGCCTTGATGAATACGGAAGATTCCTATTTTGGCTACACTCGTTTAATAGAGAAGGGCGCAAATTGGGTAAACGAGGCTCCGGCAAGGATCTGTTTACTTTTGCCTACGTATCGCCCGACTGCCTACGCGAAGAAAATCAAGGCTCCCGTTTTGATGCAGATTGCAAAAGGAGATTCATTGATACCCTATGAGGCCGCTATCAAGACGAGCCGCAAAATCGCCCGATGTAAAACGACTCTCTTGGATATGGGCCATTTTGAACCGTATTTCGGGAATTTGTTCGAGCAAACGATCCGCGAACAAATCGAATTCTTTAAAGAAACCCTAAAATAAACGTCTTGCTTTAACGATTCATTCCGGGGGAATCCGATTATCCAAGGGAATTTCGGAAAACGATATTTTTAAAGTTTTAGACAATATACGGTTCATCGGGAAGTTCGTTCGGGTTTTTCCCTTGGGCCGGGAAATGTTTCGTTAGGATCTCCGTAAGTTTTTGAATTCCATGAGAGAGGCTTTTCTTATATTTCGATTCTTTAAAGCCTTCGCTGATTTCATTCGCGATGGAGTCCAGATTTTCTTGACCGATCTTCTTATAGATGCCTCTATCGGCTAACAAAACGATCTTTTTCTCGGCCAAAAGTAAATAGATTAAAATGCCCGTATTTTCTTCGGTATCCCAGACTCGTAGGAAAGAAAACATTTCTACCGCTCTCATTTGAGCGGTTTTTCCCGACCAAACTTGTAATAAGGGAAGTTTAGTCTCGATCGCCAGCCTTAATTCCCCTCTGTGCTGCGATTCCGAAGCGGCGATCATCGACTTTAATTCCTTTAGGTCCTCTTTACTAAGATATTTTCTTAATAAAGTAAATCTTAATGAATCATGAGAGCCGATCCCGAAGGAATCTAGGATTCCCGCTCGAACATGTGAAAGAAAACGAGACGTGTTTTTAGTCATATTATATCACCAATCCGAGGAGGATCCTCCTCCACCGAAATCCCCACCGCCTCCGGCCCAGCTTGAACTGTCGGAAGAGGAACCCCAAGACGAGCCGCCTCCACCCCAAGAACTCCAGGAAGACCCGCCTCCGCCTCCACCGCTTTTAATCGCCGAGTATAAGACCCAAAGTAGAATGAAAAATATTATAAGGATAGGTAATAATGCGGATAAGGAAATGCCGAACGCCCCACCTACCCAATAGGCAATACCTGTCGCCGCTATTGCTTGGATCGGTGAAAATAGTCGCCGAAAGACAAAACCGACGAACAATGCGATGATTCCTAAAAGGATGTAATACATCGTCATATCCGACGAACCTATTTCCGAACCGTGAAACGAAGTATGGGTATCCGGTTCAGGGAGAGGTTCTCCGTCGATCAGCCCTATTATTTTATCGATTCCCGCATCGATTCCTTCGAAGTATTTGCCTTCTTTAAAGAGAGGACGGACGTACTCTATTTGAATTCTTTTACAGGTCGCATCTGGAACGGCCCCTTCCAATCCTCTACCGACTTCGAAACGCATCTTTCGGTCGTCTTTGGCGATTACGAAAATGATACCGTCTGCGATGGATTTTCTACCTATCTTCCACGCATCCGCGACACGAATGGAGTATTGTTCGATCGTCTCTTCTCCGGTTGAAGGAAGGATCAGAATAGCGATCTGACTTCCTTTTCTTTCCTCTAATTTTTCTAATTTATTTTCTAAAGAAGAAACTTCCTCCGAGTTTAACGTTCCCGTTAGGTCCGTAACTCTACGAGTGAGAGAGGGAACAGAGACCGGTTCCGAAAAAATCGGAATCGATATAATTAGTAAAAGAAAAAAGGCGCCGAATCGTTTCAAGGAAATCCCGCTTAAAACTTCACTTGAGGAGGTTTGGAAACTTCCGCTTCGTTTTCAACGGTAAAATTCGGTTTCGGAGTATAGCCGAACATTTTAGCAGTAATAACGTTAGGAAAGGTTCTAACAGTTACATTATATTCCTGAACGGACTGAATATATCGATTCCGCGCGACCGTAATCCTGTTTTCGGTTCCTTCCAATTGCGCCTGGAGTTCGAGAAAGTTCTGATTGGATTTTAAATCGGGATATTTTTCGACTACTACCATCAGTCTTGAAAGCGCGGAAGTCATTTGGCCCTGCGCTTTATTAAATTTTGCGAATAGATCAGGATTATTCAGAATTTCCGGAGTCGCTTGAATGGATCCTACGCTGGCTCTGGCCCTTGACACTTCCGTAAGCACGTCTTTTTCTTGAGCGGCATACCCCTTAACCGTATTGACTAAGTTCGGAATTAAATCCGCTCTTCTTTGGTATTGGTTCAATACTTCGGACCAAGCGGCGGTAACCTTTTCGTCCTGCACTTGAATCGTATTGTATCCGCAGCCGAAAGAAAAATACGTACCGATAAATAAAAGCATCCACGTGGAAACCTTGCGTGAAAAAAAAACTTGGGACATTCCCACCTCCGAACATCCGAAGTTTAGGGTGGGAAACGTCCGTTGCAACCGGTTTTTTTCAAATTCTCTTACGCCGCTTCCTTGGGAGACGTTCGGTTCTTTTCTAAGGCCTTTTTTCTAATTTCTTCGATTAACTTATCCGCCAGGATTTCCGCCAATGCGGAGATTTTATCGTGATTGATCGAGATTTTGTGCGTTGTTTTCATAAGGAAACTCCTCTTGGGTTGTTATGGATAAGTATACGGAGATCCCGGACAAATTGCTTCGATCGGGCAAAAAACAGTTCGAATTCCCGGCCTCGAGAAGCCGATAGTAAGAAGAAAAATCTCACCGGGGCAAGAGTGGAAGAGCGAGGATTGAATTGGATTACAGGAAACGACTCGATGAAATCGAGCGAATCGAGGGGTATTTTACTCGGGCACCGGAAGGAATTTGGAGCTACGAATTGGAAGATCCGGTGGATACCCGACTCTCGGTCGAAGAGCAATACCGAATCATTTTTGAAACCGCGAGATTAACCCATTGTAATGATACTTTGGCCCGGATGTACGGATATCGTACCGCCGAAGAGCTAAAAGGAACCCTTCTAAAAAATATCCATTCATTTGAAAATCGCTTCAGTCGTATCGGGCTTCTGGAATTTATCCGCTCGGGGTATAAAATCCACGATGCGGAATCCGAAGAAGTAGATCCGAAAGGATTAAAAAAGTTTTTTTTAAATACGGCGCTCGGAGTGGTAGAGGACGGAAAATTACTTCGAGCCTGGGGAGTGCAAAAGGATGTGACCTTAATTCGCGGTGCGGAATTAAGGTTAAAGAGGACTCTTAAATTAGAAAGTTTGTTAAGCGAAATCTCTCGAAACTTTTTAAGCACCGATCCGGGAAATACCAACCAAGCGATCAATTTCGCATTGGCTCAGTTGGGAAAGTTCTGTAATGCGGATCGCGCCTACGTTTTTTTATATACCCACGCGGGTTTGACTATTTCCAACACTCATGAATGGTGCGAAGACGGGATCGAACCTAAGATGCATCGGCTCCAAAATTTATCCACGGAGGAGTTTCAAAAGGACAATCCGGAAATCATCGGTAACCGAGGCCATATGCTTTATAATTCGTTGGATGAAATTCCGGCGTCCAACGAATCTTTGCGAAGATTCTTATCGAAACTTTCCATTCAGGCAGTAGTCGTCGTAGGATTGAGATCCCAGGACGCCGAAATAGGGTTTATCGGTTTTGACTCCGGTAAAGGCGGAAAATTTTGGACGGAGGAGGACATTTACGTTTTAAAACTAGTATCCGATCTGATTGTGCTGGCCTTTGACCGTAAAAAAAAGGAGTCGGATCTAAACGATTTTTACGAAAGAATGAATCACGATCTGGAATTAGCCAGACTAACCCAGCGGTCTTTAGTCGCCCGCGATTTTCCTTCTTCTCCTTTTTACCGATTCGAAAGTTACTTTCGTCCGTTCGAGAAGGTCGGCGGAGATATCATCACGTACATCCAGCATGAAACCGGCGTGTTAGATATTCTTTTCGGCGACGTTTCCGGTCACGGGATATCGTCGGCGATGGTATCGGGAATGGCCGTATTATCTTTTCGTCATCATGCTAAGACCGGAATTTCTCCGGCGGACGGGATTCAACAGTTCGTAAGCGATCTCAAGCCGATGGTCGTAGAGCATCATATTGCCGCCGTATGGGCAAGATTCTTTCCGCTTGAAAAGAAATTAGTTTATTCTTATGCGGGACATCCTCCGATTCTGCTTTTTCGCGGGGAAGAGATGATCGAACTAAAAGGAATGAATCTACCTTTGCTTATCTTCGATTCGATCGAATATTTTAACGAGTCCATCGACTTAAGGCCCGGAGATCGAATCGTGTTCTATTCGGATGGAATGTATGAGATTTTTAACTCGCAGGGCAGGATTCTGGATCTTCCGGGCTTTCAGGCTATTCTTTCGGAATATAGGAATATCGCATCTCTTGAAGAATACATCGAGCAGGTGATTTCGGACGTTTTCGAGTTTTCCGAAGGTATTTTCGGCGACGATATGGCGATGCTGGTTTTGGACCTAAAGGGGTAAATTCGAGGCCGAGCATGATCCATTTTCGACGTTCCTATCGTTTTCCTTGCTATCGAAAAAATTCTTGGCATACCGCGTTGTCGTTCGTATAACTTGTTTCCTTTCATTAAAGAAAGAGAAATTTCCGATAATTAAGTAAGTAAGTCGGTTCCCGAAATGTTTCTCGATTCGTTTAACAAAATATACGCCGACCGGGATTATTTGACCCGGAACAGGGCATTGCATCTTCTGGTTTTCAACGCCTTCGTGCTCGCGCTAGGAATCATCGCGAATCTTATAGCGATCAAAAACGGATCGTTTCGTCCCGGGTTTCTCACGGTCGCCATTTCCGCGGTTTTTTCGATCTGGTTCCTCTTTCATAAGAAATATCAATATGCATTAAATATAACGTTAATTTTCAGCCTACTCGGAATCACCATCGGTTGGCTTTTCGGGACCAGAGGAGTTAACCAAGGATTCAGTATTCCGACTATCATTATTCTTTTCTTATATTTTTCCGATATAACGAAGACTATTTTGGTCTCCGTTTATTGTCTCGGGTTGCTATTGATTCGTTCGTTTTGGTTGAAATCTCAAAGTCCGCTCCCGGAGGCGAGCTTCACGGATACCTTATTCCTTTTTTTACTTTTTACCACCATTTCAATCATGACTGTTCGGATCTTGCACGGTTACGTGCAGGAAAAGGACGAGTTAATAAAGGAAATACATCATCGGGTGAGAAATAATCTTCAGGTTCTTTCCGGATTAGCGGACATACACCGGGACTCCAGTGCGGTCGCTTCCGGCCATCAACCGTACTTGGATTTTCAGAATCGGATTATTGCGATATCGGAAGTTCATAATTGTCTTTATAAGACCGAAAATTACCGTGAAATCGATTTCTCCCAAATCATCCGGGAAATTTCGTCGAACCTTTCCGAAAAATACGGTAAAGGAATCGTAGAAGTGGTGGAACCGCAAAGAAAAATTTTTTTACCGATCGAAAGTGCGGTTCCCTGCGCTATGATCGCAAACGAACTGATTTCCAATGCGATACGACACGGTTCGGACCGATCCAACAACGCTCGAGTAAGCGTCGAAATTCAAAAGGAAGGGGGGTTGTATCGGTTGAGCGTCGTAGATTGGGGGGCGGGAATGTCCGATGACCGACTATGGCAAAATCCTACTACGACCGGATTTACCTTAATACAAATTCTAACGAAACAGCTTAAGGCCAGCTTAAAAATCCTTAAAGACAACGGAACGAAGGCGATTTTAGAATTCTCTTAATATAAACTGATAATCGAAATTGTCGGAAATTATTTAGACTGCGATTTTTTTCTTTCTGCTTAAGAGCAGGACTCCGGATAAAACGAGGGCCGTTCCACCTAAATTTTCCCATGTTATCTCTTCGTTTAATAAACATGCCGAAAGAAACAGGGTAAAAATCGGACCGGCACTTCCGGCAATCGAGGCTTTGTTCGATCCGATTCTTTGAATGCCCGCAGTAGTCAGGAAGGCGGGTAAAACGGTCGTTAAGAATCCGAGGGCAAAGCCGTACGCATATACCGGCCAGGGTTGCAAAAATATGGATGAGACTTCCTTCTTCAAAAAGAAATGTACAAGAACGAATCCGCCGGACCAAAGCATCAACAAGGCGGTAAATCTCCTGGAACCTAGTTTAGGAATCATTTGACCGCTACCGATCAGATAGACCGAATAAGCCAGAGCTGAAAGGAAGACTAACGCGGCTCCCAGGAACGATTTTTGACCGTTTGACTCGGCATCCGGAAGAAACGCCAATAAGATTCCGGCATATGTAAGCGCGACCGCGTATAGTTCCAGCGAATGGGCCTTTTTCCCCAGGAATAAAAAGCTTAATAATAAAACTAACGCCGGATAAGTAAACAGAACGAGTCGCTCCATCGAAGCGGAGAGATATTCTAAGCCCCAAAAATCGAAGAAACTCGCCAGATAGTATCCGATAAAAGCGAGAAGGACTACGGCAAGATAATCCTTGGAATGGACGGGAGTCAGGCCGGTTCGATTCGATTCGCGATAGAGAACGAATGCAAAAAAAGGAATCGCAAATAGCATTCTAAACGCCAGAATTGTTATGGAATCCACTCCGTAAGCGTATACTAGCTTTACGAGAACGCCCTTGGAGGAAAAAAGGATGGTACCCAATAAAGTATACGTAAATCCTTTCGTTTCTTCGCTGGCTCCCGTCAAAACCGTCAAAAGCCGAGTCAAAAGAGTTTCCCGTTTGGCGTCCATACTTCCAGCTTTCCAAGAATGCTCTTGGGTAAAAGTAAGAATCCGATTTATTCCCCCAAAAAGAAAAAATTCACATCCTTCCTTTTCAGAAAATATCCTCCTTTCGGATTTACTGCCGGAAAGAATTGATTCGTTTGCCCGGCTTCCGAAAGCGCGGACTCTTTGAGTTCCTTGATTTTCGCATAACATTTTGATAGAAACATTGCATGACCGCAACCGAGTAAATGATATCCTTCATGGACGATCGTAGCGGATGGACTGCTCCAGAATAGCTGGTTGATGGAGAACGTATGCGCAAGAATATATCCTCTTGTACCGGTGTATCCGTCGACCGCTCCCAAAACCTCCGGAACCGGAATGAAAAAGAATGCTAGGATGATCTGAACGATTTGGTAGAAAAAGTCTGTCATTCTCACTCCGGCGAACGCCATAATTCGGTCGCAATTTTCCGGAAGCTCGGCCTTGTATAATTCCTCTAGGATCGCAAAGCCGGTCCATCCGGGCCGATTCCAGACTTTCACCTGCGAAACGTCGGCCTTTAGTTTATACAAAGCTAATTCGTCGTTCCACGCCTCGATGAGGGAGTTCACCCGTTCCTGCGAAACGTTTTCGTCCTTCCAAACGCAAACTTGAATCGTTCGAAGCTTTCCGAAATCCTCGCGGACTCGAATCGATTCTCTATGAAACCCGACAGTCGTACAATCCTCCAGTAAGACGTAGAACAAAAGGGAAACTAGGACTCGGATTCGAAACATACTCATTCTTTCCTAAGGAACGTCCGGATTTAAAATAAGGAACCGGATGCGTTTAGGAAGTATAACCATCAAAATGCGGGAAAAAAATTCTTGCTATAATCTTTTTGAACCTTACTTTCCTTTCGCATGCAACAAACCCTATTTAGTCTTCAATTCGTTCATGCAGCGATAGTGGCAGGTCCGATTTTCTTTTTGGCTGTCAGCTTCTTTATCGGCGGCGTTAAAGAGCAGTCCGAGTCTTCGATATCGGGAATAGTACTAGCCGTCTCCGTTTTCAGCATACCTTTAGTATTCTTTCTAAGGAAGATTCTCCCTAAAACTTCGAAAGAAAAAAGCCTGGAGGAAAATCTAGGAAATTATAGAACCTTGAAAATCGTCACCGCGGCAATCGTTGAGGGTGGGGCTTTGTTAAATTGCGTATTGTTCTTTATTACCGGTTCGTTTCTATCTCTCGGCGGAGCTATCCTACTGACGATAGTGAATTTATTTCAATTTCCGCGGCTATCCGAGTTTACCGAATTGTACGGAATCGATAAGAGATAAAAAATCGGCTTTTCGGACGGACATTTTCAGGATACTTTTTTATCGACCGATGAAGATCTCGAAACTTAAAACCCCTTTAACTCCCTTTCAAATTTTGTTTTTAATACCTTTGGCTTTGTTTTTGTTAAGCGTATTCATCGGCGAGATTGTTCGTCTTTATAGGTTGCATGACGAGAGGCTCGCGTTTTCCCAATTGACGGAGATCGACGAATTATTCGAAGAATTGTCGATGAGCCAAATGTTTCAAAAATACGGATATGATTTTAGGGACAAAATGGGTGCGGACGAGCGGCTTTCTACGGGTCTAGAGCGGGAATATTGGATCGAACGAAAAATTCCCAAATTCCTTTTCTTTCTATTAATCCTTTTATATCCGGGTTATAGTATCCTTACGCGTATCGGAGATTTAGTTTCGCAAGAGAAGGGGAGGCGCGTATAGAAAGAGACCTTGAGTCCGAAAAAAATAAGGTCTAATAAGAACTAGAACTCATGAGGCGGGCGGAAGAATCCGAAGAAATAGTAGTATGGCAGGAAACTCGGGGCAAAATCTAAAAAAGGGAAAACTCCGGACTCCCACCATAATATTTTTGCTACTTCCACTTTGCCTATTCATACTAACGGCCTTTCTCGGAAGCTTTTTAAAATTAGATAGAGTTCGATCGGAGACCGCCTTCGAGAATCGTTTAAATCCTCTCGAGAAAATTTGGCGAGGCATTCAGCTAAAGTCTTACGCCAAACAATACGGGTACGACTACCGAAACAAAATCTCCGAAAACCAACGCCGTGTTTTGGGAATCGTACGCGAATCCTTCCTAGAGACGCAGCTTCCTAAATATTTGTTTTTAGCGTTAGTAGTCATTGTGCCTTGTTATTTTTTTACGAAGTTAATCAAAGAAAAAACCACTCAAACGAGGGATAAGATAGTTAAGATCCCTTCGAAACCGATTCGAAATTCGAATCCTAAAATTGGGCGAAAATAAATAAATGGATTGCTTATGTAAACTCGATGCACGACTACACCTATATGAAGGGTAGTAGATATCGCCTGTTTACTGCTACAGGATTGATTCTTTCCGTATTATTACATCCTGCGTGCAGTTTTGATAAACGAATCGAATTCTCCCAGCCCGAAAAGCTTGCGTTGGAGGCGGACGGTAAATCCTGCACTTCTCTCGGGCAGTACAATCGCTGGTACGCGTTCTATGGATTATGGAAATTCTCTTCGGCTGAACCGACCCTTCCTAAGCAAGAAGGAAAAATATATATTTTAGAGAATCGAGCCGACTGGCAGCATATCGCCCTTTCTCTTTTATTAGGGGTGATGACTTCCATCTCCGTTCATCCGGTCAGAATTTCGGAATGCGATACCGCGACTCGTTTCGTTCATAAGGCCGAATACGATGCTTTCTTTGAAACCGAGCGCGAAAAGGCTCGTTCCGATTTCTTTGCGGAAAGCGAAAGGATATTCGAAGATTCCTTGCGAAAGTATTTAGATCGAAGCAATCCGGCCGATTCCGCCGGAAAGAATTATAGTACGATTATCTATCGAAACGGGAGGATCCAAGAAGCTAGAGTCCTAGGACAGGATGTCGATTCGATAAAAATCGAATGGGACGAGGGCAATCAGAGTAAGGAGTCTTCCGTACTCAAAAAGGAAATTTACAAAGTCATTTTTGCCACCAAGGTGATTCGAGTTAAGGATAAGCCTTCCGAAAAACCGTAAGTAATTCATACTATAGTACCTGGCCGCTGAGGCCTTGCGACCTGAGGTAAAATCGGATCGGATTCCTATCGGGACGAGATTACGGAATTCGATGACCTCGAAAACGATGCCGTTATTTCGATGGAATTCTATCTTTAAGATTTTAGTATTTCGGTTTTCCAAAGCACAGGGCCATCATATCTCCCTGATCGAATTTTTTTACCGCCCAATCCGCGAATCTTTTGGAAGCTTTGAAGAACGTTCCCGCATTTTTTCTGCCGGTCAATCCGCTTCCATAGGTGGTATGAGATAGCGGTAGGTAGCCTAAATCCATGCATAGCCGCTGGATTCCGGATAAACTATAATAATAAAGATGCTCGGGAACGTTTAAGTATCGCCATTTTACTCCTAAAATATTCGCAAGCAAACCGTGACGACAGGTGGAAAGAATCATTCGTCCACCCGGCTTTAGATGAAGCAGGATTTTTTCAAGAGTTTCCTTGGGGCGATGCAGATGTTCGATACTTGCCCATAGGGTCACTAAATCGAATTGCCGGGAACCGTCTAGATCCCAATTAAGGAAATCCGTTTGTTCGACATCTAACTTTAGGGTTTCCTTAGCGAAGGCTACCGGTCCGGGAGCGATGTCTAAACCTTTCACATTCCAATCCCGGTCTTGCAAGTAATCTAAAAAATATCCGGCGGCGCAGCCGACATCCAAAGCGGACTTGTCGGCGTTTAATTTACTTTCCCAGGTAAAGAAGCCTAGGTCTTCCAGGTTGAGACGGTAGACTCTTGATATCTCCCGTTTTGTCGCGTCCGAATAATAATCGTCATACCCACGATCCGTCCGCCGCGTAAAATAAGTATCCTCGTAATACTTCGCCACTTCCATCGGAGAAGGTTGCGGATTTACTTGTATCAGGCCGCATTTCGTACATTTCACTATTTTGAATATTTCACCCTTTGAACTCGCTTTGGAGAAGAGAGGGCGAAACGCCAAGGATCCGCATGTATTGCAAGGAATTTGCTCCATATATGGATCTCATCGGCGGTAACGATGAGTAGGGGCAGGAAATTTTGGGCGAATTTCATCCGGATAGTTTGAGAAAAAAAATAGGAAGCCATAGCAACCGATCTTTCTGCATCAGCGACACTTTAGTCGCTTTCTTTTGCGAAAACCGCTTTCCTAGAAAGCATGGTTGCAAAAATCTCCCCGTATGCAGAGATTCCTAACTCTATTTTATACCGGCGTTCTATTTTTGGTTTTAAACGCTCCCGCGCCCTTGGTACCGGCGGAAACCGAAACGATCAAAATCAAAGCGGTCGGCGATTTGGTCATGGGGACGAATTATCCGGACAACCGGCTCCCTGCCGATCCGAGAAAATCCCTTTTTTCCGATGTCGAGCCTACGTTAAGAGGAGCGGATTTGCTCTTCGCAAATTTCGAAAGCACTCTGACGGATTATCCGACCTCTTCTAAAAATATAAATCGTCCCTTGATCTTCGCGTTTAGAACTCCGCCATCGTATGCAAAAATTCTAAAGGATGTGGGATTCGATATTCTATCCATCGCCAATAATCATAGTTTGGATTTTCATCAGCAAGGTTTTGACGATACCGCAAAAAACATTTCCTCCGCGGGAATGAGATTCACCGGAAAGAAAGGTGCCATCACCTATATGACCGTCAAGGGCATTACGATTGCCTGGATCGGTTTCAGTCATATGAAAGCGGCTCATAATAACGTGAATGAAATTTCGGAGGGAGTCGCCTTGGTTAAGGAGGCGAAGAAAAAGGCTCAGTTAGTTTTCATCTCCGTGCACGGAGGCGCGGAAGGCGGTCCCGCTCTGCATGTAAAAAACGAACAGGAGCGCTTTTACGGGGAGTATCGCGGAAACCTAGTCGCATTATCTCACGCGTTAATCGACGCAGGTGCCGATTTATTCATCGGACATGGACCTCATCTTCCTCGGGCACTAGAACTTTATAGGGGTCGTTTGATCGCGTATTCGCTCGGTAATTTTTTAGGGTACAGGGTTTTTTCCACGAAAGGATACGGAGGCTATTCGTTGGTGCTGGAAGTGGATTTGGATAAAAACGGAAATTTCGTAAAGGGTAAGATACATCCTTTACAGCTGAGTCAGAACGGAATTCCCTCTCCCGATCCGGAAAATAAAACAACCGAGCTGATGCAATCCCTAACTAAAGCGGACTTTCCGGGAAAAGGTCCAAAAATTCAAAATGACGGAACGATATTGCCGTAAGAATAACGGGACAAACGCCGCGCCGCTTGAGAGTTGGCTCTTAAAAAAAGAACGCTCGAATCGGAATCGATTTCCGGAGACGAGCCTTCCCTTTAGATTTTAGGAATCAGATTAGATCAGTTCGGCTTGGGTGGGGCTTCGAGTGCTCCTGCCGGACTCTTAAAGTTTATTTCGAATAAATCGTAATGCGATTCCCGCACACCGGTGGCGAAGGCCACCGAAATTCCAAGATAGTATTTAAGATTATGTTTAAGAGCCGACCAGGCAAAGGTCGCCACCTCTTCGTTAGTAACGGAGAAGGGATGTACTTTGCCTCTTGCTTCATCCAAATAAATGCCTTCATAAGTGCCGATTACGGTTCCTCTATATTCTAGGCTGAGTATTCTTCCTGTGACTGAGAAATTTCTTTTGGATCCTGTCTTTGAACCGACAAATTTATCGGCTATATCTTTTCCGAGCACGCTTTCCTGCTTTTGCGCTGCCAAAACCTCGAAATCGGTAGAAAGAGCGATCGGTTCGATCCTATGAACTCTATATTGAATCAGGACATCCTGATTTAAGCTCTTACTTAAAAAATTGACTACGTCCGTAGTTTCGGGGCGAACACTGAAAGCCACCTTTTGTTTGGTCGGGGTAAAGCATTCGTCCTTGCTTTCGTCGCATTTTTCGTTTTTATCGAAAGTCGTTACTTCCAAGAATCCTTCGTACGAATCAAAGATGAGTCCTCTGCTTTCAAATTGAATCAGTTTCGCTACGGTCCAGCCTTCAGAATAGGTACCGATTGCAGACACGGAAGACGAGGACAGGAGAAATACCCCTGTCAAAAGCCATACTGATAGTTCTTTAAGTTTCATTCGAGTTCTATACTCCGAGGTGGCGTGGATTTGAGATGCGAACAGTTTGGCTTTGGATTTAACGACTTCAAGAAAATATTTATCGGTTTTCGAAAAAGCGTAGGTGACGTTCCGTGATCGGCAGTTGCCGGTCGGCAAGAACTTGCATAACAGGTGCATTGACGAAGCGGAATACTTCGCATTTTCCGATTGCCGTGGCGTTTCCCCCCGTAAAGCTGGTTTGGCAAGCCGAGAGGAAAAGGGAATTCGGTGAAAGTCCGAAGCTGAACCCGCAGCTGTAAGCGTCGTCTTACGGGATGGTAATAAGGCCACTGTCTAGAATGGATGGGAAGGCACCAATCCCGGGCGCGAGCCAGAAAATCTATCTTTTCGCTTATCATTTGTCAGACTTTCGGGAGCTAAAGTCGGGCGGGAAGTCTTTTTGCGGTAAACCCTCTTGTCCTCCCACCCGGTCTCCCGTACGGGAGAATTCTTTGCCGTCCAAACGCACTCGTGCCTCCGAGAATACGAACCTTGCTTTTCATTGCAAAGCGAATCGGATTCTAATGCTTGGCCTGGCTTTTCTTTCCCACGCGGTTTTTTCCCAAGAACAACCTAAAAAGGAAGCCGCGCCGCTCAAGGTCTTAGGAAAGGTTTCGGATTCGAATCAACCCGAAAATTTTCGGAAAAATCCAACCGGGTTTCAATCTTCCGTCAATTTAGATCAATATAATGCGCGTTATACGAATCTTCCCGACGTATTAGAAAGGGAAGCCGGGGTGCGAGTCAGGCGGTACGGCGGATTGGGTTCCTATTCGACACTTTCTCTTCGAGGAACGAACCCGAATCAATCCAGAATTTTCATCGACGGGGTACCGTTTAATAATTCCCAGGGTGGGGAAGTGAATTTGGCCGATCTTCCCTTCGATAATTTGCAGAGCGTGGAAGTGTACAGATCCGGAGCTCCTGTAGGATTCTCCGGATCGGCGATCGGTGGAAGCGTGAACCTAGTCACTCGAAAATCGACCGGTCCACCTAAGACGAGAGTGAATATCGGAGGAGGAAGCTATAATACCGGAAAGGGAACCCTCACTCATACCGGAACGTACGGCGGGATCGGAACGAGTCTATTTTTCCTAGGGGAAAAATCCGATCAAAACTTTCCATACTTAAATCCTCATGGGACCATAATCGTGAATCCGTACGACGATACGATCGACCGCAGGAGAAACGCTCAGTACGAAAGATCTTCGGGAATGATCGGATTGGACGGAGATTTAGGAAAAACGAAAATTCGATTTTGGAATGATCTAAATTATAGGTATCAGGGAATTCCAGGGCCGGCATCCAACCAAACTCGACAAGTTCATCGAAAATATCTGCGGAATACTTCGTCCGTTACCACCGATACGAAAGGCTTGTTCGACGGAGTATTAAGATTAGAAACGCGAGGCTTTACTACGTTTGCCGATGACGATCTTTACGATCCTAAATCGGAATTTTCCTCGGGGGCTCCCAATTCCGCCGCCCGCATTCATCAATCCGGAATTCAAGTAACGCCTACCTTCTATTTATTGGATTATTTACAAATCATCCGATTGCATTTCGGATTAGAGAAGGAGACGTTTTCTAGGACTCGGAGTAATATCGATAATATAGATTTAAATTATGAACCGGGAAAATCCAGAACGTATATAACCTCGCAAATAGAGGACGAAATCCGATTTATGGACGGTAAACTCGTTTTAACACCCGGTGTTTCCTGGGATACCTACAAGGACCGCTTTCAGAGCAATCAGCCTTGGTACCAAAGACAGGATCCGTTGGCTTCTTCGGACAAGACCACATCGTTTTCCAATCCTAAAACGGGACTTTTGTATAAATTATTCCAATACGAATCGTTTAACCTGGATTTAAAAGCGAACGTGGCTAAACAAAATCGGATTCCTAGCTTTCTAGAGTTGTTCGGCGAAGTAGGAACTATTCTTCCGAATGACAGTTTAAAACCCGAAAAAAGTACGAACGTGGACGCGGGTTTTTCCGCAAAGTACGCCAACGGGAATTTAAAATCCCAAGGTTCCGTTTCCTATTTTAGAAAACGAATTTCGGATATGATTTTGTTTATCCCGAATTCTCAATTTACCTTAAGGCCGGAAAACGTGGATTCGGCAAAGATAGACGGGGCGGAAATTTCTCATAAATCGGAATACAATGGTTGGAAATTATTGATCGATTATACCTACCAACAGGCGATCAACACTTCGGACGCTCCTTATTTAAAGGGAAAATATCTACCGTTACGACCCAGGCATGAAATTTCCTCCACTGTCGGATATCGCGCTAAGAGATGGGAAGGAGGCGCGGAGTTGGTTTACGTCGGAGCCGTTTTTAAGGACAGAACCAACGAGTACGTCAATTATCAACCTGCGAGACAGATATGGAATCTGTATTTAACGATCGTACTCTATTCCTCTCCGACGGAGGAGACTATCCAGGATCCGAAAACGGAGAAGGCTACTCGGGAACTTCTTCTTAGTTTCGATTTACGGAACGTGGGTGACAAGAGAGTAGAGGACATAGTAGGATATCCCCTGCCCGGTCGAAATTGGTTCGTCACCTTGAGCGGAAGATTTTAAGAATATGAAGCGGATTTTATCTTACTCAAGGATTCTTCTTTTCGGGTTCTTGGCCTTGCGTTGCGGGGACATTCATCGCCCTCCTCTGTACACTTTGTTTTTAACGCCCAATGTCTCCGGAAATATCGGAGTCGTAACCACCGATTTTAGCAGCTCGGGACGATTCAAAGTATTGAATCCGGAATTGAAAATTTCCTATCCGGGACTCACCCCGATTCACTCGGATGCAGTCGGAAGATATTATAATTCCAAAGTATATATTATAAATAGATTAAATAGAGACAGTATCCAGATTTTGGATCCCAATTTGGCGTTCCAGACGATTGCGGAATGGTCGATGGGCGCCGGCACGAATCCGGCGGACATCGAATTTGCCGGTCCGAATAAGGCATATGTGTCGCTTTACAATTCTCGCTTCCTGAAAATTATCAATCCCGGTAACGGCGCGGTTCTGGGAGCCTTGGACCTAGGAGGATATTCCGAACCGACGTCCACTTCGGGGCATCCGGACGGACTACCGGAAATGTCGGGGATGAAAATAATCGGGAATAGTCTCTTTGTTTGTCTGCAACGTTTGGATCGTAATGATGCAAGCGGGTACTGGCCTCCGAGCGGGCTCTCTTTTTTGTTGGAAATCGATATCAATTCGGATCGAGTCGTTGCAGTATACAATTTCCCGACACCGAATCCGTTAGGAAAACCTCAATTAGTAAATCTATTCGGCGAGCCGCATTTGGTCGTTCCGACGCCGAATTACATAGGATATATCAGTCGGATCGACGGAGGCATCGTCGCCTTTCGACTTTCCACAAGGACCTTCTTGCCGAATTACCTGTACGCCGAAACGACTTCGGCGGGAGATTTAATGGTCGTGCAAATCGCGAACGATCATCTAGGATATGCGAGTGTTCTGGATGCCGGTTTTAATAAAACATTGCAGGTTTTTGATCCGAGTACGGGCGCGAAACTTTCCACTTTGTTGTTCATTCCGTCTTCCTTTGATGCGAGCTTATCTTCGATACTGCTTGCCTCCGGCGGAATATTATACGTCGCGAATACGGCGTTCACCCGACCCGGAGTTTCAATGTTCGACACAAAGAACGGAAATTCGTCGCTCACTCCACTGCCGATTTCGGTGGATTTGCAACCTTTCGATCTTTTTGAATTGATCGATAATTAGAATTTTGCGAGGGTATTAATCCGAATTGACAAAGAAAGCAATCGGGACAGTATCCTTTTTACGCTTCGGGGGTTAGGTTTGCCAATGTCCGATATATTTCACCTGATTGCCTCCGGCCAAAAAGCCCAGGTAATCTACGCCTTGCGCGAAAATCCGTCTTTAGGTTCTCTGGCCAATCCGGAGGGTATTACTCCCTTACTCTTCGCCCTTTATTACGGTAAGGACGATATCATCCAAGCCTACCTGGCCTTGGAAATTCCCTTAAATTTATTCGAGGCTGCCGCTCTAGGCAATCAGGCGAGAGTTCAAGCGTTGCTGGAAAAAGATTCCGAGGCAGTGCATTCGTTTAGTCCCGACGGCTGGACTCCACTTCATTTAGCGGCGCATTTCGGTCGAACCTCACTGGTAACGTTCCTGTTAGATCATGGGGCCGAATTGCAGGCAAAATCCAAGAGTAAATTTTCTTTTGGGAACACTCCGCTTCACTCCGCCGTCGCTTCCGGCAAAGACGAAACGGTAAAACTCTTAATCGAACGCGGAGCCGATCCTAATTACGGCCAGGAAGAAGGAGGTTACACTCCGCTACATATTGCTGCATCCCGTCAGGGGAACGGACAAATCGTAGCTCTTCTTCTGAAACACGGGGCAAACCCCGAATTAAAAACCAAGGACGGGCAGACCGCTCGTGAAATCGCGATGCAACGCGGGAATTGGAAGGAAGCGGAGATTTTAGAGTAAAAGAAATCCGGCTACCAGAGGACTGACGACAGAAGACGGATGCGTTCGCTTCGCGCACGCTAGACAGTAGCTGCTACTAGTTGGAAAGGCAACAGAGGTAGGGGAAAAATCCACTGACACGCCCGAATCTTTCTTTAGAACGTGGAAACTCTGCTCACCAATGTTCTGTCCTCTGATTGATTTCATACATACATAAAATCCGGTTCCGAAATCGAAGGGGATGGGGTGATATTTTAGGAAAGCCGAACCGGATGTTTCTTACTTACAAAACTCCTCCCGATGAGAAATCGCCTCGGAAGGGTAAAGGTCGAAGTTTAGCAACGACTAACGCGACCTGCGAGCCCATGTTTGAAGCTAAAAAGTGATTAAATAAAAGGACGTTCACCAATTTTACTTTGAAATTTTCTCATAACCATTCGGTAGGTCAGCTAGTTTCATAAAAATGAATACTTCCTCGTTTGCTCTATCTGCACGTTCATCCGCTATACGAAGCTTAGCTAGATTCGGCAAAGCCCAAGCAAGGTTTGTGAAGCGATCCCGAAGCCAGGCTAAGTTGTTTACGCTACGCCCAGGCTTTATAAATGTATTTCTCTGATCCGAACTTTCGTTAACGTAAGAACTGCAAATTTACCTTTGAGAGTAACATCATGCAATTCGAGCAACTGAATAAGTGAAGCGTAATCTTCCGGTATTCTTTCGCATTATATCGAAGAAATATCACTCCTAAAGAGTCTTCCTTATGAGAAAAAGCCCATTCTCCAAAGTCTTTATCTAAGGTAAGAATTATGGCATCTAGCCTTTTCGCTAACTGAATAATTTGATAGTCGCCAGAACCTTTATAATCTTCCAAAATGGAATGAACATTTTGACCGGAATTCCTTAACTCTTGAATAATTCTGATATCTACGTTTTCATCAGCCAAGAGATTAACTGGCAAGAAGACTCTCCTTCGAAACTACCTCGCTCGAATACGATAAACATGCAAGAATATCATCCTTAGAAATTCCAGGAGTAGCCAACAATATTTCGTCTATCGATATACCTTCACTCAAACGCTCAAGAATAAGCTCTACCGTAATTCTAGTACCCTTTATTACCGGCTTTCCCAGCATTACATTAGGATCAGCACTCAGGTGGTCTCGATATTCCATACCCAAATTAGAACCGTCGCATAATGTTAGAGCAAGCCTTTTTTACTTGTTAAATTAATAGATTAGATAAGGTCTCCAATGGTATTTAAATAGCAATAGCTAATTTAGTATTTTACCGGCATCGATTAAATTTCCTGGACATAGCGCATAACTGCCAACCTCCGAACCCTGGGATACGCATCGGTCCCTAAGATTTCGGTATTATTATGATATTTTAATTGGATAGTTCCTAAGCCCTCGGTGTGGACTTGCTTTTACAAAGCGAGTGACAGCGCGGAATGTTGCGAATCCAGGAGAGAAGTCACTAAAGTAAGCCCCAGTAGGCGACAATTTTTACTTATTCGAAGTTTTGAAAGATTAAGCGTTAATCAGCTCTTTATAGTTTTTGATCTCTTTCAATTCGCTCGAGATTCTCTCTCTTTCCGCACGAATCTCATATTCATTCTGGATCCCCATCCAGAATTCGACTGAATTACCGAAAAACTTCGAGAACCTCAGAGCAGTGTCGGCCGATATGCCTCTTTTGCCATGAATTATCTCGCTGATTCTCGTCGGATTTAGTTTAGTCTCTTTAGCTAAACGATATGCGGTAATATTCATCGGTAAAAGAAACTCTTCGTATAGAATTTCGCCAGGATGGACATTTGGAATTTTTTTCATAACTACCCTCTAATGATAATCAACAATCTCTACATCAAAGGCATTGCCATCTTTCCATTTAAAACAAATACGCCATTGATCATTCACTCTGATGCTATATTGACCTATTCTATTTCCTGAAATCCTTTCCAAACGATTTGAAGGAGGAATTTTAAGATCTTCAATTTGCTTTGATCGAGCTATCATTATTAATTTTCGATAAGCAATCGATTGAATTTGATTCGGAAGCTTCTTGGAAAAATCCTGATTCCAGACTTTTTCCGTTTCCTTCGACTTAAAGGAATGAATCACACCCGATATTCCTGGATTTCGATAATACTGTCAAGCAAGAATACCGGCGTGATTATCGGGGCACTTATTTCTTGAACATTTCCGTTATACGAGTTTTTTAAGGAATTTCGATCGAAAATAGCCTTTTTAAAAATTGCGGCTAACGAAGTATGTAAGAAAATATAGACTAAAAAAGACGAGACTGAGGTCAGAAGACTGACGCGCTCGCTTTCAGAGGTCAGAAGACAGATGCATTCGCTTCGCTCATGCTAGACAGAAGCTGCGTTAGACGTTGGAAAAGTAATAGAGGTAGAAGACAGATCTATTGTAACGCATGAATCTCTCTATTTGAACGTGGAAATTTCGTTTATCAATGTTCTGTCCCCTGCAGAAGACAGAGGACTGACGCGTTCGTTTTCAGAGGACAGAGGTCAGAAGACAGATGCGTTCGCTTTGCTCACGCTAGACAGAAGCTGCATGGTGTTGGAAAAGTAATAGAGGTAGAGGAAAGATCCAATATAACACAAGAATCTTCCTTTAGAACGTGGAAATTCCGCTCACCAATGTTCTGTCCTCTGCAGAGGACAGAGGACAGAGGTCAGAAGACAGATGCATTCGCTTCGCTCATGCTAGACAGAAGCTGCTCGAGGCTGGAAAAGTAATAGAGGTAGGGGAAAAATCCACTATAATGCAGGAATCTTTCTTTAGAACGTGGAAACTCTGCTTATCAATGTTCTGTCCTCTGCAGAAGACAGAAGACAGAGGACTGACGCGTTCGCTTTGCTCACGCTAGACAGAAGCTGCTAGAGGGCTGGAAATCCTGGGGTAGGAGGAAAAATCCACTATAATGCAAGAATCTCTCTATTATAACCTGGAAATTCTGCTCACCAATGTTCTGTCCTCTGCACCTACCGGGACTCGCCGTTACGCAGTCTCCCGTCCTGGTCGACTGGGCTCCACGGCGTCTCGAACTTGCTTCGCCGCATCGTGCGGCTCAGTCGCAAGCATTTACGCTCCTTATGGTCGCTATGCTTGCTCTCAAGTTCTCGCTTCGAGTCCTTGATTTTTGATTCGTTGAGAATTTTGCACCTACCGGGACTCGAACCCGAACCCCAGGCTCCGGAGGCCTGTACTCTATCCGTTGAGCTATAGGTGCGATGTGTAAGGAGAGTTTTTTAGGAGAAGTTCCACCGTCAACAGCAATCTAAGGCTTTCCTAGGTATGTTCTAATCCTAGGTGAAAATAAGCGGATGGAATGTTTTTTCGTGTGCAGAATTTTGGCGATTCGTACTCTGTATCGGAGAGCGGGATTCAACCCTAGCCCCCGAAAAATAGAGAATGAAATCGAATCGCTTACCAAGTTTTTACGGAATTGCTTTTTTCTTATTTTTGTCCTCCTTCTCCTTGGCTTCCTTTTCCGCCGAAGAAGAAGCCAGATTGACCGAAAAGGCCTTGGTTGAAAGTCTTTCTACCCCCGAACAAAAAGAGATCGTACGACGATACCTTCAAAATTTGGCTAAAAAGAAAAGAAACGAGGCCTCGCATTTACGGGAACTTGCATCTGCAGAACCGAAATTGTCTCCTCATTCCGCTCGGAAAAAAAAGCTACTAGACATGGCCGAACAGCTCGATCGAGAGGCTTCGATTCACGAAGAAACACTGCGCAATTTAGCGACTATTTCCGCGAACTGAAAAAATTTTCTCCAATACTATATCCGCAAGTTCGGTACTAGTCTTTCTCGCATCGAGTCGAATCGTGGAAGAGGGAAGGATATTCTCGTAAGAGTTACGAATTTTGCGAAGAACTTCCAGAGATTCGAATCTCTCTTTTGAATTCTCTCTTCCTTCCATTCTCTCTAAGGCGAGTTCCGGATCCAGATCCAAGTAAAAAAGAAGATCCGGTTGCGGAAAGCCTTGTTCCAAATTTCGTTTTAAGATTTCCTGCGAGGAAAACGCCGGCCCCGATTGATAAGCCGCAGTCGAATACATATACCGATCCAAAAGTACGATCTTTCCTTCGGCCAATGCGGGAAGAACGTTTTTTTCCAAAGACACTTTCCTGTCTTTTAGGAAGGCCTGAATTTGTTCTTCTCCTGAAAGTTCGATTTCTCCCCGCAGGAACTTTCTTAAATATTGGCCGGTCTCGTATTGAGTGGGTTCCGCAAAACAAATTGCGGGAACACTCTGCTGAGAAAGTCGGTCAAATAGATAGCGGCTAAGGGTGCTTTTTCCGCTGCCGTCTAAACCTTCAAAAACAAAAAATCCCGGATGTGATACCATTAACGTTTCCGAAACCAACTTGACATAGACGGTTTCCGACGAATCCTGAAGCGTACCAACCGGAATCCCATTCATGAGGAAAGGAATCCATGAAAAAAACCGACAGATTCAAAAATTTCCTGGTGATCGGAGTATCAGTGATGGCAGGCACACTTTTGTCGCCAGTCTTGTACTGCGGTTCCACCGGTAATAGTTCTTTATTTCTCAATGCAAAGGCCGATCGAGAGGCAACACCTGCGGCAAAGGCCGCGATCTCCATTCAGCAAGCCTTTGAGGAAGTTTATACGAACGTTTCTCCAAGCGTTGTTTCGGTCGCGACGGAGAGAACCGTCACTCAACAAGGCATCGACCCGTTTTTCGATTTTTATTATGGTCGCAGAGGCAGAATTCGCCCGCAAAAAGAAAAACAGAGCGGGTTAGGTTCCGGAATTGTCCTAAGTAAAGACGGCTATATTCTTACCAACGAACACGTCGTAGGTGGTTGGGATAAGTTCACGGTGAGCACTAAGGACGGAAAGAAATTTCCTGCGCAATTAGTCGGCTCCGATCAGACGATCGACGTCGCATTATTGAAAATCCAAACGGATGCGCATCTGACTCCGATCGAATTAGGCGATTCATCCGCCGTTAAGGTGGGGGATTGGTCGATTGCGATCGGCGCGCCCTGGGGCCTGGAGCAATCCATGACGGTCGGGATCGTCTCGGCAGTCGGCCGCGGCGGAATCGATAATTCGGGAGTGCATTATATTCAAACCGATGCCGCCATCAATCAGGGGAACTCGGGCGGCCCATTATTGGACATCAACGGCCGCGTAATCGGAATCAATCGCATGATCGTTTCGCCGAGCGGCGGCTCCATCGGACTCGGGTTTGCAATTCCGATCAACGAAGCTAAGTCCATCGTGGAAGAATTAAAATCCGGAGGAAAGGTTAAGCGCCCTCGCCTAGGAGTGGGACTCGACGACGTAACGGAAGAGATTGCGAAAGAATTAAAATTGCCTTCCGTATCCGGTGCATTCGTGAGACAAGTCGTGAACGGTAGCGCCGCTGCCGACGCCGGAATTGAAATCGAGGATGTGATTTTGGAGATAGACGGAGCAAAGGTTAAAAACGCTTCGGAGATCGTCACTAAAATACGCGGATCCAAGATCGGACAACGATTAACGATCACCGTCTTCCGAAAAGGACAGACTCTTAAAATTTCGGTTAAACTTAAGGAATAACGGACTTTTCTTTGGCCCGTCATACTTTGAATCCGGAGGAAAAATTCGAAGAGGAGGTAACTTTACGCCCGTCCTTCTTTTCCGAATTCATAGGCCAAAAGGAAATTCTTTCCAACCTTTCCGTTTTCGTAGGAGCCGCTAAGAAACGAGGGCAGGCATTGGATCATGTCCTGCTCTCCGGACCTCCCGGCTTGGGTAAAACGACGTTAGCCGGAATCATCGCTCAGGAATTGGGTGCCCGACTTATAGTTACCTCGGCGCCGGTTTTAACTCGCGGCGCCGATTTGGCAAAACTGCTTACCGATCTGGAAGAACGGGATATTCTCTTCATCGACGAAGTTCATTCACTCGGACGCAAAGTGGAAGAAATTCTATATCCCGCGATGGAAAATTATATGATCGATCTCCTCGTAGGGGAAGGGATTACGGCGCAAACCATTCAGATAAAGCTAAAACCGTTTACGCTGATCGGAGCCACGACCCGCAGCGGCCTAATTTCCGATCCCTTGAAAAGTCGGTTCGGAATTCACTGTCGTCTGGAATACTACGACGACGAGGAAATGAGACAAATCGTCCTCCGATCCGCAAAAATCCTAGGCTATGAAATCGAGCAAGACGCCGCCTTGGAAATAGGTCGTCGATCTAGAAAAACGCCTCGGATCGCGAACCATCTTTTAAAGAGAGTCCGAGACTTTTCCGAAATCCAGGACGAACGCAAAATTCGGATTCCGGCCTGCGAGGAGGCCTTCCGCCGACTCGGAATCGACGAGCACGGCCTGGATAGAATGGATCGCCAAATATTGGAATGTATGATAGACAGGTATAAAGGCGGGCCGGTAGGGTTGAAGCCGATTGCCGCGGTTGTCGGCGAAGAGGAACGAACCCTGGAAGACCATTACGAATCCTATATGGTAAGAGTGGGCTTGATTAATCGAACCCCTTCCGGTAGAGTTGCCACCGAAAAAGCGTACAGAATATTGGAAAAAACTTATCCCCCAAAGGGAATTAGAACGGACGAAGATGCAGCTCCCGGCCTTTTTTAAGTTAGAAATCGATAAGCCGACCGATATAGACGAGGACGATCGCCGTCTTCTCTTTGCCTCTTTTTTGGTCTTTGCATTCGCATCGTTTCTGGTCGCGCATCTATTTACCAGAAACGTCCTGTGGAAAATTCTCGGGGAAGACCCGATGGTGAAAGTCACGGATCGAGACGAGCGCGAAAAGATTTATGAAGTTCTCTTGGAACAGGATTTTGTGGATAGCCGGGTTAAGGACGAATATAAGGCATTGTCGAATGTGGACGCGGCGGGCTCGGGCGGATTGACGAAGAAAGAAGGGTTTCATACCGATTCCCCCCATCGTGAATTTATTTGGGGAAACCTGATCAAACGTCCTTCTCAACAAGCGAATCCTAAATCCTCCCAAACAAAGACGGAGGAGGAAAAAGTTTACGACGTCGCCATTTTAAAAAATGATCCGGTCCAAGAGCCGACAAAAAGCCAAGAGCAGTCCACTCAATCTTCCGCAAGCGGACGAATGACGAAGATCCCTTTTAATTACCGATTTGAGCAGGATTTTCTGTTTCGCTGGGACGGCGGTCAATCTCTCTCGATTCCACGAAAGAAGCTTGCCGGATACGATTACTTTAAACGAATGCTCCGCCAAATCGAAGGAAGCTTCGCTCCTCCCGGCGGAGGAAATTTCGGCTATCGTGACGGAGCCGGTACGGTAGTTCGAGAGGCGATTATTCCCGGAGAAGTCAGAGTTCAGTTCATGTTAAACGACATCGGGCAGGTGATCGATACTAAACTGGTATCGTCCCAAGGCCAGGATATGGTGGACCGAGCTTGTCTCGACACTTTACGAGGGCAAAATTTCGGAACTGTTCCCGAAGACGTCAAATCGCAAGGAATGATTTTCGGGATCCGATTCATCTTTCCCGGGTTTAGGCGATAGGAATTTCTCCCCCGTTTATTTTAAACCCAGGCCTTCCTTGATCACTTGCCAGAGTCTAGCCCATTCTCGTTTGCGTTCCCCCTTATCTTTTAGGCGAAGGAATAATTTTTGAGATCCGTCCGTTCCGATGATCTTCACCCGATTCTCGTTTAAAACTTCGATTTCGTAAGTGATGTCAACGGCGGTGAAGGAATAGTTGAGAATGCTGGAGGATTTGAGGGAATATTCCTTTTCTTCGAAAACGGTTTTTCCGTTTCTGAAATCCAACAGAATGCATTCTCTCTCTTTCTTTAACGGATCGCAAAATGTTCCCGTCGGAGGAGGAACCGGTTTTACCCCGCAGGAAAATGCGAAGATACAAAGTAAACCGAGAAGGTGGAATTTCATGCTATTCCTCGATGGGAAGGTTCGATTTCAGGGTCGGATTCTTTCCCAAAATTTCCTTCGCTAAATTCAGGACTTCTTCTTTGCGATCTCCGGCGGTCGGGTAATATTCTTCCAGTAAGGCCAACGCTTTCGGCGGAAGGTTTTGGTAATAGAAAATTCTCGCTTCTAGAATTTTCGAACTTCCGGTTAAGAAGTCTTCGTTCGTATTTCTGACTTTGCGCAATAAGGCCAAGGAGGAAACATACTGACCGGCCCTAAATTCGGAAAGTGCGGTCAGAAAGTCCGCTTCCCTTGCCGAAAGAAGTAAGGGACCGGAGACTTCCGGCTGCGTGAGAGTCGCTTTTAAAAATTCGGTGTTTCCAGAAAGCGAGCTTCCTAGGAGACAAGTCCAAGCATATCCGATGCGTAATTCCGGACTAAGCTTGGAAGCTTCGATGGAAACTAATAATTTATTCAAGGCTACGCGGCTAAGTTTTTGCCGAACCGCTTCCCCAAATGCGATCAGATAACGATTGTCGGTGGATTCCTTGAATTCGGGATCGATCGCTTGAGCCCGCAACGCGTTACGGTAAGAATCCTCCACAAGAGGAAGGTAGGACGCGTCTTCCGATAGAAATTGATCGAATCCCGTATATGCGATTTTAGATAGTGTTCCCGAATCGAAACGAAATCCTAATAACAAAAATTCATAATATCCCGAAAGCGCTAGGTAATGATAGGAGATTCCGTCTTTAGGATTGCTCGAGGCGAACTCTTTCGCTAATGAACGAAACTCTTTGATTTCGTTCTCTTTCGGTTCGGCCTTTAAGATTCCGTCCTGCAGAATCTTTCTTTCCTTTTCGAGCAGCAGTCTTCGATCGCCGGCGAACAAATTGCGAATATCCTGACGAAAGAAAAATGCGGTCCCTGCGAGCGCTAGTACAAGCAAGAAGAATACCAGCGGCCTATAATTTGCCTTTTTCTTATAACTTCTATGACGGGGTTGATATAGCATCCTTCGGGCAGCTTCTCCCGGCAGCCTAGTCCTTTCACGTATTTTTTGAGTCGTTGATCATTAGTCTTGCTTGACTCCAGGACCCCCCCTGGTTTCCGTGTAAATATGCCCTACGACTATGAATTTGACGAGGATTATGACACGGATGGGGAGGAAGACCTCCTTGACGACGAGGCCGTGACCTACGTCTGCGAGGACTGTGACCACCGTTGGGAGAGCGATCCCGAGAGTGCCAACGATACTCCGGAAAGTTATATCTGCGCGATGTGCGGTTCCTCGAACGTAATAGAACTTTGAATCGTTTCGTTCCGCCGCGTTCTAAAATGAATTGCAGCGGAACAGTGTTTTTATTTATCTATTTATTCTTTTTTTCGTTACCATTTCCCGCATTTGCCGTCGATTTCGATCAAGTATACGAATATTATAAAAAAGGAAATTATGATGTTTTGGTCCGTGTTTCACGCCCGCTTTTGAAACAGGGTGAAGTGGACTATAAAATTCTTCTCTTGTACGTCGCCTCGGAGCCGAATATCGAGGAAATCGACAAGACTCTCACAAGCATCTATTCTCGGCATAAGGATCATCCCGGAATTTTCTATAACTCGGTATATCTCTTTTTGGAGCGCGCCCTGGTATTGGAAGCCTATGAATCCGGAATTCGTTGGGGGAAAGTTTTCTTAGAAAAGGGAGAATCCTCCGTTCGATATACGGAAGGCATTTACACGCACGCCTGCATTCTTTATTCTTCCAAGGACTATCGGTCCGCCGATTCCGTTTTGGAAAAGGCGAAGGGAATCGCAAAGGACTCCAAGTTGGGTAAACGAATTCGAATTCTTGAACTCAGCCTGGAAAAGACCAAGGAAGAAAAATGAAACCTGCAAAAAAAGGAAAAGGCCTCCGGATTCAGACCGGTGATCTAAAAGGAAGAGTAATTCCTTCTCCAGTTTCTCCGGAAGGGAAAAGTAATTTTACACCGGCTATTTTAAAGAAATCCCTCTTTGATATATTAGAATCTTTGCAACTTCAAGGACGATTGAATCTGAGCGACGCCGCATTCCTGGATCTTTTTGCCGGCTCGGGACAAATGGGAATCGAAGCGTTAAGCCGCGGTTTTGCAAAGGCCGTTTTTTTAGAATTGGCCTGGGATCGATACGAGAGCCTAAAAGGAGTTCTGAGTCGACTCGATCGGGAGCATCTCGTATTGCGTAAGGATGCCTTTCGATTCCACAAAGATTTCGATCTGACTCAAACGCATAAGGTATATTTTATCGATCCTCCGTATTCGTTCTGGGAAAAAAAAGAACCGAAAATCAAGGCGATGGTGGAGGATATCATAGCGGAAGAGCCTGGCGCGGCCGTAATCGCGATTCAATCCCCGACGCCTCTAAATTGGGACGGTTTTGAGCCTCGTCCCTTCGGTAGGAACGTGTTGAATGTTCGCGTTCTGGTCTAAATTTAAAAAAAATATAAAGTACCAATTTAAGTCCGGGAATCCCTGGCTTCACACTCTTCTTTTCGTAGTTTCTCTTTCCGTCTTTTTCGCAGCCGTCAACACTTCCTTCCATGTAATGGGAGTGGATATCGGTGAATTCCGGTCGTTGATTTACGGATTGATTCCCTTGATCTTGAAAGATTTGAGCGGAGTCTTATTCGTATCCTACGCTTTTTTTTCCGCCTTTTCGATCGTGCTTCTCGGTCCGGAATGGGATAGACGTTCCGTCGGACTGGTAATCCGCGCCGGATATCAGTATGCGCTTTTGGGAATAGGCCTGTTTTTGCTCTTTTGTTCCTCCGTTTCGAAATATCCTCAAGTCTACGGAGAGTTCTTTTATTACCGCCAATCTTGGGCGCTCGGGTTTTTATATTTTCTGACGGATCATATTCCGCCTTGGCTTCCCTTAAGTTTATTGGCGATCTTGATCCTAATACAGGTAGGTCGGAAAATTCTATATTTATTAGAAGAAAATAATATTTCATCCATAGCGCGCTTTCTTCTATTTTTGCTTTTCTTTTACGGATTCCATTCGATCGGATCCGCCTCGGGAGTGCTTGCCTCAGGTTTGTCTTATTCCTGGGCTCCGTCATGGAAGAAAAGACGCTATGAATTCCTAGTGACCTCTTTTTTGGCGGTCGGATTTTTTCTAGGATACGGCGCCATGATTTCTCCGCGTTTTGCGAATGAACTTTCGGTTCCGACCGATGCATCTCCGGCCGTAACAAAATCTCCTGCCGTGAATATTCTCGTGTTGGCCGCGGACAGTATTCGTCAGGATCAGTTAGGTTATGCTTCCGGAAAAAAAGGACTCACGCCGAATATCGATGCCTTAGCGAAAGAATCGAGGGTCTTCCTAGATCACCATACTACTATTCCTAGGACCTTCCCTGCCTGGGCGGATTTACTGAGCGGGCGGTATTCCTTCGATCACGGCATTCAGGATATGTTTCCGGATAAAAAGGATCGATCTTCCCTCGGATTCAAGATCCCGACTCTCGGAAGCATTTTGTCCGCCGACAGGGGATATCGCACGGTTGTCGTTTCTTCCTTTGCGGGCGATATTTTTCCGCGTGCAAATTGGGGTTTCCGCGAGATTTACGCTCCTAACTTCAATGCGGGAACTCTTACTCAGGAAAGGACCCTCGAATCCCAGGTTTATCTGCTTCCCATTTTGACAGGAGCATTCTTTGGAGGAGGGGAGTATCTCTCGTCGGTGAGATCCCTGCCTACGTTAGGCGATGATGATAGAATCCTACCCGATTTATTTCGAGTCTTTACGGATAAAAAATCCCCTTTTTTCGCGGTATATTTTTCTTCCGTAACTCATTTTCCGTACAGCCCTCCCTATCCTTTTTATAAGCAGGAAGGAAACGCAAATTATTACGGACCGTCCAAATATTTCCGATTCGTGGATCCCAGCGATTCCAAGAAACCCGGCCCGGAGGAGCAGGAGCAAATTCGTTCGATCTATCGAGCTTCTCTCCGTGCTTTTGACGATTCGGTCGGAAAAATACTCGGCGAATTGAGGGAAAAAAATTTATATGATAATACCTTAATTCTCTTAACGAGCGATCACGGGGAATCCTTGTTCGAAGACGTACATAGCCACGGGCATGGGGAGCATTTGCGGGGGGAAGGAGTTACTAAAGTTCCTCTGCTCTTAAAATTTCCGAAATACTTCGAAACGGGAACTAAGACAGGAATATTTCAAGGCATCACAAGTTCGCTGGACATATTTCCGACGGTACTATCCGTCGCAGGAATCCCTCCGTCCACCGAAATCGTTTATCCGGGACGGGACTTAACAAAGGCACCGGCTGGAGGAGACTGGTCGGATTCCCGCAAGATCTATTCCGAAACCGGAATATGGTTTTCGGATAGAGGAGATCATTTCTTTCAAAAAAGCCGAATCCGCTATCCGAATATATTAGAACTTCATTCCATCGATCCTGCGGACGATGACAGCGTTACGATTTCCGATCCTTATGCAAAGGAAACGATCGCCTTTGCAAAACACAGGATGATCCAGGATAAACGTCGCAAACTTATTTATATTCCGAAACCGGAAGGAGCGGATTACGAGTGTTACGATAGAATTGCGGATCCTTGGAGCCAAAAGCCGATTCCGGCGATCGGTTGCGAAGATCTCAAACGCGAATTGGAGAAAATTTTAGTCGGTTCCGGGAAGTGGAAGAAAGCGGGGGACTATTTCCTGCCCATTCCGAATTGATGCTTGAAGTACAAGTGAGAACGAAAAATCTGTAAAATAATATGCCAAAAAGGGAAGATATCCGATCCGTATTGATCCTAGGATCCGGGCCGATCGTAATAGGCCAGGCCTGCGAATTCGATTATTCAGGAACTCAGGCCGCCAAAGCTCTGAAAGAAAAGGGAATCCGAGTCATTCTTCTCAATTCAAATCCCGCGACGATCATGACGGATCCCGAACTCGCGGATGCAACCTATGTGGAGCCGATGACGGTTTCCGTCGTTCAAAAAATTATAGAGAAAGAAAAACCGGACGCGATCCTCCCGACGGTCGGTGGACAGACAGCCCTGAACTTGGCCATCGCTTGCCATAACGCCGGCATCCTGGAAAAATACGAGGTAGAGCTTATCGGGGCGAAAGTGGACGCCATCAAGAAAGCCGAAGATCGCGAACTATTTAAAATAGCTATGGAAAAGATCGGGGTCAGTGTTCCCCGTTCAGGGTTGGTCAATAACTTAAAAGAAGCCTACGAGATCAAAGCAAGAATCGGTCTTCCTCTTATCGTTCGCCCCGCCTTTACTTTGGGCGGGACCGGAGGAGGGATCGCATACGACGAAGAAACTTTCGAGGAAGTCGTCGCTAAGGGATTGAAAGCCTCTCCGATCAGTCAGGTTCTTTTGGAAGAATCGGTACTAGGCTGGAAAGAATTCGAGTTGGAGGTCATGCGAGACTTGGCCGACAATGTGGTCATTATTTGTTCGATAGAAAACATAGACCCGATGGGAGTTCACACAGGCGATTCGATCACCGTAGCTCCCCAACAAACTCTCTCCGATACGGAATACCAAAATCTGCGGGATATGTCGATAAAGATCATCCGGGAAATCGGCGTGGAAACGGGCGGTTCGAATATTCAATTTGCGGTTAACCCTGCCAATGGCGACGTGATCGTCATCGAAATGAATCCCCGTGTTTCCCGCTCTTCCGCCCTAGCGTCCAAGGCGACCGGATTTCCGATCGCGAAGATTGCGGCTCTGCTTTCGATAGGCTACACTCTTGACGAAATCAAAAACGATATCACGAGGGTTACTCCCGCTTCTTTCGAACCTTCCATCGATTACGTAGTCACGAAGATTCCTCGCTTCGCTTTCGAAAAATTTCCGGGAACGGACGATACCCTAGGCGTTCAGATGAAGGCCGTGGGAGAAGCGATGGCCATCGGAAGGACTTTCAAGGAAAGTTTCCAGAAAGCGATCCGATCTTTGGAGACGGATCGCTACGGTTTCGGATCGGACGGAAATTTCGGGGAGCTGGTCGAATTTCATTCTCTCTCTTCTGCGGCAAGGCAGGAAAAAATCGACGCCTTTTTAAGACGGCCGAATGATAAACGAATCTTTTATTTAAAGAAGGCTTTGGAAGAAGGATATTCGATCGAGAGAATTCACGAACTTTGTAAAATCGATCCTTGGTTCTTGTATCAATTCGAAGATTTACAAATTGCGGAGAAGGAGTTTCTTGAAAAAGGATATACGATTCTCACAAAAATGAAGCGTTTAGGATTTTCCAATCGTCAATTGGCATATCTAAAGAAAAAGAACGAAATAAACTCGATTCTCGGATCTAGTATTACTCCGGATAAAAAGAAGGGAGAAATCAGCGCGCTTCTCAGGGCGGAAGAAGTAATTTTAGAGCGAACCCTGACTTCTTCCAACATCGAACCGGTCTATAAACGAATCGACACTTGCGCCGGAGAATTCGAGGCATACACTCCTTATTTTTATTCCTCATACGATCAAGAGGACGAAACGGAAGTCACTGATAAAAAATCCGTGATCATTTTGGGTGGCGGCCCGAATCGCATCGGACAGGGAATCGAGTTCGACTACTGTTGCTGTCACGCTTCCTTTGCCCTTCAGGATCTAGGCATAGAATCCATAATGGTGAATTCCAATCCTGAAACGGTCTCCACAGACTACGATACTTCCGATCGATTGTATTTCGAACCTCTGACTCTGGAAGATGTGACCCATATTTATCGAAAGGAAAAACCGATAGGGGTCATCATCCAATTCGGAGGGCAGACTCCGCTCAAGCTCGCGAAGGATTTGGAGAGGAAGGGAATTCCGATTCTGGGAACCAGCCCCGATTCCATAGACAGAGCGGAAGATAGAAAGAGGTTCGCAGAAGTATTAGATAAACTGAAACTTGTTTCTCCTAAGAACGGCATCGCGACTTCGATGGAAGAGGCTCGTAAAATTGCGAAGTCGATCACCTATCCGATTTTGGTTCGCCCTAGTTACGTATTGGGCGGTCGGGCTATGTTGATCATCAGCGAGGAAAGAGAGTTGGATCGGTACATGGAGAAGGCGGAGGAAATTTCCGAAGATCGACCTCTACTGATCGATAGCTTCCTGGAAGACGCCGTAGAGGTCGATGTCGATGCTCTTTGCGACGGGAAGGAAGTCTTCATTGCCGGGATCATGGAGCATATCGAGGAGGCGGGGATTCATTCCGGCGATTCGGCCTGCATTCTTCCCCCGCAATCCCTTTCCGTACACGTAATGGAGGAGATTCGTAAATCGACTAGAGCGCTTGCTCTCGAACTTCAAGTAAAGGGTCTGATCAATATACAATTTGCGGTCAAAGAAGAACAGCTCTATGTGATAGAAGTAAATCCGAGAGCCTCCAGAACGGTCCCGTTCGTATCGAAGGCCCTGGGTCACGCGATCGTCAAATATGCGACTCGAATCATGATGGGGGAATCCCTATCGAGTTTACCTTTGCCGAAGGAAATGAGCTTTCCTATGGTGAACGTAAAGGAAGCGGTTCTTCCGTTTAATAAGTTCCCGGGTGTGGATACGATTTTAGGTCCCGAAATGAGATCCACCGGAGAAGTTATGGGAATTGCGGAGACTGCAGGGGAAGCGTTTCTCAAATCCCAGTACATGGCAGGAGAGGAACTTCCGTCTCAGGGAACCGTGTTCGTTTCCGTCAACGATAAAGATAAAAAAGAATTATTAAAGTACATTAAGGAACTTTCGAATTTAGGTTTTAATTTAATCGCGACCGAAGGCACTCATAAATATCTCTCGGATAACGGGGTACTTTCATCGAAGATCAATAAAGTATACGATAACCTGTTCCCTACCGCTCTGGATTACATTCGCGAAAATAAAATTCACCTGATATTGAACACGCCCTTGAGTCGTGTGACGAGGGACGACAGCTTTGCCATCCGTCAGGCGGCGATTCGCTATAAGATACCTTGTCTTACGACTGCGAGTGCCGCAAAGGCTCTGATCCGAGGAATGGTTGAAATGCGGGATAAGGGATTTACGATCCGTTCCCTACAATCGCTCCATTCCTGAATCACGAAAACCCGTTAGTGAGTTATTTATAATTCTCTAATGGGATTATAAATGACTACTTAGCGAACAATTCCCGGATCGTTTCGATTCGTTTTCGATTTACGCCCATATCCGAATAACCGAGTCGAGACGCCGATCGTACGTGAATCGTTTTTTGATCCGGCGCAAAAAAGAATTCCACATCGTCCACATAACGCATCGTAAACGAAGTGAATTCGGCGTAAATGTAGTCGTTCTTTTCGGTGACGATTTCCGTTCTGGGTAGAGATCGAATGACTTCCACTAATTTCTTTTTGGCTTCTTCGGATTTACTTTGGTATACCAAAGGAGAGATCGAATGTTTTTCGTCCGTCGGAGGAATTTGGCTGGAAACGCAATTCGGACTATTGGGGCAGGCAAGGAGCTTTCCGTCCTTGACTCCGATGTTTGTCGGGCGGGTGCCGCTGCAACCGAAGGCAAAGATCGCAAGACAAGAACCGATAAAAATCGCTGGAATAAATCGTGTCATGTCCGCAATGGAACTCCCTAACGATAAGGAATTCCATTCTTTTCCGAAAACTCCCGATCAGAACTTTAGCGATTTTTCGCGAATCGAAGATTGTTCGTCCTTTGTTAGCCGACATAATCGTAAAAGGGAAGAAGATAATTAGATAAATAGATCAAGGAATCCGGCGAAATTTCGATCCTTATACTGCAAGGGGCAAAGTATGCAGATACGAACCGATCAATCTCCTCGTGAAGAAGTAAAGATGACAAATTCGGAATCGAAGTCCGCGGCCGCCGCTTCCGAAAAATCGCCCCAAGCCGGTCTTAATTTTATGGATTTAATGAAATCGATCCAACTACGGTCGCAACAAGCGTTGGAAGAAGGCCAAAAACCGGAAGGCGAAATTAAATCGAATCAACCCGAGATGAACCCGTCGGAAGCGGGACTTTTTGACGAGATAGAAGAAGAGCAAAAGGACGATTCCGAAATAGAACACGAGGATTCGGAAGAGATCGTATCCGCCGCGGACGAGGAAAAAGAATTCGCGGAAATCTATTCCATTCTAAATTCTTTTTCCGAATCCATCCAGACAAAGGACACGCAATTTTCAAAGACGATTAAAAATCCGGAAAAATCCGAAAAGATAAAGGAAGAGGATTCCGAATTGGACTGGGAATCCGAAACCGAGGAAGAACCTCCGTTTATCGTTCGGATGACGGCGTTCCTACAAAGCTTAGAGCCTAAAAAAGTAATTTCCTTCGACAAAGATGAAGAGATTCCTGCCGCGCAACTTCAAGCGACTCGTAAGGCGGTTAAACCGCAAGCGAAGGAAGAGACTCCTGCAAAAGATTCGAAACAGGAACAGACAGATATTATAAGTTTAGCGAAGAGCGAAGACAAAAAGAACGTAAAGGAAGTTCGCACTCAAAGACCGACCGAAAAAGAAAGTCTGGAAAGCGGGCTTAGAAATTTGGAGGAGGTTCATAAATTCTCCAAGCCGGCCAACGAAGAAAAATCGATTTCCCCGCTGCGAGAAGTCGGTAAGGAAAATCCTGCGTTAGAATCCGAAAACGTAAAAATCACCAGAGATAAAAAGTCGGAATCCCTATCTCAGATATCCAAGTCGTCATCGATAAAAGTTCCGGCATCCGAAGACTCGTCCTCAAAAGGAGATTCTACGGGAAAAGACCGACAAAATTCCGAATCATCCTACCGCCAAGGAAACGAAACCACGTTTTCCTTATTAAAAGCTGGAATGGGAATGATGGAAAAGGAAGCAGCGAGCGTATCATCTTCGTTTGACAAAGGTCGTTCAACGAATTCATCTTCCTTGGATAAAGGAGTCGTTAGGGAAAACTTCCAGAGGCTCGTACAAAGCGCGAAGTTACATATCGTCGAGAACGGAAAATCGGAGGCGACTCTTAGATTGAATCCGCAGGAGCTCGGTCGAGTTTCGTTGCGCATCAGCGTGGAAGACGATCGGGTTCAAGGACGTATATTCGTCGAATCGGAAGAAGTAAAACGGATGTTTACCGGAGATCTGGAACAATTGAAGAGAGATTTTAAAGATCAAGGACTTGTCCTGGAGTCGTTGCTCGTCGAAGTGGAAGAGTCCGGATTATTTTCCTTCTTTGACGGGGATTCCTCCGGCGCACGGGATCGGGAGACCGAAGGGTTATCGTTAGGTTCCGACAGAAAGAACAAAGATTCCGAATCACTTTCCCAACTTGACTCTACAGAAATTTCGCAAACCGCCGAAAAGAATACGGAGAGACGTTTAAACGTCTTAGTTTGAGGAAACTATAATGCCGGATACAAACGCTGTAAGCAGCGAAGCCTCACGTAGTCGTTATCTCGAAGGAGACAGAAGCTTCAATTTGAAGAACCACTTCGAGAAATTGGAGAAGGAGGAAAAGAGCGGGCTCCAAGGTATCGAGATTCGTTCCACTGCAAAGGCATTAGGAAAAGATGATTTTCTTAAATTATTAATCACGCAATTATCATCGCAGGACCCTACGAATCCGGTTAAGGATCAGGATTTTATCGCGCAGATGGCGCAGTTCTCCTCTTTGGAACAAATGAATAATATCTCCCAAGGAATCGGAAAAATGACCAACCGCCAAAGTTTCTCTTTGGTCGGAAAAGTCGTCTCCGGTCCCGATTTTGTAACGGGAGAGAACGTCGTCGGATTGGCCGGAGCGCTCTTCTTTGACGGAGAAGGTAAGTCATTCGTACGAGTGAACGGAAGAACCGTCGAGATCGATGCGATCACTCTTATTACCGATCCGAGTGTGCTGAATCAGGCGGAATCGAGCTCAAAAGGCGTACAGTCTTCCGCCCCTAACGGCAATCAAACAACCGCAGCCATTCCCGCAGCTAACGCTCCTTCCGCCGGTCAAGCGGTAGAGGAGACTAGCGAAGAATGGAATTCCGGAGCTCCCGGCTGGAGCTTTCCCGGAAAGCCGAACGAACGCAATTATGAATAAGATAGAAAGTATCGAGGTACAAACGCTATGATGAGATCTCTGTATTCGGGAGTTTCCGGTCTAAAAAACCACCAAGTCAGGATGGACGTGATCGGAAACAACATTTCCAACGTGAACACCCACGGTTTCAAAACGGAACGGGTAACGTTTCAGGATATGATTTCCCAGGAATTGCGAGGTGCCTCCGAACCGAAGGAAAACATCGGCGGGGTGAACCCGCAACAAGTAGGTCTTGGAGCTCTAATTGCCGCGATCGATAAGATTATGACGCAAGGCGCCTTGCAAACGACGGGAAAGAATACCGACGTCGCGATTTCCGGAGAAGGATTCTTTATCGTAAAGGACGGTGATAAGCAGTTCTATACGAGAGCGGGCGCTTTTAACCTGGATAAAAACGGATACTACGTAAACCCTGCCAACGGTTTGAAAGTCCAGGGCTGGAATTCCCGTCTGGACGAAAAAGGGAATAAATTCATCAATTCCTCCGGTTCGGTGGAAGACATTATTATTCCAGTATATTCTAAAGAACCTGCAAGAGCTACCTCTAAGATAGATTTTAAATCCAACTTGAACTCGTCGGTTCCTGCCGTGCCCCCGGACGCCACCCCCGAGGAAATTTCGGCTTTTATCAACGATCCCGATCCCAAACAGAGACGCGGTCATGTGACTACGATCAAAGTGTTCGACGATCAGGGTGAACAGCGCGAACTAAAAATGGAATTCTACAAAGTCAGGGAAAATACTTGGAAAGGACGCGTGTCTTTAACTGACGCAACTCAGCTTTCCGTCGACGTAGCCGGAACCGGTGGACAGAACACGCAACTCCCGGGCAGTACCGAACTCGAATTCGGATTCACTCCGGACGGTAAAATCGTATATGTCTCCGACGGCGCCGATATGATGAATACCGGAAAATTAAACGCAAAAGTATCCTTTCGCCTTCCAGGAAATCCGCAGGTCCAAAGTTTCGATTTAGCGTTGGGTGAATCGGGCATGGTGGATGGAATTACCCAATTCTCTTCGGATTTTACGACCAAGGCCGTAAAACAAGACGGGTATACGATGGGTTACCTTGAATCTTTCTCCATAGATAATTCCGGAACGATTACCGGAGTTTATTCCAACGGCATCAAACAACCGCTAGCTAGAATTGCAACAGCGGTGTTTAATAACCCTGCCGGTCTGGATAAAGCGGGAGATACTATGTTTGCTTTTTCGAACAACTCCGGCGAACCATTGATCGGAGAGGCCGGAATCGCGGGGCGCGGGAAGATTAACGCCGGATTACTGGAAATGTCCAACGTGGACTTATCCGACCAATTTACCGATATGATCGTAACCCAAAGAGGATTCCAAGCAAACTCGAGAACGATCACTACAACGGATCAGATGTTGCAGGAAGTTTTAGGATTGAAACGTTAATTCGAGTAAACAACGATTAGACGGAGATCGCTAAGCGCTTCCTGCAAATTTTGCGGAAGCGCTTTTTATTTTAGCAAGTCCTTGCGGTTTTTTTCACGTTTTTTCGATCTAATTTCTGAATGAGGAATGGAATCTGATCTAAGCCGCTCTCCTGGAGTATACTCAATCACTAAGATGTTCTTCTTTCCCGAAGTAAGACTCGAGTTGAGCGTGGAAAATTCTCCTTTTCATGAATATCGAAGTTGCGTAGGATGGGCCCTTAAGGAATGGAGTCCAAGTTTAAGCAATACATCGTAACGGATTATCGGCTCTTAGACCGTAGACTAAATATTCTCCGGAACAAACTGAATCCGGATATTATCCTTCTTCGGGATTTTTACGATTCTCCCGAAATTAGAGACGCGGAGCAATTCGTAAACATCGTCTTTTATATCGCTGCGCCTACGCTGGAAGAAGAACATCGACACATTCGAGAACAGCTCCGTTTGAATCCTCTGATTCTCGCCCGTTTTATTCTGAACGCGGAACTAACCTACGAGGGTCATAAACAAACGGAGATCGAAGACGATCTTATTTTCGGAATTCTTCCGGACACGGCGACCGATCTTCATCTATGTAAGAATTTGGCGAATGCGTTCGTGCACCTACAAATGGTGACGGATCAATTCGATTTATTGCATAGAATCAATACCGCAAAGTACGAAATCAATCGACTCACTCGGATCGGAATCAGTCTCGCGAACGAGAAAGATTTCGATAAATTGTTAGGAGAAATTCTCTTCAGCGCCAGGGAGATCTGCAATGCGGATTCCGGTTCCTTGTATTTGGTGGAACGGGACGAAATCAATTACGTTAAGAGTTTGCGCTTTAAAATTTCCGCTCTGAATGTGGGGGAAGAATTTTTACTTCCCATCAATAAGGCTAGCATTGCGGGCTACGTCGCCGAAACCGGAAAAGTCCTGAATCTTCCCGACGTATATAATCTGCCGGAAGGCACCGAATTTACCTTTAACAGAAACTTCGACGTATTAACGAACTATCATACGAAATCCATGCTCGTAGTTCCGATGAAGGATCATCGGGGGGAAGTGGTCGGGGTTTTGCAGCTGATCAATCGGAAACGCAATTTCAACCAAAAACTCACGGCAGAGCAGATGAAAGGGGAGGACGTCCAACCTTTCGACGATTACTCCTCCCAGTTGGTTCTAGGCGTGGCCGGGCAGGCCGCCGTCGCGATTCAGAATAATTATCTTTTAAGGGAGATCGAAACCTTATTCGAAGGATTTGTCACCGCCTCCGTGAATGCGATCGAGGCGAGGGATCCGACCACAAGCGGCCATTCTTTTCGAGTCGCTTTATTAACGGTCGGTCTAGCGGAGACCGTCGATCGTGCCGATTCAGGCAAATATAAGGATATTAAATTCAGCAAAGAGCAATTAAAAGAAATTCGATATGCATCTCTTCTGCACGATTTCGGCAAGGTCGGCGTCCGGGAAAAAGTCCTAGTAAAAGCCAAAAAGCTGGAAGATTTGGAATTGAACGTGATCGATTGGCGTTTCCGCTTTTTGATCAAGGATTTGGAATCCAGATTTAATTTAAAGAAAGTGGAATATTTGAAACGACATGGGACGGTCGGGTTTGCGGATTTTGAGAAGTCCCTGGAATTCGAAAAAGTCGAAGAGTTTAAGCGACTGAATTCCATGCTTCAGATCATACGCCAATCGAACGAACCTTCCATATTAGAAGAAACGAATTCGCATTTTTTGGAAGAAATCGCTAAAATACAATATACTACCACCGATGGAGAATCCATGGATTTGCTTTCTCCCTATGAATTCGGATTTTTAACCATCAAAAAAGGATCATTGGATTTCGACGAAAGAAAGGAAATCGAATCCCATGTGGAACATACGTTCCAATTTTTAAGTAAAATTCCTTGGACAAGCGATTTGAAAATGGTTCCTGCAATCGCTCACGCTCACCATGAAAAACTGAACGGAAGCGGTTACCCGCGCGGCCTTTCAGGAGAGGATATTCCGGTACAATCCAGGATTATGACCATTTCCGATATATTCGACGCGTTGACCGATAAGGATCGTCCCTATAAAAAAGCGGTCCCTCTGGATAGAGCATTAGATATTCTTGAAATGGAATCTAAGGACAACCATTTAGACGGCGATTTGCTGAAGATGTTCATAGAAGCTAAGGTTTGGGAAAGGCTTTCCCATCATCCACATCTGACTAAATAGTTTGTAATCTCTTCGACAGCGATTTTGAATCGGCCCCTAGGGCTCCTCTTTCGCCCACTGCCTCACTAGGTTTAAGAAATGTTCTCCTCTTTCTTCGAAATTCTTATATTGGTCGAAGCTAGCGCAGGCCGGGGAAAATACGACGGATTTCAATCTCGCTCGCCCCGAGCGAATCGCGGTCTTGAGCCAAAAGAATGCCTCGTCTAAGTTTTCCGCCGTAACAAAATGAACTCCTAAAATAGGCGAAATTTCGGCGGCCCAGGCGGCCCTCGCTTCTCCGAAAAGAATCACCCATCCGATACCGGATTTCAGGAATTGCTTAAGAGGTTCGAAAGATTCGGATTTCGGTCTGCCCCCCAGGATTAGACAGGTGGATTTTTTCTCCTTCCAGGTGCTCATACCGGCAAGCATGCTATGAAGGTTTGTGGATTTAGAATCGTTGATAAAGGTTACGCCTGCCGCGCGTCCCGCTTGCTGGAATCGGTGCGGTAAACCCGTAAAACCCGAAATCGCCTGCTGAATATTGGCGGGATTTCCTCCTACCGCTTCTGCAGCAAGAATGGAAGCGCTTAAATTTTCCAAATTATGGCCGCCGGGTAAGAGGAAGGCCTTTGCATCGTATTCGGCTTTCGCAGTTTGAATGATCCGTTCTTCGTCCAAAATTCTCGCGTCGTTTCCTTCCTCTCGACCGAACGTTCCGATTTTGCAAAGGCAATTCATTTGTTGAATTCGTTCTCTGAATAGCTTGGAGCTTACGACAAGAGTATGCTTAGAACTATTTTTATCGATGATCCTCGCTTTAGCCGCAAAATAATTGTCCAGAGTTCCGTGACGTTCCAAATGATCCGGAGCCAGATTGAGAATTACGGAAACATCAAGTGATAGAGGCCCCGAGTCTTCCAGCTGGTAACTGGAAAGTTCCAAAACGGCGAGTGGAACCGGACCCAGGCAAAAATCGCTGAACGCTCGTCCGATGTTTCCGCCGGCCTGGGCTCCGGGAAAATCTTTGGATAGAAGATGGCATGTCAGAGCCGTCGTAGTGGATTTTCCGTCCGTTCCCGTGACTCCTATCAATTTACCGAAAAAGAATGCTCGGGCAAATTCCACTTCGGAGACAACCGGAATAAAAAGCGAATGAGCCTGCTGAATCATCGGATGCTCCGGCGATAACCCGGGACTTTTGACGATTAGGGTCAACGGAAGTAGGGAAGTTAAGGAAACGTCTTCGCCTACGTACGTTTCAGTGACGGAAGGTATAGGTTGGGAATTGTAGAGGATGGGAACAGCCTGCCTTTCTCGAAGGAGACGGAGTGCAGCCAATCCCGAAACGCCTCCGCCCAGAACAAGGACTCTCTGGCCCAATAAGGAGGTAGGAAAATTTGCCATATGGGGGAACTTGGTTGACAGGCTATTTTTCGGACCTAGAATTGTCTCTAATTTATCGCTTAGGGTAGGTTCCCTTGCTGGATCATAAGGTACAGGACGGAGTTCTCATTGTTTACCTCAAGGGACGTCTAGACGTCTCTATCGCCAACGAGGTCGAAGAAAATCTCAACGATCTCATCGACAACCAAGGACACACAAGAGTCGTCTTGAATATGCAGGACGTCGACTATATGTCGTCGTCCGGATTTAGGGCTTGCATCTCGACTCTTCGGAAGCTGAATGCGAAGGAAGGCGGCCTAAAAATTTGCGGAATCAAACCCGCAGTAAAAAGAATTTTTGATGTAATTGAACTTACTTCTCTCTTCGATATTCGAGAGACGGAGGATGAAGCTCTAAAGTCGTTCCGCAGCTAATCGGATGGGGTTGCATAGAGTTTTACGGGATATCCTTGAAACAAAAAAAAGGGAATTGGAGACGATTCCCGAATATTCTCCGGTAAATTATGTAGGACCCGGTCTCTGGCAGTCCCTCCGCTCGCGAAAGTTCTCCATCATTGCGGAATGCAAACGAAAGAGTCCGTCTGCAGGAGCGATTCGGGATACCTATGAGCCGGTCCAAATTGCCAAAACTTACGAAGAATGCGGGGCCTCGGGAATTTCAGTACTGACCGACACCGATTACTTCGGCGGTTCTTTGGAGAATCTACGGCAGGTGTCGGAAACCGTAAGTATACCTGTTTTACGTAAAGATTTCATAATAGACGAAAGACAGGTAATCGAAGCGAGAGAATACGGAGCCGGTGCGATACTGTTAATCGTAAGAATTTTGACTCCCGAGACCCTCAAAAACCTGATCCTGGCCGCACGAAAACTTGGAATGGATGTTCTTACGGAAATTCATACGGAAGAAGAAGCCGAAATCGCAAGAGATGCGGGAGCGAATATCGTAGGCATCAACACAAGAGATTTGGATGATTTTTCGATTCACCCAGATCTGGTTCCCGATATCGCAAATAAACTTTCTCCTAATATAGTAAAAGTCGGGGAATCGGGAATAAAAAATAAGCAGGATCTGGATGCGTTTAGGCCGTACGTGGATGCCGCTCTGATCGGAACCTATTTTATGGAAAGGCCCGATATTCGAACCGCTTGGTTGGAACTATTTTAAATCGTTTTTATACGATTGTTTTAATTAGAAAAATAATATTTTTCTCTCTCCATTTTGGAAAAAATAAATTGCCTAAGTTCTTTAGAAAGTATTAAGATGCGATTTCGCTTTTTAGCCCTTTTTTAGGAGAAAGTATTATGGCATTTGAAAGTTCGGACGGGATGTCCTCTTCGGAAGATATCGGCATATTCGGCCAACTCGGAGATTCGTTCAAAGGGATTCTCACCGGGATGTTATTGTTTCCCGTTTCCCTAATTCTCATCTACCAACTTGAGACCTGCGAACAGGCAAGTGCGGCGCTCAAAGGGGCGGTACCAGCGGCGCAAGCGCAGGCAGGATTACCTTCCTATGTTACCGGAACTCTGACGGCGGATTCTCTCGGCGGAGAATTCGTTAGATCGGGTCATTACATCTCCTATTCGCAGACTCCCGAAGTTTTTGCATGGACGGAAGAAGTGAAGGAAGAAGGGAGTGGCACGAGCAAAAAGAAAGTACGCACATGTAAATTAGAATGGACCTCCTCGCCTAAAAACCCCAGAAATTTCGAACTTGCAGGATGTAAATCCAAACCGTTCCATCAAACGAGTCATGCGACAGTGGAAGCTTTCGCGACCGGCGGAAAGGTTAAGGGAGAAGACGGAAAAGCATATTCCGTAAATCTAAAGGAAGTGGATTACACCAGCGAAGTCCCTTCCGTCGCACCGGAAGCTTCACATCTTATCAAAGGAATTCTCAAAGACGAATACGTGTATCTAAACGAGAAATGTTCTAAGGATGAGTTGGAAGGTTGCGAACGGGTGAGCGTAGTAGTTCGCTCCATTCCTACGGAAAGCATGACGTTCGTGGGTGCGGTGTCGGGCCATTCTATCGGAAAGTATAAGAGTAAAGAGGATAATCTGTTCTTAAATGCCTCGGTAGGCGACTTTCAAAAAACGATGAAAGATATAGCGGACGACGATAAGATGATGAGATGGATCGGACGAGGAGTCAGTTTCGTGCTTATTTGGGTGAGTTTGAATCTGCTTGTCGGTCCTTTGACGGCCTTATTGAGTTTCATTCCTTTTATCGGGGAATTCGGAAAGATGGCAATTTCTTTCCTACTCGGGATTGTCGCCTTCGTAATCACTGCCATAACGATTCTACTCGTAAAGTTTTGGTACATTTGGTTGTTGCTCGGAATTGCGGCGATCGGATACGGATTCTACAAGAAGAGGCAGGCAAAGCCGGCCTAATCCTTGTTAGACTAAGGTTTAGCTCGGAGAAAAACCGCTCTGTAAGACAGGGCGGTTTTTTTATATCGACCGCTATTTCAAATGAGTAAAATTTCGTTTACGAAACTAGTTTGTAGAAACTATCAGCAAGCGTTTAGAACACGTTAGGAAATAAATTATTTTACTTATATTTTCCGGTAAGACAAAAAAAAGTCCCCTATAAGTAAGAAAAATGCGAAAAAAATTGGTACATTGGGAACCTTCCAAAACAAATAAAAAAACGATCGTTCGATAAAAAATTCGAGAAAATGATGAAAAAAATCGTTGTGTAGACCGTTGTAATATGTACCAGTATAGCAACTGATACACGATCCGAACGGTTGATATAAAAAAAAGATTTGAATAATTTCGATCTAACCTGTATAAGCAGTAACGATCGGAATTATTTCAATAACGATCGTTCGATTAAGCGAATTGGTTTCTGATTGGAGACTATGGGGATGAAAATGCGAAGAAGATCACTAGGATACCGCAGGAACGCCCAGGCGATTTCGACGAAATTCTCCGGATTTCTCCTTATTTTTTCGCTTATATTCGCCTTATCGGGGGCTTGTTCCCACTCCGGAACCGAGAAGAACGGGATCGCAAAGTTTTACGATAACACCACCGCATATACCGGTGTTTCCCTTTTTACTTTCCTAAATCCCTTCCCCGTTATTAAAAGTTTTTTTACGAATTTAGATCCGGTTGGATTCAATAAGGCCTTAGGCGATTCCCTTGCAAGAGCCCCTCAACCGGATAATTTAGGGACCTTACGTGCTACCGAGGCGATGATGATCCAAAGTCGTCCGGCAATGCAGACATTAGCCTCGGGCGGAGCGGATCTAATCAATAAAATTCAAACGAATAATCCCGCAGCATATAACGCCGTTCAGCCGATTATCGAAAAAATTCGCCATTACCCAACGCCAGTGGTTCGTAATTTGATTCCGATTACCGCACAGGCCATGCTGGACCAATACAATTCCAACTCGAATCTTCAAATCCAGCAGTCCATCACGACTACGGCAAACGATCTCAAAAAACAAACTACGGTAAACTTTCTGCAAAAAGCGGAGGATTTTCTCTACAAGGCTTTGACTGCAAACGCGAATTTTCGCTCTGGAGTTCAGGGATTGATGAACGGATTTTTTGCTCCGTCTGCAATCAATGATCCGACTCACGGGTTAAAGAACGGATTCATTAATATCGTATACGGCGTCGGTGACATGATGAATTTCCAAGCCGGATTCATGAACCAGACGTCACCCGCAACTGCTCTTAAGCAATTGATCTTGAACTTAGTGAAGTACTTCACGGTAGCGGTTCCGGGGCAGTCGACCACTTATAGCTCGAATGCGGCTTATAACGCCCCGGGAGGAACATTGCATTCCTCCGAGTTGGGCGTTTTGTTTACCGATTTTTTTCAAGTCGTAAGGGACTTAGTCGTTCCATCTAAAAATCCCGCTCTAGGCGCAGGGTATAGCGGCATCGATTTCTTAAAAGATTCCGCCAAAAATTTAAATGCCCTCGGATTTCCGACTAGTCTTTTGTCTTCTTCCCCTTCAGGATCGGGACCTATAGAGCAGTCCCTAGGTAATTTGATTCGGGTGGATGGTAACGGATTCGACCGGGCTTATAATGCGAATAGCGGGACAGTTTCCGCATTAGAGACGCTCTTTCTCATCCTATATCTGGCGGATAATTACGGATACACTTGGAATCCGGCGGTTACGACGAACGACTGGATTACGGGCATGACCGGCGGGGAGATCACGCTGGGGGATGGACTCTTCGCGATGATGTCCGTCATATCTTCCTCGGATTCATTCAATTTTAAGAATATTTCGGAACAGAGTCGGACGAGCAATAACGTTTACCGGGACGGAGTCGTTTATCAAATCGGGATGAATTCTCGGGTTCTATCCTTAATGGAGGACGCGTCTCGAGGAGCTACCCAAATTCCGAGCACCAATCCGATCGATTTATCCGCTAGCGCAGGGCCGTACGATAAAGTTTTTAACAAAACTCTGCCTTGGATGCTGGATTGGCTGGTCAAGGTCACTTATAAAGGATACGGTCCTTATTATAACGTGAATCGTCGAGACGGGGCCGGAAATTACCTTTCTCCCGACGGATCGATTGCAAGAAATTCCGATCTGAGCGAAAACAATTATAAGCCCACTTGGAAGACGCATAGATACGATATCCAACTCAATCCGAATTCCACCAATAAATGTATTTCCCTCGGAGGATACAACTCCGCGACAACTTGTGCGACTCCTAACGGGACGCCTGGAGCGGGCCAATATACGATACCTGAAATCGCGAAGACGGACGTGCAGAGAGGAGTTTCTTCGGACGAGGAAGCATTTTACAAAAATCTACAATGGCTTTTGTACGAAAAACGATTTGTCGTCGTTCTTCCGGTCCGCGCTAAGCTTGCCGCTACCGTAGCATTTGCGGAGGCCTTATTCGTCACGGCCGTAGGAAACGGCCTGGTCGGAATGTTGAATCTAAACGCGAATTGCGGTCCTCTCGCTACTGCATCTTCCGGTACATGCGGAAATTATAATGGGCAGTGGAGAAGCACGACCGGGAATTCGCCCGATACGACTAAGATGCTGAAAGTTTACAGCGCCGTTCACCAAGATTTGCAGTATTTCTCCTCCGTTCCGGGGGATTCCGCGATGCTGGTAGAAGGGTGGGGCTACGGAGCCGATGGCACGGGAGTTCCCGCGAGTAGCGGAAATATGGGACCCACCGTCGTATATTCCGCTTTATGGTCCTTATTGGTTCCTCAACCTACGATCAGTTACGGTTTGATTCCGCCGGTAATTTCCCAAAACGGTTACGTTTTACAGCTACTGGGTTTTTTACCTCCTGCTAGCACGGACACGAGTTCTTCCATCAACACGGCGACTACTTCGCCTGCGCCGGTGACCCCCGATTTATTCAATGCGAACGATACGGTATATTGGCCATATAGAAATCGGTTTACTCCGTTTGTGGCAGCATTAGCAAAATCCGTATTAGATAGAGTTAGCGGCCAAACAACCGCCACTCCTCAGAATCCGGTTTCGATTTTGTCCAGATTAGCGGAGCTTCTTTCCCGCCCGTATGCATTTTACGGACCGGATACGACTGGAGGAGCCGTGACCAATCCGACTCCTCCTTCCATCTACCAGATTCGTATGAACGGTATCGCGTACGGATTGAGAAACCCTAGCGGCGGAATATCGGATTATCAACCGGATGATACGTACCGTTCTTTTATCAGCATTCTGACCGAGAATACGAGACGCTTTCAGGACGGGATGCTGAACTTAATCAGTAAAACTAGATTGGTTTCGGGGTTGGCCCAATTCTTGGCTCAGTTAGGCGACGCTTCACATGCGGATTCCTTCGCTTTAATCACGCCTGCATTAGAGAATATTATGGGGGAGACGCTTTTAATTTCCGAGTGTGCAGGGGCCACGGACGATACCTCGTTCCAAACTCTCTGTCCGACAAAGTTCGATATACAAGGCGGAGTGATTTATTGGTTCCGGGATCATATCGTGGAATATCCGAATCCGCAATTATTCTGTAACCCGGATCCGACATTCGTATGCGGAGGAGGCTCCACTTATTTTGCTCCGAGATCGGCCAATATTTACGATTCCACATGGGATGATGTGAGTAATTTTGCGGGCAATGTCAGGGACTATATGTCGAGTTCGTCCGGCTGGTCGGTCGTTAAATCCCTGGATTTTCTCCTGGATCTGCTCATCAATATACAGCCGTCGTATACCGATATCCAGAATACTTTGGATCTTTTAGCGTCCCTAGTGAACCACCCGAATCACACGGGCACTTACACAATCACGAATTTATTGACTCAAAGTTTGCCTCCGGTTTTGACGGCGATCGCTCCCTACGGTAAAAATTTGTACGGAACAGGATACTATCTGGCCGTCCCGGGTGCGTTTTTCTCCTACCTCGAAGCCAATGCATTTATGAATCCGAATTTTGCGGTCACGGATTTGTTTCAAGACTTTAAAACTTTATTAAATTCGCAACTGATTCAGACGCAGGCATACGATAACACGTCGTTCTTATTTTCCGCGGGAACCTTGATCGGCGAACTTGCGGACATATACCAAAACGGAAGAAAGTTCAGTCCGGAAGGTTATTACTTTTACGATAACTGGAATACGGGTCAACCGACGTCGACTTATTTCGACGATCTGAACGTAATGTTTTCTTTGAGATGATGGATTAGAGAGGAAGAGTATGGAACGCTTCAATATAAAAAGAGTCGGCTTAAAAAACCTAGGAATATTCTTATTCCTTATAGGGACTCTAACGATTTCTTGTTCCGGTTCCAAAAAGGGCTCGGGCGGTATGTTTGCGGCTCTCTTATCTTCGTTCGGTATCGTTACCGATCAGGGAGGAAATCTTCCGCAAGGAGTCAGCGGTAGCGTGTATTCGCCCTTGGATACTCCCGCTTCTTTACCCGCAAATTTCGGAGCCAGCGGACCGAGCGCAATTTTATTCGTGAGTTCTTTCCAAGGCGTAAATCGTTATAAAAGTCTGGAAATTCGGTTTTCAAAATCCATGAGCCAGGCATCCGTTCAATCCGACTTTTCGTTGGTGGATTCGCTTAACAATCCTTTACCCGGTCCGGGTAAAGGAGGAATTTTTCATTGGGCTTCGGGAACCAGGCTGATCTTCGATCCGTATAGAGAATTGGCCCCTAACACGACTTATACGTTTACTTTAACCGTAAATTCCCTTACTTCCGGCGGACTGGCGCTGATTCCATACCAAGTTCAATTTACGACAGAACCGGATTATTTTATCAATACGGCGGCTACTGTCGGGGCTTACTCTAATGTTTCGTTAGGCTGGGGAAATACGAGCGGAAAAGATATTACATTTACGACGAATACTCATCTTTATGTGACCAGCAATTTCGCGAATCCCATCAGCGGTGCTAATCCGATCCAGTCGATCACTCTAAACCATATGGGTTCGACGGACCAATACACGATATGTACCGGCACTTGCTCGATGTCCAGTCCTGTTGCGTCCAATTTGGACCTGATTGCGGATGCCAGATTGAGTTCTACTCCCGGTTTATACGCATTTATAGGCGGGAATTCCTACTACTACCAAATCACCACGGTTACCGGAGAGGTATTCAACAGGTATTTCTCCTTCAATTACGGTCCGGTGAACTCGAATCCGTACGGATTGCTTACCGGAGTCTCGACTACGGTTATGGATCAGACGCAGACGATGGCTCTCTTCGGTCAAATTCTGCAGAAGTTCGCGCATGCCGATTTCAAGGTTGCCAACCAAAGCTTTAACGATTTTGCTTCGACTCCTTCCACGAATAGTGCGTCGAATTTATCCTCTCGATGCATTAATTATTACCAGGGTTCGATAACCTATATTCGCAATTACGGCGATAATTCCGGACAATACGGGGACGGTTATTGCGGCGGAAATCCGAACGGCGGAGCGTTTAACGTAGTCGCGAGCGTTCTCGGTCTTGGAAATTTACCGATGTATTTGGATGTCTTCATCCCGGGAATTAGCATACCTCCCACTGCGCCGGATGGATCCAGCAATATTACGGATTCCTTTTATGTTTTAGGTAATGGATCGATCGGTATCGATATTTACGGAGAGTATTCCGTCATCGACTTGGCTGTAATCGGGCTGACTCACGATTGTACCGTTTTGGCTTGCTTAATCGGAAACGGACAGGATTTCTATTTTACCACTAATTCGACCGTAAACGGAAGCGGTCCTTATACGCCGAGACTTGCGAGGGCAAAGGCAACGACTTGGTTCGATTCGAGCGGAAATATCAACGTTCAAATCAATCGATATACGAGCTCGAATAAATCCCCCAACGGACTCTATCCTTTCGATCCGAACGATCCGATTACGGGTAACTTTTACGTCTCTCCTTGGTGGCAGAATTTGAATACCGCGTCCATGAGTCTGCAGGATTCTACGAGCGGTCTCGGATCTTTCCTCGGGCCGATCACGAACATGATCGCTACGAACGCTGTTCCCCAGGTAACACCTGCGATCACTCAATCGCTTTTATTGGATATCGTGGAGCGCGTGTCGGTTAACGCTTTGAACGCGGTTCTTCAATCTTTGAACAATCCGGGATTGGAATTGGATCTTCCCAATTATCTTCCGGCACCTTTGGCGAATTTCCCCTTAATTCTTTCGTTGCAGGTTTCTTCGGATGCGGCGGTACAACAATCGGGTTCCAATAGGGGAATCGTGGCTTCGGCGAACATTGCCTTAGTAGCAAAACCGAGCAGTCGATTGCTTTCTTCCAATCCGAATTATCACGGCCAATACGCCGCGACTGGATTTGTAAGTACGGCACCCACCGGAGCGGCGGGAGTTACCGCGATTCAGAACGCGAAGACGTATCTTTTTTCCCAGAGTAATGCAACTCCGGGATTACTGTTGGGTTTGAGTGCGGATACTGTGACTCAAGCGGCTTATAGTCTCTGGCAGAACGGGGCATTTAACTTAGCCTTGAACGCTGCGTTTATCAACCAAATTCAAACCTATGCAGGAAACGGTGCCTTGTTTCAATTAACGAAAACGTTATTACAGGCATCCGCTATCATTAATATTCTGGCTCCGGGCTTTCCCAGTTTGACGGGATTGAATCCTTCCAATCCGACTCAGACGATCACCGTAAATGGTACCGACGGAGTGGAAATCGATCTTTGGGCGATCCATGCGCCGAACGGCAGTCTTAAGCAAGTGCCTTCCGGATCCGCGATCCCTCAGCTTGAAGTGAACTTTACGGATCTTGAATTAAGAATTTACGGAGTTCCTGCAAGCGGACCTAAATATTTGATCAACACTGCAAGAGCAAGCTTTAAGGCTCTCGGAACCATCAAGTTTACACCCTTTATTCAGCCGTCCGGCGTTACGGGTTACAGCAATCTGAATGCTCTCAGCTTGATTATCGATCCTGCCAGTATGTCTTACACTCTAGATATCTTGGAAGGAACTCAATATAATCCGTTCGGAATCGATCCTCAGGGAGTTCTGACGGTGGTTAGCCCGTTGATTCCGTCTTTGATTATTCCTCTTGTGAATAATATCTTGGGTCAGATTCCTCTTCCTTCAAAGGCCAGCTTGGCTACGTTGACAAATCCTTCGAATGCTTCCCAGGTTTGTAATCTCAATACCACCACGGATAAGATTAAGCTTTTAACTCAGCCGATTCCGAGTACGCAGACCTATCCGTTCCTGTTTGCCGGCTTGCAATTTCAAGGAGCATACGCCACTAATCCGGGAAATACCATCAGCTGTCCTTAATAAACGAAATCGGGCGGGAAGCCGCCCGATTTTATAAAAAGATTATAAAAAGCTTAAGAACCTGTACTACTTCGGGCCAGAAGACCCCTAATATTTCGCGTCTTCGTTACTTCGAGGCTCCGTAGGTTTCGTCCATTGGGACCGTTTCCTCATGAGTCCAACCTTGGGGCGTGTGGCAGGAAAGGCAGTTTTTGAGCGATATATTCTTTTTCATTAATTCTTTGAACGGCGGAAATGCCTTGAATTTCACGATGATCCCTTCGTAAGAAGTTCTCTTGGGTTCTCCACCCTCTCCCGGATAATATCCTCCGTTTCCTTTTTCCTGGAGTCTTCCCTCCTCTTTTTCGCCGTTTCCGGTCAACGCGACTTTTCCTTCGCAAGTACAGAATCCCGAATCTTTGGTTTTCGCCTCGTAGAAAGCGGAGAATGAAGTTCCTCTAACCCCGGCAGTGTTAGTAGGAGTCGAGACTTCGAATTTCTTTCCGTTCAACTTTACGACATGAAACCATGCGAATCCGTTTTGAACTTCGAGCCTCCCGTCCTTTATATCGTTATGAAGTTTGGTCAGTTTTAATCTTGAATTCGGAAGGATGCGAAATTCGGAGCCTCGATATAATAAGGTGGCCTTCGATGCATTGCCTGTCGAAAGAATATCCCCCTCGTTAAGTGCGTCTCCTAATTTTAGTCGAGTCCAAGGACCGCTTCCGGACTTTTGAACTTGCACCTTACCGACGAGAAACGACGCTCTCGCATCCTTATCGCTTGTTCCTTGACTCAGAACGACTAAAGCTCCAAACGTCAACCCGAACGATATCGCTAAAAAGATTTTCCGTTTCATGTTCCATTATTCTCCCTTAAAATTCCACGGTTGTCCAAAACGCCCACTCCTTACCTAGTTGTCCGTATGATGCGATCGGATTTCCGGTATTCGTAGAGAATTGCCCTAGGTAATCCCCCGAGGTTCGGATTGTTCCCGTTTGATCCACATATGTTTTTTCGCGTCCTCCGTTTGCATCTCTGTTTCTCGACTCCGAGTATCCGAAGGATAACTTGATCGTATCCGCGACGATCCATTCGATGAATACCGAACCTTTTCGATACGATGCATGGGAGGAATATCCTGACGAGCTTCGGACAGGGCTGCCTGGAACTTGAGACCAGCCTACGGATTCGGGAACTCCGGGAAGTATCTCCGTGATCTTTGCACGATCGGCGGCTAAAACCCCGTCATGTCCGGAGCCGCCTTCCATCCTTCCTATGATACGGACGGATTCCCAGCCGAGGGCTAACCATGCGTAGGCGGCCGTGCCGGTCGAATCGACTCCTGGTGAAAGCGGCGGGGCAAGCGGTTTGGCTCTGTCTACGATTGCTCCGCCGTATTGTTTTCGCCAAACCCAACCGAGTCCGAAATTGATTAATTTTCTCTTATCAAAATCCGTTTCTACCGCGTAAGAAGTACTTTGCAGAGCACGGATATCCTTTTGCAGAATAGTGGCGGGATTATTATCGGTCGGCAAACAGGTTGTGCCTTTTTTACAATCGGTCCCCGCAGCACCCGCAAAATTAGCCTGTCTCGCAAAGAAATGAATTCCGAACCGGGTATTTTCGTCGACCTGGCGTTCATAAGATATTCTTGATGCAACGTCGATTGCGGAGGAGTCCGTATTTTGGCTCTGTCTATATCCTTCCCCATTCGAGAAGATTATCTGTGCCGAAACGGAATCCCATTTTCCGTTCGCTCCGACTCCGATATCGGCAGGAGCCGGTGCAAATCCTAAACTCTCCAGTGGTCCTTTATCCACGTATCGCCATTGCCAATAGTTCTTCCATTGGGTATATGTGTGAGGGAGTTCCTGCATTCCGAAAGTAAGGGAATAAGTCCCCAGATTCGTTTCCCAGGTTTTTCTTATAAGTGCATGCCGGATTCCGAGAGTATAGGGATTCGATTTCGTTCCGCCGTCGACTTTGGTATCCGCCGAAAACTGACTGGCTCGAAGAAGCTCTCCCCATAGCTCTAATCCGATTCCGGTTTCCTTCCATTCCTTATTAATCATCAATAAGGTCCAGGGAGTGGAAAAGCCGGTTTCGTCGTTCGGATATGCGTTGGAAATTCCGGAGGCTTTATCTCTGAGTCGTTGCCCGTATGATCCCGAAACGACACCGTTTACTTTTAGGCCGTAAAATCCGTCCGGTTCGTCTTTTTTGGTTGTTACGATTTCTTCGGCGCTCATCATGAATGGGATCGAGAAGGAGACGGCGATAAGAGTTAGCTTTGTAATATTTCGAATTTTCAAGGAAAGCCCCCTGAGATTTCCCTACACTCTAAGGAGAGAGAAATTATTTCCTGCTAACGTAATCGAAATTTCCTTCTGCTGTCTACTAGACTTTCTAGAAAACCGCCTAGTCTACTTGATTTCCCGTTAAAAATCCATTTTCGGAATAAACGCTACTTTCGACGGAATGATGGACAAAAAAGCGAATCGACTAGGGGAAAGATTCGTTAAGATATTGAGCAATGGGGAAGGGAATGGATTTCAGAATACGAGTCTTCAAAGTTGTGTTCTGGTTTACGATCAATACCGTCCTAGGAACGATGAACTCGCTGTTAGTCGCTCACAACTCTCCATCCCCTTTTTGGAAAGTATTTTTGGCGACCCAAGTTACCACTCATTCGGTTTGTTCCATCGTGGAATTTGCCGTGGAATTCATTAACGGTAAAAAATGGGGACCTTTTAGCACCGGAGCTTTCCTAGTAATCGCTTCCGGTGTTGCCGCAGTATTCGGCGTTGCGGCGGGGGGGATACTCCATGTCATTTTACTTGCAGGGGACGGCCTGGAAAGGCCGCATGGAGGTTCCTATAATATTCTTTTAGGAAGTTTAATCTTAGCGATATTCATCTCGTTTCTCGAAAAATCCATGCAGCTGCTGATAGAGAAAAAGAAGAAGACCGAATCCGAATTAAAGGATATTCAATATCGAACCCTGCAGAATCGCATGGATCCTCATTATCTGTTTAATACGTTGAATACGGTTCATGCCCTTCTTGTTACCGATCCTAAAAAGGCGGACGAGGCCCTGATTATCCTGGCGGACACGTATCGTTTTTTATCCGATAGAATTTACGATCGCTTGATTCCTTTCGAAGAAGAATGGAAATTTACGGTTAATTACCTGGAATTGCAGCGCATCCGGTTTTCGGATTCTCTCATGGTCCAAACTAGGTTAACCGGCGATTTTTCCAGACTCCGCATTCCCCCGTTGACCCTACAGCCGCTCGTAGAAAACAGCTTTAAACACGGACTGGAATCCTTATCGGAACCGGGCAGGCTGGAATTATTCGCGGAGACAGCCGACGGGCGAGTGCGAATAACGATCGTTGATAATGGAACGGTAAAGCCGGTGGTAACCGGAGTTCCGATAGAGAGGAAAAAATCCGAATTTTCTAGAACTTTGGAAAATATTCGATCCAGGTTAGAATATAATTTCGGAAAAGCGGAACTGAATTTGGAAAAAAGATCGGGAAAGAATACTCTATTATTGGAATACGAGGCTCAATGATGGGCGAACTTTATAAAGTTCTTGTCGTCGAAGATGAAGTCCCTGCGAGAGATTTACTTAGAAATTATTTGCAGCATTGGAAAAATTGCGAAGTTTCCGGAATCGCGCGGACGGGAGTTCAGGCCGTCGACCTGCTTTCCAGGGGCGAGTTCGACCTCGTCTTTCTGGATATTAACCTTCCGGAAAAAACCGGGCTTCAGGTTTTGGAGGAGTCGGGCCCTTCGATGCCGGTCCTGATCTTTACTACCGCGTATCGAGAGCATACTTTAAAGGCTTTTGAAGTCGGGGCCTGCGATTATCTTTTAAAGCCCTATTCAAAAGAGAGATTCGACGTTTGTATGACTAGGGCTATCGAGCAATTAAGATTACGGGCGATTTCAAAGCAAAGACCCGAAGGGCAACTTGATCCGGTATTGGTCTTTAGGGAGAAGGGTTTGAGTCACAGAGTGCTTTCGTCCGACGTTTTTTATTTAACGGCAAACGGCAAACATTCGATACTACATACGAAAAACGGGGATTTCGAAACCCCTCGATTATTGGGAGATTTCGAAAAACAACTTTCTAAAGACGATTTCCTTAGAATCCATAGGAAGTATATCGTGAATAAGACCTTTATCGCCGCTACAAAATCTCAGCCGGGGGGATCATATTCACTTTTTCTAAAAAACGAAGACGAAACGAACCTCCCCGTCGGGCGCGAATTCGTGGAAAGAATCAAACAGTTGTTTAAGAAATAATCGCATCGATCAGAGTTTGTTATTTTAGAACTTTATCCGATTACTTTCACCAAGGAATTTCCTTCTTATCGCGCAGGAATTTTCCTCGCGGGCCGTCGTCTGCTAAGAGCGCCGCCCAGACGATCGTTTCCGCACCCTGTTCAATGGATCGGGTTGCGCCTGCTCCTCCCATATCGGTTCGTACCCAACCCGGACAAATCGAGTTTATCTTAATATTCCCGCTTCCGGCTTCGGAATCCAGAATCTTAGTAAGAGCATTCAATCCCGCCTTCGAGATTCGATAGGCAGCGTAGCCGGGTCCCATATCGGACAATTGCCCCAATCCGGAACTTACATTAACGATTCGACCGAATTTATTCTTCTTCATAACAGGAAGAATTTCCTTCGCTAATAAGTAAGGTCCGATAAGATTCGTTTCTAAGGTCTTATTTAAGTTTTGGAGGGAAGAGGTCTCGATGTTTCCGCTATCCAAATAAATTCCGGCATTATTCACTAATATATCGATTTTAGAATGTTTCTTTAATACTTCTTTCAGAAATTTCTGGATCGAGTTTGGATCGGCCACATCCAACTCCCAAGCTTCACCAGAACCGCCTTTCTCTTCAATTTCCTGAACCGTCTTTGACGAGTCGAATATTTTTCGGGAGCAACAAAGTACGAAAACGCCGGATGCCGCCAGCTCCTTCGATACTTGCTTTCCGAGACCTCTGCTCGCTCCAGTCACAATTGCGATTTGATCGATCATATGGTTTTCCTCGCTTGAAGATTACATTAATAGAATGCATTAGATAAGAAACAATTATTTCGGCTGAATTTATAGCCTTTTCGAATCCACCGACGCTTAACCTGCCCCATAAACGTATGTTTGTTGGTGGCCTCGTCCTCTTGCTTGCGAACTCTATAAAAAAAATCAAAAGCGGGGCCCATTTCCGTTTTGTCAATAAATTAATGCTAGAAACCGCTTCAAGGTATAAAACATCATAACCCTTTTTGTCTAGGGAGAATATGCCGAAAAATTTATTTTAGACGATCGTTTTGTTAATTCATATAATAAAAATTTTTATCGGTAAAAAATTATTAAAACTTTAGTAATGCGGATTTGCTACACTGCGTCATATTATTTTAAATTACCGATTCGACTTTGTTAAAACAAACTTCCGCAATTAGAACACTCAAAGTTCTAAACAATGCTGGTGCGAAACGGGATTTTACCTAACTTAAGAAAAGATTGTTGTTCGGAGGTCAATTTACATGAAGAAGTTAATGTTGATATTGAGTGTTTGGGTTCTTTGGTTGTATGCTACAAGAGGCTATTCGACTATAGGAAGTTTCGGTTCACTCGAAGAATGTCAAGCTGCGACCAAGGCGGATGTCGCAGGCGTTCTCAAATGGAGAACCGAATGCAAGGAAGCAAAATAAGATAGGTCGAAAAATTTCTTGAGAGGCGCTAAACGTTTCAAGAATTGGCGCCGACTAAGATTCGGCTTCGTTAAAAAGACCGCTAAGTGATTGCCCGAACGAATTCCGCTTTGGGCCGTTTCTTAGCTGAAATTTTCTCGCATAAGGGATTGATCGGTTTTCTCCGCGTTCGTATCTTCCGATGATCGCGGATTCGAACCGAATTGTTCTAAGTTTAGGAACTTTAGACGGTCCCCTAGAAATCCGGCTTCGCCGGATTACAACTTTACTTTTCCTGCATTTGTTTCGAAGTTTCTAAGTAGTATCGGACTTAGAATTTAAGAAATTTTTGGACCTAATTTGTCCGAGAACCAATTCGGCACCTTATCCGGATCAAAAATCTTGACATGTTTCCCGTTAGTAATCTCCGAAAATAAATAAGCTAATTCTTCGGTCGAATCGAACAAATAGGCCCGATCCGATAACGTTACCGCTTCCCTTAAATTATTTAAACTGGCCGCGTATCTATCTCGAATTTTAGATTCAGGAACACCATGCCCATTTTGTTCCACTCGGTTCTGGACCCTATTAATATTAATTTCCGGATCTTTCGTGCAGAAATATACAAATAAATTGTATACCCCTTTGATTTTGCTAATTCAATTAGATCAATCTTTCGATGGTAACTCATAACCGTTTCAAAAGAGTAAGAAATCTTATTTTCCATCATCTTCGATCTAAAAAATTCCGCAAGGTCGGCAGCTACATATGAATCTATCGGCTGGCTCGGATTAATTTCTAAAAAATTGTCAGAACATTGGAACGATTTCCATAAATCCGGCTTATTACTTTTGATCGGAGAAAATTGCGATTTTTTAAAGTAGTTTTGGATTTCTTTTGTTGAGGCGATGATTCTATATTGTAAAAGCTCTATCTTATGGTTCTTCCTTAAAGAAGCTTCGATATCATCTGCATTGATATACACGCCTAATTTTATATTATTTCCAAGTGTTGGAAAATTTTGTATGAATGTAGTTTTTCCTGACCCGTTCGGACCGGCGAAGATACCGGAGCCGAATTTTTTCCATCTTTAGGAAAGGTCGTATTGGCGGGGGAAATTGGATTTTCTGGGGGGAAGCTCCCTTAGAAATATTTCTTTTCCGGACGGTAGTTTCCGAAATAAAGAATCGCCTCTCCGAATCAGCACATCCTGATTATGTTCTCTGGCTTTTGCCTTGGCATTTACTGAAGCGAGTATGATGGCTCCCAGCAACGCCCCCAAAGCGAGCTCAGTTCCATTCACTTTGCGCTCTTTTAGAAGAGCGGTTAATCCTGTCCCCAAGATCCCTCCCGCTATGACATTTTCTAAAATTTTGTCATCTTCTCGGCTCATACCCTGAGTTTCCTATTTTTGATCCAATTGTCAAGAGATTACACTTTAATTTTGGAATTGATAATCAGAGGTAAAATTTTATGGAATTGAAAAAACGTTCAGGACGATACCAGTACGTCTCTCGGTTTCATTATTTTCTCCCAATCGATTTCAGGATAATTATTGAGAAATTTATTATCCAGCTTGGCAATAGATTTCACATTTTCTCCAATTGCTTGAAGTCTCATTGCTATAGAATCCAGAATCGTTAATCCGTTCTCGGAATTTATAAGATCATCAGGAAATTTTATTTTATGAAATCCGGTTTCAACAAGGGAAAGAGATTCCAGAATGAATTCAAATCTTTCTTTAATTTCTTCAGACATTGTAAGGTCTTTTTGAATTCTGCTTAAAAATGAAGATTTAATTTGGGCTCTTTCTAATTAAATCCACATTTTTTTCAAAGACGTTCTCTAGTAAGATTTGCAACCCGACTACCGAGTCGAAATCAGGGTTTTTCATCCCGACCAAAATATCAACGTCGCTGTTTGAAGTGATTTGATCTTTTGCAAAAGAACCAAAAATACCGATTTGTAGAACGCCAAACTCTTCCTCCAATTTAGGTTTAATTTCAGGGAGTTTCCGAAGTAGCTCCTGTTTGGTTTCTATCTTCCTATATAAAATATTTTAATTATGGAAGAAAAAGTCGATACTTGGAATATCATCTCAAGCCGTCTAAATAAGGTAATTTTTCTCTTTCGCATACTTTCGGTACAATTTTGCTAAATGGAGATTAACGATAGAGCTAGGTCGAAGTTCCGCATATCAGAATGACTTTGGCGCCAGCCTGCCTTTGCGCGGCAAATTACGAAGCGGAATTTAGCAAAGGACGAGCGAAGTTCGCGAAGCGCGAATTGGAGCCGCGTAGCTTATCGATCTTCCAGCCTGATATATCGATACTTTTAGCTAATTTCTTTATAAAGACTTTTAAATTCTTCAAAGACTGGCTTTGCCTTACCACCTTCAGAATCACACCACCTTTTAATTTCCTTTAAATCAAAAGGCTGCCTCTTACCTACTATAAGGGCTTGCTCCAGACATTCGCGCGCATTAAAGTAAATGTAGGAAGCCAAACGGTCTTTTATACAATCAGTTGGAGAAAGTATTTTGATAGTTTTACCTGAAACTTCTTTCGTAGAAGGAACGATTTGATAATCTTCACCTATCGATAAAGGTGGTGAGGCATATTCTACGAATAAATGGTTGCATTCCGGATGGACAAAATGCCTGGTAACCTTTTTAAAACCAAGATTCTTCATTACTATTTGGATTGTTTCCCAAATGGAAGAGTTATAGCTCGTATAAACAATATCTATATCACCGGATTTATAAATCCCATTTGAATATATTGAGACTACTGCTCCACCTACTAATACCGAATCAATGTCTTTTGCCGATAAGTGCCAAGCTACATATTCCCATAATTCATTTTCAGTTACTGTCGACCAATTAGGATTTTGCATAAACTGGCTTATCCCTGCGTCTTGGTCTACGTCTAGTCGAAAAAAGTTTCTCTTTCTCTGATAAAGGCATGGTGTTATATACTATACCTAATATTTCCTTAATAGGTTTAAGGAATACGGACTTGGAGTTAAATAAATATACTCTAGCTTTTCCTATTGCCTTTGACGTAAGTATGCCGGATTCTTCAAATCTAATGAGTTGGTTCTTAATTGGTGTAACGGCAACATCGTAATCTTTTGCAATGGCAGCAGCATGAATTTCCGAATAATGGAATATATGCAGCAAGACCCTTCCCGCAGTTTTGTTACCAAAAACTCCTTCCAATATGTCCATGAGGGAAGTCTCGCAGAAAGATTACGACCAATCAACTATTTTTTAGTTCATATAAGCTAATATTTAGTCTATTGTATTTCCCGTTTAAAGTGTTCACACTCGAAAACGATTCAAGCTGAAATGTCCGCCTAATTTACTCTAGACGAAAGCGGTCCATAGGAAATTGCTGAGTCAACTCCCGTACGCCACCTTTTACTTTTTCAATCGTCTTATGATCGTTCGGATTTTCCAAGAAGTCGCTTATCAAGTGTCCGACTTTTTCGATACCGGCAGGTTTAAACCCTCGTGTGGTGAGGGCAGGCGTTCCGAGTCGAATTCCTGAGGCGACAGCCGGCGGATTCTTATCGAATGGAATCGCATTCTTATTTACCGTTACGCCGATCTCGTCCAATCCGTCCGCTGCCTGGGCTCCGGTAAGACCTTTCACGGAAACATCCAGCAAAACCAAATGGTTGTCTGTTCCGCCGCTAACGACTCTAAAGCCGCGTTTCATGAAAACTTCGGCGAGAACTTTCGCATTGGCGAGAACGGTTTCGATATACGTTTTATATTCGGGCGATAACGCTTCTCCAAAAGAAACGGCCTTTGCCGCTATCACGTGCATAAGCGGTCCTCCCTGGATTCCCGGAAACACTCTAGAGTTTAGAATTTTTTCATTCTCGGCATTCGAGAGAATCAGGCCACCTCTCGGACCCCTCAAAGTTTTATGAGTCGTACTCGTCACGTAGTCGAAGATGCCGATCGGAGAGGGGTGATAGCCGGTCGTCACTAATCCGGAAATATGCGCGATATCCGCCATCAATTTAGCGCCGACACTTTTTGCGATCTCTCCGAATTTAGCGAAATCGATCTTACGAGAGTAAGCGGACGCTCCGGCGACGATCAGTTTCGGTCTATGTTCTTTTGCCAACGATGCGATCGAATCGTAATCGATCGTCTCCGTTTTTGGGTCCACTCCATATGGAATCGGCTTATAATATCGACCGCTGATGTTCACGGGCGATCCGTGAGTTAAATGTCCTCCGTGGGCCAGGTTCATTCCCAGAAAAGAATCACCCGGTTCTAGTGCCGCTAGAAAGACGGCCATATTCGCCTGCGCGCCGGAATGAGGCTGGACGTTTGCATATTCGGCACCGAATAGCTTTTTGGCTCGATCGATGGCAATGGACTCGATGGCGTCGGCGTTTACGCAACCGTTGTAATATCTTTTTCCGGGATAACCTTCCGCGTATTTGTTCGTAAGAGTGGAGGTGTATGCTTCTAGGACAGCCCGGGATACGAAGTTCTCCGAAGCGATCATTTCCAGGTTATCTTCCTGGCGTTTATCTTCCGCCTGGATGGCTTTAAAGATTTCAGGGTCCTGTTGTGGAAGGTATTTCATCGGTTCCTCGGTGATATTTCTTTGCGCGCCGATCTTAACGTTCGCCGGTGATGAACTCCAACGAGACGTACTTTTCTTGAAATAGCTTATTAGCTTCAAGAACCACGCTTTTACGAAAGGATCGGCTTATCCTAGTACCCATATTTTTTACCCCCAGATAATCCGCAAATAAAAGGGTGAGGTCCCGCTTGAATTTTGCCTCGGAGAAATGTTTAGGAAGGGAAGTCACGAATTCTTTGTGCTCTCTGCCGCTTCGATATTCGGGTTCCTCGGGAGGATGCGGAAGTAAATCGGAAACGAGCCGGATCAACCTGGAATCTAAAATCAGCGTGCCGTGCTGGACGATGCAATCTTTCTTTCTGAATTGAGCGTTCCCCGAGATCTTCTTCCAAGAGGAATCGCTTTCTTCCAACGCAAGATCCGATTTTCCCATCGATTTACTTTCAATTCCTTGCAGAGATAATGCCTGCGATGCGATTCCTAGAAGGATCTTATAGGAATTCCCCACGGGAAAGAGTTCCGGCCTCTCTTTGATGGAGGCGAACATACTAAAATTCAAATTCCAGCCGGGTTCGTGTACGACCGTGCCTCCACCGCTCGCTCGCCTCGCTAGATATAAGTTCGAATCTTTGTTCGGCTTTTTGGGTAAACCGCGGGTCGACGCGAATCTAAGAAAAGATTCCACCAAATCTTTTCCGACGGTGACACGTGGATCTTCGGATAACCCGATTATGACGGAACGAGGACTTTCCCAAAATCGGATTCCACCTCCATAGCCCTCCGCTACGAGTCGTAACGCCAAGGCTTCTTCCAATGCGAGATTATAATACGGGGTACGGAGAGACCGTTGGTCCAGGAGAAAGGTTTGCATTTGCGGAATAGAACCAGGTTAGAAGTAAAAAGTCAAAATAGCAAGCATTGCATTTCTTTCCATCGGATGCCCGACTATAAACAAGAATCGAATTTCTATCCGGATAATCTTCTATTCGTGCTTTTTTGATTCGTTCTTCAGTAGAACTATGCGCAATCTTCCGGAGAGCGAGAATGTAAGACCGTCGAACTTTTTCGTTTCGGTTAAAATTCCGACGGCAAAAGCGGAATTTACGGATTATTCCTTGGAATCGTAATATTTCGTGGAAGCTTCCTTCAGGAATTTCTTTTCCTTTCTACTTAAAGAATGCATTCCGTCTCTGGAAATTTTTTCCAGAAGGCGGTCCACTTCGTCCTTCGCTTTTTCCCGACTGTGCATTTCCTCCTGCCAGCGCTTCATTTTTCTTTTTTGAAACCAGCGAGAAAGAGAAAAGGAAGGTAAGCTAAATCCCAATTTATATTTTAATTTATTATTATAAAAGAAATACAAGGCTCCGAAAAGAGCGCCTCCGGCATGAGCCGTAACTGCGACGCCGCTGGACGAAGAGGTGAACCCGATTAAGAGCAGTAGGATCAGGACGAAATATTTGGCCTTAATCGGAAAGATGGCGAAGTAGTACAATTCTCTGTTAGGCCAGATCAATGCGAAAGCGATTAGGAGTCCGTACAAGCCTCCCGAAGCTCCGACGATCGTTCCTTGCGGAAAACCTAAAAGATGAGCGAATAAAGGAAGGATTCCGCCTCCAATGCAGGAAACCAAATAGAACTTTAGAAAATTCTTACTTCCCCAATATGCTTCCAACGTCGAGCCGAACATCCAGAGTGAAAGCATGTTAAAAAGAATATGAAAGATAGAATTCGGGTCATGAAGAAAGGCGTAGGTTAGGACCTGCCAGGCGAAAAATTTATGAAGTACGAAGTCGGGCACCAACCCGAATATTCCCAAAAAAAGACCTAGAGTTTGCGGAGAGGCTAATTTCAGTATGAACTCTAAAACGAAAACTCCCAGGTTCAAAAAAAGAAGCCTACGAACTACAGGAGTAACTTCAATACCGAATCCGCCGGAGTAGTATGCCATACCCCTCCTAGTTTTCTCAAATCCGTTCGGTAGACAACCTAAATCCCGATTTTTGTTTCCTTTGACAGTCCGCAGCCGATTTGGTACCTGTTCCTATTAGAGTGGAAATTCAGCTATACGGCGTCCGCGGATCCATCCCTTCTCCCTTGCGGACCCCGGAATATAGGGAAAAGATTTTAACGATTCTCAAGATGGCGGAAACTTCCGGGGGCAAAGCGTTTTCTTCCCCAGAAACTTGGCTGGAAACCTTACCCGATTACCTGACTTTCGTAACGGGCGGGAATACGACTTGCATTAAGGTCCGCTCCTCCTCGGGCGATTCGGTTCTAATCGACATGGGTACCGGCGTGAGGGTATTGGGGGATGAACTCATTCAAGGCGAATTCGGAAAAGGAAATGGAGAATTATCCATTTTCTTCACTCATACTCATTGGGACCATATTCAGGGAATACCTTTCTTTAAACCTCTTTACATTCCGGGAAATAAATTCACACTCTATTCCCCGAGTAAGGATTTAGAGGACCGGCTTTATTATCAGCAAGAACCTAGATTTTTTCCGGTATCTTTCGAACGATTTGCGGATCAATGTAGCTTCCGGCAACTCAAAACCGAAGAGGCTGTCCTGATCGGAGGAATGAAGATCGAATGGCTTCCGCTCAAACATCCTGGCGGGTCGGTCGCGTATAAGTTTACTGAAAATGGAAAAAGCTTCATTTTTGCTACGGATGCGGAATATACCGGAGAAGATTTGCCGCTGGTGGTGCAACAGAAGCCCTTTTTCCTCGGAGCCGATTTGCTGCTTTTGGATTCCCAGTACACCTTGGACGAATCGTTTCAGAAATTCGATTGGGGACATACTTCCTATACGATGGCGGTTAATTGTGCTTCGAATTGGGAAGTTAAAACTCTCGCCTTGACACACCATGAGCCTGCGTATTCCGACGAAATTTTAGCAATCATCTTGGATGACGCCAAAACCCATGCTGAAAATCTTGGTACCAAGGACCTATCCATAATCCTGGCTCGGGAAGGAATGAAATTCGAACTCGTATGACTCTTTTTAGCGACGGAATCCATCGGACGACCAAAATCCTGCTCGGGATCGCCTTGGCAGGCGGATTGTTTTTCGGCTATATACTTTCGGAGGTGGACGAGGGGGGGGAGCTCGCGATGCTTGCTTCCTATCAACCTACGACCCCGACCCGTCTTTACGATAATAACGGAATCGTTTTCGCCGAACTATATCGACATAAACAGCAGTTGCTCAAATACCAAGATATTCCTCCTCATGTCGTGCAGGCCTTCCTGTCCGTAGAAGATAATAATTTCTTCAATCACTTTGGAATCGACTTCATGGCGATCAGTCGCGCGGCCATCGTGAATGTGCTCTCGGGAAGGATCAAGCAAGGCGGTTCGACACTAACCCAGCAGTTGGCCAAAACGGTCTTACAGAATAGAAAGAGATCGTTCATCCGTAAGTTCGTGGAAGCCCTCTTTACTCTGCAGATCGAGCAGGAATATTCTAAGGAAGAAATCCTAGAAATTTACTTTAATTTAATATATTTAGGACATGGAACCACCGGTTTGGCGTCGGCGGCCGACGTGTATTTTCATAAGGACGTGACGGATTTGGATGTAGCCGAGGCCGCTTTATTGGCTCGTCTGCCCAAGGCTCCCGTGGACTATTCTCCATACAAGAATCCCGCCGCAGCCAAGCGCGCCCATCTGGAAGTTTTGAAATTGATGGCGGGACAGGGATTCATTCCCGCGGATAAGGTCCAATTCATTCACGACGAATTTTGGGAAAAATATTGGCCGGTCGTAATTACTCAATCCCCCTCACAGTCGACTTGGGGAACCAAATTGAATCGGGCTCCTCATTTTACGGAATTCGTAAGACAGAAATTATTAAAAGTATTGGGAGAAGATCGACTTTATAACGGCGGATTGAAAATTTACACCACCCTCGACGTCCGAAAGCAGGAAATCGCCCAGGAAGAACTTCGTAAGGCGCTTAAAAAACACGATGATCTCGTTTCAGGTGTAACGGTTAACTACGCCGGCGGGGCCGATCGAGGACTTGTGGGTTTATACGGACTTTTAGGTTCAGTTTTTCCCGTGGGAGTTCCTTTCGTAAGTAAACTGGACGATAAGGCGAACTTTCGGGTTGCGCTTGAAAAAGAGCTGATCGACGCCGCCGATTTACTGACCCTTTTCACGCCCGAGGCGGATAACGAATCGGCCTCGTTTACCGAATTCCAAAAAAGGTCCGCAGTTTTCGGAAAGAACCTGCACGTGGAAGGTGCCGCGATTACGATCGATCATACGAACGGCTATATTCAAACGATGGTCGGCGGATACGAATTCACTCCTAAGAATCAATTCAACCGAGCGGTCCAAGCTCGGCGACAAACCGGTTCTTCGTTTAAACCCTTCGTTTATGGTGCTGCAATTGCCGAGAGAGTTGTGGGCTCCGGAACGGGAATTATGGACGCTCCGCTTACGACTTTGACGGAGGAGGGAGAAGGTTGGTCCCCTCAAGACTTTGACGGAGATTTTCAGGGAATGGTCCCTCTTTCGAGAGCTCTATCGCTCTCGCTGAACATCGTGTCCGTGCAGGTCTTCCTCAGGACGGGTGCGGATGCTGTCATAGATTTTGCATCTCGTTTAACAAAGGCTGATAAGAGTCGTTTTCCTTCCAGCCCTGCGCTTGCGCTCGGAATCGCGGAGTTGACCCCCTACGAGATGGCGGTCGGATATTCGATTATCGCAAACAAAGGCAGAAACGTAATTCCCTTTGCCGTCCGTTACGTGATAGACCAATCCGGAAACGTAATTTACAACGAGGAAGAGAAAGTTCGACAAGAGTTGGAAAGGGAGAGGGAAGACGGATCCATCCAAGTGATCAGCGAGGGCACTTCCTATATTCTGCGCAGAATGCTGATGATGGTCGCGATGGCCGGAACCGCCACCGACGGATTAAGGAATCCCGAAAAAGGAAATTATAAAGGCTTTGCCGCGGGTAAAACCGGCTCGACTTCCTCGTTTACTAACGCTTGGTATTGCGGATTCGATCCTAAGCTTACGACAGTGATTTGGATGGGCTTTGATAAAAGTTCGATTTCATTAGGAAGAGGGCAGGCTGCATCGGTCCTCGCCGTTCCTATCTGGGGAAGAATGTACAACAGATTTTACGGTGGGGAAGGGTATCCGAATTTCGGAAACGAACACGGTGAGGACCTCCCACCGGACGAAGTTCAGGGTGGTGGAACCTGCGCTTATAACGGGCTGACTCCCAAACCGGGAGTTTGTCCGATGACGCAAAATTTAACCTTAAAACCTATTACGGTTGCCGGAGTAACGAAGTCCGTACAAGGCAATCGACAATGCGACGGTGACCGGGACCATCATCGATCGATCGATTTCCGCGAATTCTTACAGCAGGAATATCAGATTAGCGATGAAGAAATCGGGAAAACCGAGAGGAAGTTTAAACCTAAAACGGATTAAGAGACTTAAGCGATCGGTTTTCGGTGATTTACGCTCGATTGCGATTGAGTTCGCTTATCCTTTGTCTTAGTTGAATTTTTGCGTCGGTTGGAATTTTTTTTCCGATGAAGGCCCGGAGTTGATGGAAATCCTCTTTGCCGGTCGAAATTTAACCGTCGAATTGAATAGGAAGAGGTTATTTTCATCAAAACACGGTTTTGCCAAGAACCGCTTTACAGAATTTTTCGGCTTACGGAAAGTGAAATGGAGGCGGTCTCGGAATGGGACGGATAACTGCCTCCGCAGGATCAAGATGTCGATAGAGATCAAGGTTCCCGAAATGGGCGAATCCATTACGGAAGCTACCATAGCAAATTGGGTTAAAAAAGAAGGCGAACGAGTAGAACAGGATGAAGTCCTCGTAGAACTGGAAACCGATAAGGTGACCATGGAAGTCCCGGCCCCGTCGGCGGGAGTCCTCCAGAAGATAAATAAAAAGCCCGGAGAAACGGTTAAAATCAAAGAAGTCATCGGACTTATCGATTCAGCCTCCTCCTCAAGCTCTCCTTCCCCCTCCTCCACTTCTCCAGAAACAGCCAAAACGACCTCAGCACCGATAGTAAATAATGCAGGAGCCGTCAACGAGACGCTTCCGCCGGCGGTTAGAAAGTTGATCGATGATAACGGTTTAAATCCGGCCTCGATCCGTGGCACCGGAAAGAACGGGCAAATTACGAAAGAGGACGTCTTAACGGCTGCGGCCAATAAGGCGACTAACGTGACGGCAGGCCCTTCCACCCAACCGCAACCGGTAAAAGAAATTCCTAAAGCGATTCCGGCCGCAAACAGAGGAAATCTGCCTCGCGAGAACGTAGTTCCTATGACCAAGCTTCGCCAGACTATCGCGAATCGCTTGGTTTCCGCACAACATAACGCGGCGCATCTTACGACGTTTAACGAAGTGGATATGAGCGCCGTGATGGATCTTAGGAATAAATATAAGGATAAGTTCAAGGACGCTCATAATATCGGACTAGGATTCATGAGTTTCTTTACGAAGGCTGCGATCGGCGCATTGAAAATCATTCCCGCCATCAACGCTGAAATTCGCGGAACGGATACGGTTTATAAGAATTATTACGATATCGGAGTGGCCGTAGGAGGGCCGAAAGGCCTCGTCGTTCCTATCGTCAGGGACGCTGATTTGCTCAGTTTTGCGCAGATCGAATCCGAGATTGCCAGACTTGCGAATAAGGTAAAAGACGGCAAAATCGAACTTTCGGAAATGGAAGGGGGAACCTTTACGATTTCGAACGGGGGAATTTACGGATCAATGATGTCGACTCCGATCCTGAATCCGCCTCAAAGTGGAATTTTAGGACTTCATAATATAGTGAAGCGCGCCGTCGTTGTAAACGACCAGATCGTTATTCGCCCGATGATGTATTTGGCTCTTTCCTACGATCATAGGATCGTGGACGGAAAAGAGGCGGTAACTTTCTTGGTAAAAGTAAAAGAAGCGATCGAGGATCCGACTCGGCTTCTTTTGGAAGTATAGGGAATCGATAGAAATGGCGGAAGAATTCGACGTACTAGTTATCGGTTCGGGCCCGGGTGGATACGTAAATGCGATCCGCGCCGCTCAGTTGGGCTTAAAGACCGGAATCATCGAAAAGAGAAAAACCCTGGGGGGAACCTGCTTAAACGTAGGATGCATTCCTTCCAAGGCCTTATTGGACTCTTCGGAAGAATATCATAAAGTTCTTCATAAAACCCAGGACCACGGGATCGGAGTCGGCAAGGTTACGCTCGATCTCGGTAAGTTGATGGAACGTAAGAATGTGATCGTTAAGGAAGTCACCGACGGCGTCGACTACTTGATGAAAAAGAATAAGATCACTCGTTACGAAGGTTTCGGAAAATTATTGGGCGGGGGAAACGTAGAGGTTTCGCTTACCGATGGAAAAAAGGAAATTCTATCCGCAAAGCATATCGTATTGGCGACAGGATCCGTTCCGATCGATATTCCTAGTCTTCCGGTGGACGGAAAAACGATCATTACTTCGGATCATGCGATCGATCTTCGGGTCGTCCCGAAAAAACTCGTTATTATCGGCGCCGGCGTTATCGGACTCGAATTAGGATCCGTTTGGCAACGCCTGGGTTCCCAGGTCACGGTCGTCGAGTTGCTACCAGGTCTATTAACGAATATTGATAAATCCTTCGGGAACTTACTCCAAAGAAGTTTGGAAGGTCAGGGATTCGATTTCTTATTCGAGCACAAGGTCTTGGGCGCCAGTTCGGGTAAGAGCGGCGTGAAGGTTAAAATTGCGGCGCCCGACGGCAAGGAATCCGAGCTGGATGCGGATGTCGTTTTAGTGGCGATCGGACGAAAGCCCTTCATCGAGGGGATCGGCTTGGAGGACGCAGGGGTCCAATTAACCGAGAGAAAACGCATCAAAGTGGATTCCCATTTCCGGACGAATATTCCGGGTATCTATGCCATCGGCGATGTGATCGACGGCCCCATGCTGGCGCATAAAGCCGAAGAAGAAGGAGTCGCCCTCGCGGAGTTAATCGCCGGCCAATCCGGCCATGTGAATTATTTAGCCGTTCCCTCCATAATGTATACTTGGCCGGAATTGGCTTGGGTCGGAAAGGGAGAAGAGGAACTCAAGGCCGCGGGTGTCGAATACAAAACCGGAAAGTCCCTATTTAAGCCAAATGCAAGAGCAAAAGCGATGAACGAGGCCGAAGGCCAAGTAAAGATATTGGCGGATAAAAAGACGGATAAGATTTTGGGAGCCTTTGTCTTCGGGCCTAGGGCCTCGGACATGATCGCCGAATTGGCGGTCGCAGTGGAATTCGGCGCTTCGGCCGAGGATATTGCAAGATCGTTTCATGCACACCCTACCTTATCCGAAGTTGTAAAAGAGGCGGCAATGGCCGTCGATAAGTGGGCGATTCACGCATAGGGAGTTTTCATTATGAAAATCGAACAATTAATGGCATTATACGGAGAAAACGGAGTTCTCCTGGAAGAACTTTACGAAAAGTTTAAGAAAGATCCCCAGTCTTTGGACAAGGAATGGGCTCTCTTTTTCCAAGAAGTCGAGACCAACGGGGTCTATTCCGGTAACGGAACTAACGGCGCCTCGAACGGTAATGGAAACGGAAAAGGAGCCGTGGCGACTTCATTTACTGACGCCCAGGCGGGTTCTTTTCGTGAAATGGGGATCATCAACCTTCTGAATGCGTATAGAAGGCAGGGGCACCTTGCTGCCGATTTGGATCCATTAGGAATTTTTAAACCGAATCGCAAATTCATAGACGCTAAACTGGGGAACTTGACCCAGTCGGACTTGGATACGGTCGTCGACACCAATAACGCTAGTCTCGGAAGAGCTAAGCTTAGGGATGTCATCGACTGGTTTGAAAAGACCTATTGTAGCACGATCGGATACGAACAATATTATCTTGTAAACGACGAGGAGCGAGAATGGTTGCAAAAACAGGTCGAATCCGTCGATTTCCATGCTCCTTTATCCAAAAGTATCCGTCTCCGCCTCTTTGAAAAACTTTTCCAAGCCGATCATTTCGAAACGTTTCTCGCAAAAAAATACGTGGGTAAAAAGCGCTTCTCCCTGGAAGGAGGGGAGAGCATGATTCCCATGCTAGATACGATCGTGGAAGAGGCCGGACATTTTAAAATGGACGGACTCGTTATCGGCATGGCTCATAGAGGTCGCTTAAACGTACTCGTTAATGTGATTGAAAAGCCGGCTTCCTTGGTATTCGCCGAGTTCGAGGAAAAAGCGGAAAAAGGTGCCGTCAGCTACGCCGACGTAAAATACCATTTGGGTTATTCCAACAGTAAAATGACGACAGCGGGCAAGGAAGTAAAGTTATCTTTGGCTTTTAATCCTAGTCATTTGGAAGCCGTAAATCCGGTCGTAACCGGATCCGTTCGCGCACGACAAGAGCAGTACGACGATACCGAGCGCTCTAAGTATATGCCTGTAACCATCCACGGAGACGCCGCGTTTGCCGGACAGGGAGTGGTTGCGGAAACCATTAACTTAATGAATTTAGAAGGTTATACGACCGGTGGAACGTTTCACATCGTCATCAATAACCAGATCGGCTTTACCACGCTGCCGAACGAATCTAGATCGACTTTGTACGCGACCGACTTGGCAAAAGGTTATCAGATCCCCATCGTGCACGTTAACGGCGACGATCCGGAGGCGGTTTACCGAGTGACTAAACTCGGGATGGAATATCGTCAGAAGTTTAAAAAGGATTTTATCATCGATTTGATCTGCTATCGCCGACTCGGGCATAACGAAACCGACGAACCTGCATTCACCCAGCCCAAAATGTATGCGGTAATCAAAAGTCATCTTCCGACCGCGCAACTCTACGAAAAGAAATTATTGGCGGACGGAGATATTACTAAAGACGAAATCGATTTCATCAAAAACGGCTCGCAACAAGGCTTGGAAGATTCTTTCCAAAGAGCTAAAGAGCAGGATATTAAGATGAAGGTCGATACGATGCGCGGAGTTTGGGCCCGCTACTCCAAGGATCCTCTGGACAGCGGCACGGCGACTTCCGTACTTGCGGAGCAGATGGATCGAATCGTTCATGCGATCACGACCGTTCCGGAAGGATTCACTCCGAATCCGAAATTAGTCAAGCTCCTACAAAGTAGAAAAGAAATGGCGGAAGGAAAAATTCCTTTGGATTGGGGGATGGCCGAGGCGCTATCCTTCGGATCGATTCTGGAAAACGGTTTTAGAATCCGACTTTCGGGACAGGACAGCCAAAGGGGTACTTTCTCTCATCGTCATGCGGTTCTTGTGGATATTAATTCCGGCGAAAAATACGTAGGATTGAATCATATCTCTGACAAGCAAGCCAAGGCCGAGATCGTAAATTCATCGCTTTCGGAATTTTCCGTTTTGGGATTCGAATACGGTTACTCGCTTTCGGATCCGAATGCCTTGGTTATTTGGGAAGCGCAGTTCGGAGACTTTGCCAATAATACTCAAGTGATCTTCGACCAATTTCTTTCCAGTTCGGAAGTAAAATGGCAAAGGTTATCGGGTTTAACCATATTGCTGCCTCACGGATACGAAGGCCAAGGACCCGAACATAGCTCGGGTCGTATAGAGAGATTCCTCCAGCTCTCCGCCGACAATAATATGCAGGTCGCGAATTGTACGAATGCGGCACAATACTTCCATTTGCTCAGACGGCAGATGCTTAGAAATTTCCGTAAACCGTTGATCATCTTTACGCCGAAATCGCTTTTGCGGTTTCCGGGTGCTTTGTCTCCGATCGAAGATCTGTTGAAGGGAGCTTTCAAAGAAGTTCTACCCGATTCGGGCGATTTAAAAGCGGATAAAGTCGAAAAAATCGTGTTCAGTTTCGGAAAAGTCTATTACGATTTATTAAAATATCGCGAAGAAAATAAGGTTCAAAATACCGCATTGATTCGCGTGGAGCAAATGTATCCGTTCCCGAATAAGGAAATCGAGGCGATTTTAAGAACTTATAAGAACGCGAAAACATTCGTATGGTGCCAGGAAGAACCGAAAAATCAAGGTGCATGGTTTTTCGTACGGGATCGTTTGGAAGAACTTCTTCCTTCGTCCTCGCGATTGAAATATGCGGGTCGAAAAGAATCTCCGAGTCCGGCTGCGGGTCATATGAAAGTCCATCTTCAGGAGCAAGACCAACTCGTGCAGGATGCGTTTCTTTACTGAATAAAAAGAAGGTTTCTGAATCCCTCGGAAACCTTCGCTTCTTTTATTAGAACTTTGTACTCGAATCTTCGTCTACCGAATAATATATTCTGTTCGTTTGGTAGACCGAGCAGTAGGTAATCATCAATACCATGAATGCAAATGCAAGCGAACCAGTGCTTCTTGCTCTACTCTTTGCGGATCGAGTGATAACCGAAGACAACGGCAAGCGCGGAATTATCGGAACGTTTACGAAATTCTTTGCGCAGCAATTCCCTGTCGTTTTCCCACCTTGGGGAATTTATATCTGTGTTACGAATCTTACTCCGGGTGATCATGAATTTACGCTCGAACTTGAATTTGCGGATACGAGTGAAAAAATAATGGGAGTCGGCGGAACGATTCGAGTGAATAACGGTGCAGAGCCCGTCGAAATCGGCATTCCAATCCCGCACGCAGTTTTTCCGAGAGAAGGACGTTATATTTTACTCTTACGTGTCGGAGGAGATATTGTCGGGAGTCGACCTCTTTGGGTCGATCAAGTTCCTGCCGTTCCTCCGCCCGCTTAGCTTCATCGGCCGTCCCGATTTTTACTTATGGTGTGATTGATGATTTGACTTCGCTTTGCTTAACCATACTCCGGGTATTTTGGGCGCCTCCTCACTTCGTGAGGACCGGGCTGCTTCGGGTTCGCGTAGTCACGCTCATCCAACACATTTTATTTTTCTAATATAGCCCGCGTTTTATTCGGGTGTTGGACTAAAGCCCTGCGCATCCCTGGCGCTGAGGCAGAAGATGGGGGACGTCTCCCCCGCGCTGCAGCCGCGCCCGCGCGTCTTCCGCTACTCAATCGAGCGACCCTTAGGGAGCGAGATTCCCGTAGGGTGACTGAACGAAGTGAAGTCAAATTTTCAATCAAACAAACTGCATTTGAATTAACTCCATATCTCCGGGGAATCGTCCGCTCGCACCCCCGGACCCAAGGCACCAGAGGACAAAACATTGAAAAGCGGAGTTCCTACGTTCTAGAGAAAGATTCTTAAGTTATCAGTGGATTTTTCCCTCGTCCTCCGTAGCATTTCTAACGTCGAGCGGATTCTGTCTTCAATCCGCAGTCCTCTGAAAAACGATTTAGCTTAAAGAACTAAGCCCTTTGACGCAGTTCCTCTTATTCCCGAAATTTATAATATTCAAATCTGCTCATGCCTAAATCCGACATTTAAAACTTATATTGCAGGATATATCCCGTATGGGAGATCTCCGTAACTTGAAAATGGGGGGATTGACGGTACTGAGACGCATTCCGTTAGAGCCTATAGAATTATTTTATAATAGACAAAGGTCTCGCTCCCTTTTGGGAGACGTCAGTCCAGTAGAATTTAGCCCGAATTACTTAAAAAGTGTCGCCAAAAACCTAATTGGATCGAGACAAGGAAATTTCATACCCGGAAATTGCTGAGAAAAGGATTCAGATTTGGTTTATATATTTATCATTGATTGATTGTTAGGTTTTATTTTGTATTCACTTTACGGATCGAAGTACTCCAGTAGCATATACTAATGTCCGATATGATAATATAGTAATTGAAATATTTATTTTAATACCGACTTCCAATTACGGTATTAAGAAGCTATTCAAGCTTTCGAAGATCCTATTTTCACCGGGTTTATAATCTTGGGTCTTCGATCCTTGCCATAATTGTTACGAGAATTTATTTTTGAATATTAAATAGTTTAAGGAGATAAAATGGAAGATTATTCAGGTTTTGTAAATATATATTCTATACAAAAAACCCTGCGTTTTGAATTAAAGCCCGTGGGAAAGACTCTAGAACATATAGAGAAAAAAGGATTTTTAAAGAAAGATAAAATTCGAGCCGAAGACTATAAGGCCGTTAAAAAAATTATAGATAAGTATCATAGAGCATATATCGAAGAAGTCTTTGATTCAGTATTGCATCAAAAAAAGAAAAAAGATAAAACAAGATTCTCGACTCAATTTATAAAGGAGATAAAAGAATTCTCCGAATTGTATTACAAGACGGAAAAGAATATACCGGATAAAGAGAGGCTTGAGGCATTATCCGAGAAACTAAGAAAGATGCTAGTAGGGGCTTTTAAAGGGGAATTTAGTGAAGAAGTCGCTGAAAAATATAAAAATCTATTTAGTAAGGAATTAATCAGAAATGAAATTGAGAAATTCTGTGAGACGGATGAGGAAAGGAAACAGGTTTCGAATTTTAAGTCATTTACAACTTACTTTACTGGATTTCATAGCAATCGGCAGAATATATATTCGGATGAAAAAAAATCTACGGCTATCGGATATCGAATCATTCACCAAAATCTTCCGAAATTTCTCGATAACTTAAAAATCATCGAATCTATTCAAAGGCGATTTAAAGATTTTCCCTGGTCGGATTTGAAAAAGAATTTAAAAAAAATAGATAAGAACATTAAATTAACAGAATATTTTTCGATTGATGGGTTTGTTAATGTCTTAAATCAAAAAGGAATAGATGCGTATAATACGATTTTGGGAGGGAAATCGGAAGAAAGTGGAGAGAAAATTCAGGGGCTTAATGAATATATTAATTTATACAGACAGAAGAATAATATAGATCGGAAAAATTTACCGAATGTAAAGATTTTATTCAAACAAATTCTCGGGGATCGGGAAACTAAATCCTTTATTCCCGAAGCATTTCCGGACGATCAAAGCGTCTTAAATTCCATCACAGAATTTGCAAAGTATCTGAAACTCGATAAAAAAAAGAAGAGCATCATAGCAGAGCTTAAAAAGTTTCTTTCGAGCTTCAATCGGTATGAGCTAGATGGAATTTATCTAGCAAATGATAATAGCCTCGCATCAATCTCCACCTTCCTCTTTGATGATTGGAGTTTTATTAAGAAATCTGTTTCTTTTAAATATGACGAATCAGTCGGTGATCCTAAAAAAAAGATAAAGTCGCCTCTCAAATATGAAAAAGAAAAAGAAAAATGGTTAAAACAAAAATACTATACAATTTCATTCTTGAACGATGCCATAGAATCTTATTCCAAAAGTCAGGACGAAAAACGAGTTAAGATTCGTCTCGAAGCCTACTTTGCGGAGTTCAAATCGAAGGATGATGCAAAAAAACAATTCGATCTACTCGAAAGGATAGAAGAGGCTTATGCGATAGTAGAACCGCTTTTGGGAGCCGAATACCCGAGGGATCGAAATCTTAAAGCTGATAAAAAGGAAGTCGGTAAGATCAAAGACTTTTTGGATTCCATTAAATCGTTACAATTCTTTTTAAAACCTCTGCTTTCTGCGGAAATTTTCGATGAAAAGGATTTAGGCTTTTATAATCAATTGGAAGGCTATTACGAAGAAATCGATTCAATCGGTCATCTTTATAATAAAGTGCGAAACTACTTGACTGGAAAAATATATTCGAAAGAAAAATTCAAATTAAACTTTGAAAACTCTACATTGCTAAAGGGCTGGGATGAGAATCGCGAAGTTGCTAACTTGTGTGTAATTTTTCGGGAAGATCAAAAATATTATCTCGGGGTAATGGATAAGGAAAATAATACAATTTTATCGGATATTCCTAAAGTAAAACCCAATGAATTGTTTTATGAAAAGATGGTGTATAAACTTATTCCCACTCCTCATATGCAGCTTCCAAGAATAATCTTTTCTTCAGATAATTTGAGTATTTATAATCCGTCTAAATCTATTTTAAAGATCCGAGAGGCTAAGAGTTTTAAAGAAGGCAAGAACTTTAAGCTAAAGGACTGCCACAAGTTCATTGATTTCTATAAGGAATCCATTTCTAAAAATGAAGATTGGAGTAGGTTCGACTTTAAATTCTCAAAAACCTCCAGTTACGAAAATATTAGCGAATTTTATCGAGAAGTAGAAAGACAAGGTTACAATCTCGACTTTAAGAAAGTATCAAAGTTTTATATCGATTCGTTAGTAGAGGATGGTAAGCTTTATCTATTTCAAATTTATAATAAGGATTTTTCGATCTTTTCTAAAGGTAAGCCGAACCTTCACACGATTTATTTTAGGTCATTGTTCTCCAAGGAAAATTTAAAGGATGTATGCCTGAAGCTAAACGGCGAAGCGGAAATGTTCTTTCGTAAGAAATCAATTAACTACGATGAAAAAAAGAAACGAGAGGGTCACCATCCTGAATTATTCGAGAAATTAAAATATCCGATTTTAAAGGATAAACGTTATTCGGAAGATAAATTCCAATTTCACTTACCTATTTCTTTAAACTTCAAATCAAAGGAACGACTCAATTTTAATCTCAAAGTAAACGAATTTCTTAAAAGGAATAAGGATATAAATATTATTGGGATCGATCGTGGAGAGCGTAACCTTCTCTATTTAGTCATGATCAATCAGAAGGGGGAGATCCTTAAACAAACCTTGCTAGATTCAATGCAAAGTGGGAAAGGCCGTCCTGAAATAAATTACAAAGAGAAGTTACAAGAAAAAGAAATTGAAAGAGATAAGGCGAGAAAATCTTGGGGGACCGTAGAGAATATCAAAGAACTAAAAGAAGGCTATTTATCCATAGTAATTCATCAAATTTCAAAACTCATGGTCGAAAATAATGCGATCGTTGTATTGGAGGACTTGAATATAGGATTTAAGAGGGGGCGTCAAAAAGTAGAAAGGCAGGTTTATCAAAAATTTGAGAAAATGTTAATTGATAAACTGAATTTCCTTGTATTCAAAGAAAATAAACCAACGGAGCCGGGAGGAGTGTTGAAAGCTTATCAATTAACGGATGAGTTTCAAAGTTTCGAAAAATTAAGTAAGCAGACTGGATTTCTTTTTTATGTGCCCTCCTGGAATACTAGTAAGATAGATCCAAGAACGGGATTTATCGATTTTTTACACCCGGCATATGAAAATATAGAAAAAGCTAAACAATGGATCAATAAATTTGATTCGATTCGGTTTAATTCTAAAATGGACTGGTTTGAATTTACTGCTGACACTAGAAAATTCAGCGAAAATTTAATGTTGGGTAAAAATCGGGTTTGGGTTATTTGTACAACGAATGTAGAAAGATATTTTACGTCTAAAACTGCAAATTCATCCATTCAATATAATTCCATTCAAATCACGGAAAAATTAAAAGAGCTATTTGTCGATATTCCCTTTTCGAATGGGCAAGATCTGAAACCTGAAATATTGAGGAAGAATGATGCAGTATTTTTTAAAAGCCTATTGTTTTATATAAAAACCACTCTTTCTCTTAGGCAGAATAATGGAAAAAAGGGGGAGGAGGAAAAAGATTTTATACTCTCTCCAGTAGTGGATTCCAAAGGACGGTTTTTTAACTCTTTGGAAGCAAGTGACGATGAGCCGAAAGATGCTGATGCCAACGGTGCTTATCATATCGCTCTGAAGGGTCTTATGAACCTTCTGGTTCTGAACGAAACTAAAGAAGAAAATCTGAGTAGGCCGAAATGGAAAATCAAAAACAAAGATTGGCTGGAGTTTGTGTGGGAAAGAAATCGGTAATTATGAGCGATGGAAACGTATATCCCTATTTCATTTTTGAACGACTTCATATTCTGTCCGAGATCTATCTATTTTCATCAAGTACACGGCACGTTGGATCAAGCCATGTACCATTCGAAACCTCAGACAGAAGGGTTAGCGGCACACCGAGCGATCGATACTGGAAGCTATACAACTAGGAAAGATGTTCTCGTCGGTATCGACGTGTATTGTGAGAAATACGGAATACAAGGGAAAATAGACATATTCGATATAAAAACGGGATGTCTAACCGAAAGAAAGAATCAGATTATCAGAATTTACGATGGCTACATTTTTCAAGTATACGCTCAGTATTTCGCTCTGGAAGAGATGGGCCTAGCTGTAAGGCAAATTCGACTCCATGATATTACTAAAAATATAAATCACCAGATTCCTTTGCCCTCCGAAAACCAGGAGATGTTTGATAAGTTCGAAAAGCTTATTCGAGATATAAAGGATTTCGATTTGGAGCGGTCCGGTTTTAAGGCAAATATTGAAAAATGCAGGAAGTGCATTTATTCACATTTATGCGATTATAGCCTATGTTAAGTCTGAACGATTTTAGAGAAAAAATAGTAGTCATCTCTACTTCTTCGGAAGGACAAGCGGTAAGTTTTAAAAATGATAATTTATTAATTAAAGATGCAGATGGCAATACGATTACTCAGGTGTCTTGTTATCGGATTTTTTCCTTATGGATTATCGGCGGAACTTCTATAACGTCTGGTATTATACAGCGAAGTAAGTCGTTCGGATTTTCAATTTATTTGTTATCATACGGAATGCGTTTAATCGGAATCTGGAATTCCGCGGCAGAAGGTAATTTTCTTTTAAGATCAAAACAGTATTCTTACGAGGGACTCGATATTGCGTATCATATAGTGCAAAATAAAGTCCAAAATCAGATTTCATTACTCAAATCGATTCGAAAGAAGTCGGATCGGGTTAAGGAAGGGATTGTGAATTTAGAAACTTATTTAAAGAAAGAAGGGGAGGAATTGAGCCTTCAATCCATTCTTGGGCTAGAAGGAATATCCTCCCGGGTTTTCTTTAATGCTTGGTTTGAAGAGAATAGCTGGCGAGGAAGAAAGCCTCGTACAAAATTCGATATTACGAATACCGTAATGGATATCGGGTATACTTATCTCTTTTATTTTGTGGAATCCATGCTTAATTTATACGGCTTCGATGTATTCAAAGGTGTGTATCATAGAAATTTTTATCAAAGAAAATCTCTTGTATGCGATATTGTAGAACCTTTTCGCTGTATCATTGATAAAAAGATTAAAAGTGCTTACGGGTTGAAACAGATCCAAGGAAAGGATTTTAATTCTTCGAAAGGTCGATTATTATTAAAAATCGACCAAAACAAAAAATATACCCATTGGTTAATGGAAGCGATACTGAAGCATAAAGAAGATATTTTCGATTACACTCAAAAATATTACAGGGCTTTTATGCGCAATCGACATATAAAAGAATATCCTGTTTTTTTGATTAACGGTGAGGATTAACCATGCTGCTTATTTCTTACGATATCAGTGATACGAAATTGCGAACCCGTTTTGCAAAGTTTTTAAAGAAATTTGGAGAGCGACTTCAATATTCGGTCTTCGAGATTCGCAATAGCGAGCGGGTTCTCATTAATATAGAGACTCAAATTAAGCAATACTTTGAAAAAAAGTTTTCACAAAATGACAGTATCATAATATTTCACATGAGTGCTCATTGTAAAATAACTCGATACGGTTTTGCGAAAAATCAAGAAACAGACCTGCTAATTTTGTAAGCGTTGCAAACCTCCGTCTTCCTGTTTAAAATTGGATGAAAAATACTGTTTATGTCCGAAAAAGTACGAAAAAAACCCCGTTTTCTAATAAATAATGCTGGAAATTACCCCATTTGCGTAGCCTTTATTCGATTACCTCTCTAAAGAGAGGAAAGAATTTCTACTTTTGTAGATTGGCTCTTTTAAACATATTTCCATTATCTCTAAAGAGAGGAAAGAATTTCTACTTTTGTAGATAACTCCATCCGGGGAAAAAGAAACACTCTAAAGAGAGGAAAGAATTTCTACTTTTGTAGATAAATACTGGGCAGATCTCTTGAACATCTCTAAAGAGAGGAAAGAATTTCTACTTTTGTAGATCGAACATGATTCGATTATTGTAGAAGCTCTAAAGAGAGGAAAGAATTTCTACTTTTGTAGATATTATCCGCTCCCGCTTCCGTCTCCGCTCTAAAGAGAGGAAAGAATTTCTACTTTTGTAGATTCTAGCTGTTACGACTAAATCGTAAGCCTCTAAAGAGAGGAAAGAATTTCTACTTTTGTAGATAGTTGCATATTTTAATAGAGATTGTATCTCTAAAGAGAGGAAAGAATTTCTACTTTTGTAGATATCTGCGAAAGAATACGATAACTGTGACTCTAAAGAGAGGAAAGAATTTCTACTTTTGTAGATGTGATTAACTCATAGGCTTTTCCGGACTCTAAAGAGAGGAAAGAATTTCTACTTTTGTAGATGAAATGACATGGATCAAACAAAATGACCTCTAAAGAGAGGAGATACCTAACGTCCAATACCTATACTGCACCGAGCAGCTTCTGTCTAGCGCGAGCGAAGCGAGCGCGTCTGTCCTCAGTCCTCAGTTCATTGAAACAACGGAACAAGTCCATACGCGGACTCGAAAGGTTCCGCTTGTTCTTCGCAGGCCCAAAGTTCTAGGCTTTTGTCATATCCCGCTTTTGCATTTAACGTAAATATAATTTGATTTTTCCTAGATTGGCACTTGATGGATTCGATCAGGCCTTGACGGTTTCGGTTGCAAGCACTTGCAATTCTCAATATACCCGAAAGCTTTAGGACGATCTCTTGCTCTCGATACCCCAAACGTTGGAACTCCCGGTGCTTTACTTTCGGGCCGCTTTTCCGATGATATCTTGCGGTCAGGGCAATGATTTCGATTTCTCCCCAAGTAAATCCCAACATCGCCTCGGAGTTTCGAATCAGATAATAACTATGTTTATGATACGCGGAATGAGAAATGAACAATCCGACCTCGTGCAACAATGCCGCGGCCTCTAACAATTCCCGTTCCTCGTTTCCTAAGTTATGAACGTTCTTTAACTGATCGAATAAATCGAGAGCAAGCTTCGCCACATGCCTAGCGTATATCTCGTCTCGAGTGAAGGAAACCAGCAAATTATGGACGGATTTTTGGCGAATATCGTCCAAATGACGGGAATGTTCGTCGTCTTGGAAATGTTCCCATTTCCGAATCGTATCGTAAATAATTCCTTCCCGCAGAGCTAATTCCGAAACGATCAAATTCGGAAGATCCAGTTGTTGGAATAACTCCTCCAAGATCAGAATCCCGCCTACGATAATATCCGAACGCTTGGAATCGAGTCCCGGTAGCTTTGCCCTTTTTTTGGAAGTATCCGCCTCTAACACTAGATTCTTGGCTTTTCGAAATTCTCCGGCGGAAATTCTAAAATGATTTAGAGGGCGTTCTTCCTGCTCTCCGTTAAAGGCTCGAATGATTCCGGCGACTGCCTGAACGGTTCCGGAAGAACCGATGATCAATTCCGGGTGGAGATCCCTCAGTACTTTACGAAAGGGAAGAATCATTTCCTCGATGTAAAGCTTGCACTTTTTGATTTCGGCGAAGGAAAGGGGATCCGATTTCAGGAATTTCTCGGTAAGTCGGATTGCACCTAATTTGAAGCTTTTGGAAAAAAGGATGTCTCCTCGGTAACCGACTAGAATTTCCGTGCTTCCTCCGCCGATGTCGATCATCAGTATCTTTTTATCGAAGACCGGCAGGCCTTGAAGAACTCCGAAATAAATTAAACGCGCCTCTTCGTAGCCGCTAATCACGTCGATTCGTATTCCGGCTTCTTTTCGGGCGGCTTCCTGAAAGGCGGTTCGATTAGAGGCTTCTCTCAAGGCGGACGTGGCTACCGCACGGATTTCGGCCTTGGAGTTTTCGGCTATGACCTTGAAGCGTTTTAAGCATTCGATGGCGCGTCGAAATGCAGGCGGGTCGATTTCTCCGCCTTCTTCCAAACCGCTTCCTAAACGGACGTTTTCTTTTTCTCTGGTCAAGGCTTCGAAGGTGCCGTTTTCACGAACCCGGACCACGATCATATGAAAGGAGTTTGTGCCAAGATCGATGGCAGCAAGGGTGTTTGCCCGAACCATAATTTCCGCTAAGTTTCGTCGGGCCCTTAGTGTTTCCAATTTGTTTTTCGTTTTTTTTGTTTTGGAATTGCCCGTACGACTTGCGCAAGAAATATTGAATTGGATCAACCACGGAAAAATCCTGATGATTTTTCCATTCTTCGCAGATAATACAAAGAGAAAGCCCCCGAAAGTGGCAGAAAGGGAAAGTAATGATATTCGATAAGCTCTACGGACTATTTTCCAATGATATGGGAATCGACCTCGGAACCGCAAACACGTTGGTTCACGTGAAAGGCCAGGGGATCGTACTCTCCGAGCCTTCCGTAGTAGCGGTGCACGCTGCCACCGGAAAGGTTTTGGCGGTAGGACAGGAAGCCAAAAGAATGCTCGGGAGAACACCCGGTGAAATCGTCGCAATACGACCCATGAAGGACGGAGTTATCGCCGACTTCGAAACCGTGGAAAAAATGATTCGGTATTTCATCGCGAAGGTTCATAATCGGACCACATTCGTGAAGCCGCGGATCGTGATCGGAGTTCCCTCCGGAATCACCGAGGTGGAACGTCGCGCAGTCCGCGAATCCGCGGAACAGGCCGGAGCCCGCGAAATCTTCCTCATCGAAGAGGCCTTGGCGGCCGCGATCGGTGCAAACATTCCGATCAACGAACCCGCAGGAAACATGATCGTCGATATCGGCGGTGGAACGACCGAGATTGCGGTGATTTCTCTCGGAGGAATGGTAATCGCAGAATCGATCCGAACCGGTGGGGACGAATTTGACGAAGCAATCATTAAATATTTACGGAACCAATACAACCTCGTCGTGGGGGAAAGGACTGCGGAAGATATCAAACTGACCATCGGTAATGCCTACCCGGAAAAGAAAACGGAGACCATGGAAGTAAAAGGCCGGGATGCGATTTCGGGTCTTCCCAGGACGTTAGAATTGGAATCGAACGAAATCCGTAAGGCCCTGAAAGAACCCACCGACGAAATTCTAGACGGGATTAAGAGAGTTTTAGAAAGGACTCCTCCTGAACTTGCTTCGGATATTGTAGAGCGGGGGATCGTACTAACGGGAGGTGGATGTCTCTTACGAGGATTGGAAACCTACCTTTCAAAGGAAACGGGCGTGCCGGTTTTCCGAGCGGAGAACCCTCTAACCTGCGTTGTTTTAGGTACTGGAAAATATCTAGACGAGTTGAAATATATAAAACCAGGAATCCGCTAAGGGTTCCATCGGGGGACATCCCGCCCGAGTCGCCGGTCCGAGCGATCTAAGGCTGGGCGGGTGCTAAACGTTACATGCTTTGGATTCAGGTCAGTAAAAGTAAGGAAGCCGTCTCCCTCCTTTTTTGTATTCTATTCTCCCTATTATCCCTCGTATTCAAAAGCAATGTGCTAGTGAGAGGGATCGCCAGCTTTCAGAGAGTGGGGGATACGGTTTCGGGTTCGATCGACGGAATCGGCTCCTTCTTTAAAGGGGCCTATACGAAACTTGAGTCCTTCGAAACAATCCGACAGGAACGAGACGCCTGCGTAGCCGCCATGGATGAATACAAACTTCTTCCTCAGGACTTGGATCGCTTGGGAAGAGAAAACGAAACGCTTCGTCGGGAATTGCATTTTAATACGAGACAAAAGTTTTCCAGCGTGAAAGCGGAAGTTCTATCCGTTCGTTTGAATTCAATCTATAGAACGATCATCATCGACAAAGGTTCCGAAGCAGGGATTAAACCGTATATGCCTGTCACGGCTCGTTCCGTGGATCAAAAAGGCGAAATCATCGAAGCGCTCGTAGGTAAGGTGATTGCGGTTACCGGAGGATCGGCGGTCGTTCAACCCTTAATCAATTCCAATTTTAATATGGGCGTTTCCATTCCGGATAGCAACTTATGGGCAAGTCTTTCCGGCAACTCCGGACGCGGAACGGAAGCATTGATGAATTATATCGATAGCGGCATCGTTATCGACCCGAGGGTTTTCGGAGATTATCCGATGGGGCCGACCGAAATGATCCAGTACACGGAATCCTTAAGTAAAATCGGAAAGGCCGTTTATTCGTCCGGGTCTTCGGGAGTATTTCCTCCGGGAATCCCCGTCGGAATCATCACGGAAGAAGGCCCTAGGAACGGAAGTTTCAAAACCGCATTTTTGAAACCTTTCGTTCGCTTCGATATGCTGGAGTCCGTTACGATCGTACTGAAGCTTCCGGAAAAATGGGCGGAAACCTGGCCGGAAGGTCAAAATATTAATATTGAAAATCCGTATTTCGGGGAGTTGAATTATCCCAAGGAAGACCGGGAGCCGAAGAATCCTGTTCATCCGGTGCAGGGAGGAACGATTCCTCCGCAACCTCAGAATAGAAAACCTGTAAAACCTAAGGCGGAGGGTGGCCCGGGCTTCTCCGAAGAGGAACAAAACGAATGATCCTCGAATATGTAGTCATAGCTGCCGGTATTTTTATATCACATTTCCTGAACGGAACGAATGCCTTGGAAATGTGGGGAAATAAACCGGACTTTATGGTTCTGTTTGTTCTTTTCTTCGCGCTTCGAAAGGGCGCAATGGCTGGGATTTGGATCGGTTTTTTCGGCGGCTTACTCTCTGATTCCGGTTTGGGGGGAGAGATAGTCGGGAATGTAATGACTTATAAGATAGGATTGCATTCCTTAACATTCTGCGTAATGGGATATTCGATCGGTAAATTCGCAAGATCCGCGTACCATGAGAATTATCTTTCTATAACCCTTTATTCTTTGGTGATCACCCTGATCACGAGGGTCGCGACTTATTTTCTATTTTCGCTTTTCTTTCACGAGAATTTAAGCTATTCTATTTTCAGTACGTCGATTTACAACGCGATCATCGCTCCGTTGTTCTTTTATCTACTCGGTAAATTGTACAGACTGGAACAATTGGAGGCCTAAGTGCTCGGAGGATCTCCCACATCCACAGAGTTTAAACTAGAGAGGAGCTTTCGAGTTCGTCTTTACGTCTTTTCCGGCTTTGTGGTATTTACACTGGCTTCCTTCGTCATCCAACTTTTTAATTTGCAGATCGTTCAAGGTACGAATAATTCCTTAAAAGCCGAAAAGTTCGTTCGAAAGAGCGAGACGATTCCCGCAGCGCGCGGAGAAATGTTTGATCGGAATTTTCTTACTCCCGAGACTTCCATGGCATTGGTCTCCAATTATTCCAGTTTGGATGCGGTTTTAAATACATCTCTCTTAAAATACGACCCTTCGAAAGTTCGGAATTTCTTGCATGAATTCGCAAGAACGTTATCGATTCCGATGTCGTACTACGAAGAGGATTTGATCGAACCTAAATTCTCGAAGAATATTAAATCTAAAAAACCCTTCGTTTTGCTTGAGGCGATCAGCAAGGCGCAACAGGAAAGGATTTCGGTATTCGATACGGTCTCGAAATACGTAATTTTGGTCCCTTCGCCTCGACGCATCTACAAAATGGGTCCGGCTTTGGCGCACGTCACGGGGTATATCGGAAAGCCTTCCAAGACGGATCTTTTAACACGGGAGATTAAGTCCTATCAATGGCTCGGGAAGAGCGGACTGGAATTGGAGTACGACGAGAGACTGCGCGGAGCCGACGGTTTTCGAATCCAAAAACGCAGTTCCGAAGGCAATATCGAAGAGGAAAGAGTCGTGGAACATTCGACTCCGGGGAATAACCTGATTCTCACGATCGATAAGGACATTCAGATCGCCGCATATAAAGCGTTGAAAGGAGCGAGAGGTACGGCAATCGCGATGCGCCCGGCAACCGGAGAAATATTGGCTATGGCTTCGAATCCGAGCTTCGATCCTAACGTTCTATCGGGCAAAAACCGATCCGAACGAACAGCGCATTATAAACGTGTGGATTCGAACGGCGGATTTTTAAATTTAGCGATACAATCGAAATTTCCCCCGGCTTCCACATACAAAACGTTAGTCGCCTTGGCTGCGTTGGAGAGCGGTCATAAAGTGGACTATACTCCGGAGACGACATACAGTTGTAACGGAAGTTTTATATTGAAATCCACGTTTGCGGGAGTTCCCGATCAGATTTTCTTGTGTTGGGAAAAAGGAGGTCATGGAACGAACGATTTGGCCCACGCGTTGCAAAAGTCCTGTTCGGTTTACTTTTATAATCTCGGTTATAAATTGGGGTCCGATCCTATCCTAACGTATTCCCGTCTTTTCGGATTGGATGCAAAATCCAATATCGATCTACCGGACGAAAAGCAAGGCTTTGTTCCCTCTTCGGCATGGAAGAAGCGGACGTACGGAACGAAATGGTTCGACGGGGATACGATCAACCTTTCTATAGGACAGGGCTTCATGTCCGTAACTCCGTTGGGAATGGCCCTTTTTTATGCAGGTTTGCTCAATCGAGGGCAAATCTATCAGCCTTATACTGTGAGTGAAATTCGTGATCCGGTAGATAATTCGATTATCAATCGCACTGAACCGCAGATATTAAGGGACATCCCGATACAACCCTCCACCGTCGAAGCCATTAAGGCCGGACTACGTTTGGTGGTGAAAAGCGGAACTGCGTCTTACGTTCTTAACAAACCCGGATTGCCGGATATCGCCGGAAAAACCGGAACTGCCCAGACCAGAAGAAGAGGTTCTTCGGGATCGAATCACGCCTGGTTCGTGGGATACGCGCCCGCTAGTGCTCCCGTAAGCGAGCAGATTTTAATCGCAGTCTTTGTCGAATACGGTATCGGTGGAGCTGCGGGCGCGGCACCGGTTGCAAGAGAAATGTTTCGAGCGGCTTTCCCACCGGGCAGTTTCAAACGGGTTGCGGAAGCTCCCGACCCCGGCACCCCTGTCCTTCCGGAGAAATCCAATGATGTCAGATAGATCCATCGATCGCATCGACTACTTTCTCGTGATCTCGGTAGTTATAGTCGTTTTATGCAGCGTTCTTACCTTGTATTCTCAGGAATTCAATTTCGACGACCAAGGGTCAGGGTTGTTCGCTCATAAATGGGCGAGACAGTTTCTGTACTTTCTCATAGGGTTAGTCGCGATGTGGTTCATCTCTCGCGTGAACTATCAGTTGATCGGTTCGTATGCTTTGTTCATTTATTTATTCGTAATATTTCTTCTCGTGCTCACTTTGATTCCCGGGATCGGTTACTTACCATCCGGACGTGGAGCTCGTTCCTGGCTGAAAATCGGCCCCGTCGGAATTCAGGCTTCGGAATTCGCTAAATTGTCCACGGTAATTCTTCTCGGACAGTATCTAGTATTACGGGAAAAGGAGATGAAGAAAATCACGGTCTTGATTCTACCTTTCGTGATCGTACTCGTTCCGATGGCGCTGATTCTTTTACAACCGGATTTCGGAACGGCAGTTTCCTTTCTTCCGATTTTATTCACGATGTTGTTCTTAGGCGGAGCGGATTACCTTCACATTAGTTCCTTCCTGACTTTGGGAGGAATTTCCTTGTTGATTCCGATGTATGTGGAGTATTCGCGTTTGACTTTGTTAAACGACATTTTGGCCTTCCTGCAGAGGACCGGGAAAACGGATTTATTATCCATCGTGAATCGACTAGGAGGAAAGATTTGGCAGGTCCTTGACGGAAAAGATATCGCCGGAGTAAATCTGACACCTAAGACTCTGAGCTCATTGCGGGAAGCCGTCGATCAGGTAATCGATTTAGAGGCGAGTTTTGTTTTTAAACTTTTATCCAATCAGGGATTGTTGATAGGAGTAGGCGGGACTTTAATCGTGCTGAGTGTGATCATGATTTTGCTCCGTATCGCTCGAGGCGCAAAAACATTAAGAACATATTATATTCCTCTCGGAATAGTCGGGATCAGCATCCTTTCCGCGGTTGTCGTTATGAAAACGGTTCCTTTTCGCGAAAATCAGGTAATTCGTTTAACGGCGTTCCTGAATCCGGACGAATTTAAGCAGGGGGCCGGCTATCAACTACGCGCCTCCAAACCGGCAGTCGGCTCCGGAAAGCTAGTCGGGAAAGGGTTCTTAAACGCGGAAATGACTGAAGGAAAAATTCCTCATGTTCCCGAATCAAGTACGGATTTTATTTTCGCCTCCTGGGCGGAGCAGACAGGATTTATCGGCTCGGTCTTCCTGCTTTTCTTCTTGTTTTCCATTCCTTTACGAGGCCTGCAGATCAGTTATGAAAGTAAGGACCGTTTCGGATCGCTACTTGCTTCGGGTATCGTCGCCTTGCTTTTCTACCATATGGCGATTAATATCGGCATCGTTTTAGGGCTGATGCCCGTAACCGGAATTCCCTTATCGTTTATGAGTTATGGAGGTTCTCACCTAATTATGTCGATGATAGCCGCCGGAATTATTCTTTCGATTAAGATGCGAAAACACGCAAACTGATGTAGCAGGTAGAAATCTCGGCCAAACTTATTTTCCCATTCATCAAAATGGACCGATAATAATAGGACTGCCCCATGGAACGAGTCAAGGATTCCCGATTTCTTTTCGATTTAAAACGTAGATTTCGCTATATATTAGAGGAAGTTGAAAAAAGCACCTTTGATAGAAATACGGAAGTACGTGAACTGGAAACTTTATGGGAAGAAATGTTCGACGTTGCCAGTAGGAATGATACTCCTTATTTTCGCGCGAGATTGGCTAATTTAAAGCGCCAGTTGGACGGCTTCGTAAGGAACAAAGCGTATGAGAAGCGCGAGTTCGACATTATTTACCGACAGTTGGAAAAAATCAGAAAAGACGATACCGTAGAATTTTTAGACGATTCCATGAGAACAAAATTGGATCGCATTACTAAGAGTTCCGGTTCGCTGGCGACTCGACTTGCACCCCCGTTCGGAATCGAGGAAATGACCTTTTCCGGAATTCCTCTTTTTCTAACCTTCCGATGCGGAACCATTAACTTTATCATTAAAAGCGGTCCTAAAAAAATTTTTAGAAACGTCGATAGAAGCAAGGATAGAGTTCTGTATGAAGGAAAAAAATACCCCGTCTTTCCCAGTCGTACAATCTACTTTACTTGGGAAGGCGAAAGGCATTGGGAAACCGAACCGGGAAACCTATTAATGATTCGTAATACAAGAGGAATCCGTTTTTTCCGTTACGATACTCTGGGCGATACGTTTCGTATTCCGGAAGATACGTTTAGAAGGCGCTTAAAAACGGCGGAAGGTTGGACCGGGGAAATTACGAAATACTTTCGAAAGGCCGGAACAAGATACTACTACATTGCAGAGGACTGAAGACAGAACATTGGTGAGCGGAATTTCCATGTTCTGGAGAAAGATTCCTGTGTTACAGGGGATCTTTCCTCTATTTCTGTAACTTTTCCAACGTCTAGCAGCTTCTGTCTAGCGTGAGCAAAGCGAACGCGTCTGTCCTCAGTCTTCTGTCCTCTGAAAGCTACTCTTCCCCGTCTTCCATCAGATTGTTTAGGCTCTCGATCAGCACTTCTACTTCTACACCGTAGCCCATGCAAACTTGCTCGATCGTCTCCAGTTCGTTGATGGAACAGTGAGAACAACCGCCTAAGTGGTAACTGGAAAAGACGAGGCCGGCTTCCGGATGCAAAGCGATCGCTTCGCCCACCGTCATTTCCTTATAAAATCTTGGCTTGACCGCTTCCGACATGTGGAAAATCTCCTATTAGTACGGGTTTCCTTCCAGTATATAGACTCCCGGATCGTTAGTCAATTCCATGTTTTTTCAAGAAGCAGGCAAATTCTATATTCGGATAGAGGAACGCTTCGAATCCTCGCATTTTCTTTATAAATATTTCTCGGACGGCTCCGATGAGCCGATCCATGGCCATTCCTTTAAAGTGGAAGTTTATTTGTCCGGGCGAAAGAATATAGGGGAAGACGGGATTAGTTTCGATTTTCTTACCTCCAAAAAGAAGCTTAGGGAGCTGGTTTCCGAATTGGATCATATTCTGATTAACGAGCATATCGATTTTAAGAAAACCAACCCCACCTCGGAAAATATGGCTCGCTGGTTTTATAACGGTCTCAAGGAAAGCGTGCACGCCGCGGAAGGAAGAGTCGAGAGAATCGTGATCCACGAAGGTCCGGAGAATCTTGCCTTTTTTGAACCCTTACAGGGTTAGCATTCTCTTTTATATTTTTCCCTGTAGAATCAAAAAGGCAAGATGCGCTACGGCAAATGCCAGAGTGAAATAAAAACCGACTCTAAGCGGCTTGGGAAGTTGCTTCAATCCGCATATGATGGAGTGAAACGCCAAAAAACCCAGTGCGATAAAGTTCGTCCACAGCGCGGCCTTCACCGGCGCCGGTTCCGGACCGAATAAAAGTAAGAGAGTCGTCGGGAGTAGGCCTAAAAAACTCATGAACCCTCCTGTTGCGATCCAGATCATTAAAATCAAGCGAGATTGCCTTTCGTCGGGATGCTGGAAGACCGAAATCGCCCCGCCGACGATCAGTTGGTGTATGAAACCGTGCCCGGCATAAAGAATGCTAATGCATAAAAACAAAAGAGTCGGGACGTCAAAATGGTTCTGAAAATTGAGCAAGTGAATTCTCCCGCCACATAGTTAAGTGATTCGTTCTACTTACTCAACTAAATTCCTGTTGACCAAAGCGGGATTTTTCTCAAGCATTACGTGCCGAATATGAACGAACCGATTTGGAAGCCGAACACCGAACAGATTGCCAATTCTCGAATGACGAACTTCCAACGGTTTGTCGAAGAAAAAACAGGAAAATCATTCCTTACCTATTCGGAATTGCATTCCTGGTCCGTAACTTCCTCCGAAGATTTTTGGGAACTCCTCTGGCAGTACGCTCCCGTTATTCATTCTCATCCTTACGAGGAGATCTTGCGCAAAGGGAAAACGTTTCGGGAGGCGAGGTTTTTCCCGGGAGCGAGGTTGAATTTTGCGGAAAATCTATTACGTAGAAAAGACGATAAGCTCGCAATTACTTATGTTGGAGAAAGCGGGGCTTCGGAAGATTTGACCTTTTCCGAACTTTGGCTGCGGGTGGGAGCCCTATCCGAGTATTTTAGATCGATCGGTATTTTGCCCGGCGACAGAATTGCGGGTCTGATGCCGAACGTTCCCGATACGATCGTCGCTATGCTTTCCGCAACGGCAGTAGGGGCCGTATGGTCTTCCTGTTCTCCCGATTTCGGCGCCAAGGGAGTTTTAGATAGGTTCGGGCAGATTCAGCCGAAAGTTTTAATTACGACGGATCGTTACGAGTTTAAGGGGAAGAATCTTCCCTTATCAGCAATTGTTAAGGAAATATCGGAACAACTTGCCTGCCTAAAAGTCGTCCTGGTCTCGACTTATCCGTCCGTTCAGAATGCAAATTCCGTGGAAGGATTACGGAACTTTCCCTCGAATGTGATGTCTCTCTATGATGCCTCGAAAGCGTTTTTAGGAAAAAGTCCACGATTCGAACAACTTTCTTTCGATCATCCCGTTTATATAATGTATTCTTCCGGAACGACCGGGCTTCCTAAATGTATGGTCCAAGGATCGGGAGTATTTCTCAATCATTGGAAAGAACTTGCCTTACATACCGATCTGAGCGAGGAAGATCGGATTTTCTATTATACGACCTGCGGATGGATGATGTGGAATTGGCTCGTCAGCGCTTTATCCATCGGGGCGACAGTTCAGCTTTTTGACGGAAATCCCTTTTATCCGGATCCCGGTGTCCTATTTAAGTATGCTTCCGAAAAAAGAACGAACGTTTTCGGAGTAGGAGCAAAATACATTCTAAGCCTGGAAAAGGATAAATTTCGACCGACTCAAAATTTATCGGCCTTAAAGTCGGTTCTCTCTACCGGTTCTCCGTTACCCGGATACGGTTTTAGATACGTGTACGATTCCTGGAAAAAAGACGTCAGGCTTTCCTCGATCTCCGGAGGAACGGATTTAAACGGCTGTTTTGCATTAGGAAATCCGAATTTACCCGTTTACGCGGGCGAACTCCAATGTTTGGGGCTCGGGATGTCGGTTCAAATTTTTGACGATGCGGGAAAACCAATGCGGGAAGGCAAAGGAGAATTGATTTGCACTCAGCCCTTTCCTTCCATGCCTCTTGAGTTTTGGAATGATACCGATGGAGAAAAATATAGAACTGCATATTTCGACGTTTTTCCCGAAATCTGGCGACACGGCGATTTTGCGGAAATTACCGAGCATGGAGGAATGATCGTTTACGGTCGATCCGATGCTACCTTAAATCCGGGAGGAGTCAGAATCGGCACCGCCGATTTATATACTTTGCTTGAAACGATTCCTGAAATAGCCGATTCGGTCGTAATCGGGCAGGATTGGAAAGATGATGTTCGCGTCGTACTATTTCTAAAGATGAGCCGGAATAAGCATCTGACTCCCGAATTCGAAAATTTTATCCGAAAGGAGATCAAGGATAAAGTCTCTCCTCGACACGTTCCCTCAAAAATACTAGAAGTGCCGGACATACCGTATACTCGAAATATGAAAAAGGTCGAAATTGCGGTTAAGAGAGCGGTCCAAGGGCAACCGATTCCGAATAAGGATGCACTTTCCAATCCTGAATGCCTGGAATTCTTTTCTCGAATACCGGAGTTACAAAGAGACTGAGGTCAAGAGATATGTTTTTCCAGGTTCCGCTTAAAATTCGTTTTTTGAGATTTCTTGTTTTGCCCGGATTGTATTTTTTCTTTTCCGGATCCTTCGCGATTGCGCAGGGCGATTCTGCCGTCTCAAGGCTCCTGGAAATCCAGCGAAGAGGTGAAATCAGGGTAACCGGGAACCGTAATTTCGCCCCATTTTATATCGACAAGCCTAAAGAAGGGTTTCCGGGGTTTGATGCGGAGCTTGGAAAAAAATATGCCGATTTTCTCGGCGTCAAATATGTTTTCGTTCCGAAACCCGAATTCGAGGACTTTGCGGAAGCCGTTCAAAAAGGAGAAGTCGATTTAGCTCTTTCCGGATTAACGACCACACTAGAACGATCGAAAAAAATAAAATTCAGTAGGCCTTACTTAATTTCAACGCCCGCGGCGCTCATTAGAAAGTCGGCTTTACCTCCCGCTCCGGAAGGAAATATCATTACGACTCAGTATTTTCGAAGCGTAAAGGATCTCGGGGATTTGAGCGGCATCAGTTTTGCAGTGCGGGCATTTTCAGGAAGCCATGAATATCTTTTGCACGCCTTTCCGAATTCGAGAATTTTTACCTACGGAAGTATCGACGGCGCATGGAATGCGGTTAAGGCGGGAACGGCAAATTGCTTCGTGGCGGAAGCCTATCATATCAAAGGAATTCTTCAGTTGCAACCGTCTTTGGCTTCCAATTATCGCCCGCTATTAGAAACGGTACAGGAAGATCATATCTCGGCCCTGCTTCCAAAAGTCGATCTTATCTATTTACGAAATTTCGATTTTTTTCTCTCCGAAATGATTCGAACCGGAGAGTTGAAATTATTGGAAGATAAGTACTTTAATTCGAGTGATTGGGTTCAGTAAATTCCGTAAATTTCCATTCGGACTTGGCAACCTTCAAGAGCGACCCTTTCAAAGGGAATGCAGTCTAAAATACATGGCGACCGTCTCTAAAAGAAGAAGCGAGAATGTTTCCGGGAATTTCTATGTGGATTCTTCCTGCATCGATTGTGAAACATGCCGAATTTTAGCCCCGAAAGTTTTTTCCGAGTCGGGCGGCGCTTCCTACGTTCAGAAACAACCATCGAACGAAATCGAATCCTTGGACGCATTACGAGCTTTGCTTTCTTGTCCGACCGCATCTATCGGAACGCAAGATCGAACCGATCTCCAAAGAGCTAAGCAATCCTTTCCCTCGTTAATTCATGAAAATGTCTATCATTGCGGCTATCATTCTAGAGCTTCGTTCGGGGCCTTTTCCTATTTAATCGTTCGGGATTCCGGAAATGTCCTGATCGACTCTCCTCGATTCGTTCCTTCGTTGGCGGAAAAAATACATTCTCTAGGAGGAGTTCGATACCATTATCTCACGCACAGAGACGATGTCGCCGATCATGCGAAATTCAGGGAGGAATTTCATTGTGAAAGGATTATTCACGAAGACGATGCCGCCGTTGTCGGTCGGCCGGAAATACTCGTTACGGGAAAAGAGAGTTTTCGTCTGGATGAGGACCTTCTGGTAATTCCCACGCCCGGCCATACTCGGGGGCATTCGGTCTTGCTTTATGCGGATCGATATCTTTTTACGGGAGATCACCTTGCGTTCGATCCGGAGCGGGAACGTCTAATCGCCTTTCGAAACGCTTGTTGGTATTCCTGGTCCGAACAAAAAAAATCCATGCAGTCGCTTACAAACATCGAATTCGAATGGGTTTTGCCCGGACACGGGCATCCGTTCCGGACCTCGAAGGAACGAATGCGCGAGATGCTCTCGAAATGCATTGAATGGATGTAGAAAGTCTTTTATTTCCGAAACCCTAGGTATTCTTCCTGTATGGAAAAAATATCTTCCGCATATTGGCGGACTCCGCCCCATTTTTTCACGGCGGCCGGGCCGGCATTGTACGCTAGTAACGCCTTATGAATATCCCCGTCTTGGGTTTCTAATAAATGATTTAGATAGGAAACCCCCAAATGTATATTGATTTCGGTCTCGAATAAGTGAAAATCACGCACCTTCCTGCCTTCCAGGGAACCGATCCAGGCGCCGGTAGAAGGAAGGACCTGCATATAGCCGCGGGCATTCTTTTTAGATTTAGCTTTTCTGGAGAATTCGGATTCAACTTGAATTAGTCCTAGAAGAAGGCCGACTTTTTCGCCTTCGGAACAATACCTCCCGCAGGCCAGATCATCGATCTTAGCCGCTTCGAGCAGTATTGTTTTCGTCAATATTTCCAGCTCCGAAGGGGAGATGGATGGTCTGTGCTCCTGGATGAATTGCTTTACCGATTGGGTTTCCGTCCGGCTTTTGTTTAAAATCCAATTTTCGGTTAGAGAGCCTGCAATCGGCGCTACCAAGGATTGGTAGAGCAGGGGCAGGATCGCGATAAAGAAGTGTCGTTTTCGAATCTTAGGCTGGTCCATTGGAGTCCCAACCTCCTTTAATTGTGCAGTGCACTATCTATGACCATTCTTTTTGCAGTGCACTATGGGTCGAGCGGAATTCTTTCACTTCGTACTTGAGTCGGTTTTTAATTATGTCACATAATGTCTAGGTGTTAGGACTTGGGTATTGGATGTTAGATAGTGGAGGAAGGAGAACTGATTCCGGGAGTATAAGGTGTTAGATCTTAGACATAGCGGAAGAAACTGCAGTAAGAAGAGCTTTTCGGGTGATTTGATTAAAAGGTGGAAATAAAACAGTTGGCAATTTGATAGTATATATGCTATCATCAAGAGAATTGAAAATTGTCTTAGATACTAATGTTTTATACCAAGCCTTACGGGCTGAGCCAGGAGCTTCTCGGGCAATTTTAGAATTAATTTTTGAGCAAAAGATCAAACTTAGCATATCAATTCCTGTATTTAAAGAATATGAAGAAGTCTTGAAAAGAGACACTTCAAAAAAGGATTTAGGTATCAAGGATAAAGAAATTAAGAAAATCCTCGGCTTTATTGCTCACATAGGTTTTGCTCAAACGATTTATTATTCATTTCGACCAAACTTGCGAGATGAGGATGATAATCACTTTGTAGAACTGGCGATTGCGTCGAATGCGGATTACTTAGTAACAAGCAATATTAGGGATTATCTGGTCGGTAATAATCTTAAATTTGCAGATTTGAAAGTGATTACACCATCTGAGTTCATGAAGATATGGAGGGTAGAAAATGAAAGCTAAAGCTAGTATTTTAACGATCCGGATTCCCTCCGAGCTAAAACATAAAATCGAAAGAGTAGCAGAAGAGCAGGGTGTATCAATAAATCAATTAGCCCTGTATGCTTTTACCAAGGAAATCCAGGATATGGAAACTTCTCAATATTTCGAGAAGTATTACAAGGGAAAGAGCAAGAAGCAAATATTTTCCGATTTTCGGGAAGCTCTCTCTACTATAAAGAGTAAAGGGTCCGTTCCGGATTGGGACAAATTGTAATTTTCTTTTTGCGATCGGCTCCGACACTGTGCATCGATTTCAATCGGTCTTGGAGACAGTTTACCATCATCTGTCTTGCAGAACCAATCTTGCGGAGCAGGCCTCGCGCCGACCCGACTATTGCGGGCCGGATTGCAAGGTGTCGTCAAGTCTGGGCCAAGAAACGGTAAATCCGCCGTACGCCGTACTTGCAATTATCATCACTCACGGCGAGTTTGTATTATTTGCTTTTTTCCAACTTTTCGGCGAGATCGACTAAAAGGCGAACCCCGTAACCGCTTGGTCCGTTCCCGATTTGGGTACCTGAGGATTTTTTTCTCCACGCGGTTCCTGCAATATCTATATGGGCCCACTCGATGCCCGAATCGACAAATCGTTCCAGATATTTTCCTGCCGAAAGACTTCCCCCGGGACGTCCCGCAACATTTCGTATGTCGGCTATATCACTTTTTAATTCCTCTCCGTACTCGTCCCAAAGCGGAAGATTCCAGATTCGCTCATCGGAAGATGCCGAAGCTTCATTCAAGAGTTCAGCAAGTTTTTCGGAATTACTCATTACTCCGGCCGCTTCGTGCCCGAGAGAGATGATGATCGCTCCCGTTAAAGTGGCCAAATCTACCATATAGTCCGGTTTGAATTTTTTTCCTATATAGGAGAGGACATCCCCGAGCACCAAACGCCCTTCCGCATCGGTATTCTGAACCTCCACCGTTAGTCCATTATGTGCGGTATAAACGTCGCCCGGTTTTAAGGCGGCTGCATCCGGCATGTTCTCCGCGACTCCGATCGCCGCAATCACGGGCACACCGATCTCTAATTCCGCAATCGCACCGATAGCGTGAATCACCGCAGCCGCACCGCACATATCGTATTTCATTTCATGCATGTCTTGCGCGGGTTTGATGCTGATCCCTCCGGAGTCGAACGTGAGGCCCTTTCCGATCAAAGCCAGTTTTTTTCTGGTTTTAGGTTTTACCGGATGATATTCCAAAATAATCATTTTCGGTTTCTTATCCGAGCCTTGTGAGACCGCGAGAATTCCCCCCATCTTTTCCTTCTTTAGTTGGGGTTCGTCGAATATCGTGATTTTTAATCCGTTCTCTTTCGCGATATCCTTAGATCGAATCACGAATTCTTCCGGAGTAAAATGATTTGCGGGTAGGTGGGCGATAAAGCGACTTCCGTTAACGTACTTGCTAACCGCTTTCGATTTCTCTAAACCTTGGGAAGCGGCTTTCTCGACATTCGGGTCTTCCGGCAAAAAAGTAACCGAACCGAATTTCAGTTTTTTTTCTTTGAAGTCTTTCGTTAATACGTTTAGCGGGAATGCTCCCAAATCGATCGAATTGGCGATTTGATAAACCAACGAGGCGGGGGACAAATTTTTAGTGAGAAATCTAGGAAGCTTAATTTCCAGTCCGACTCCGTCCCATTTTCTGAGCTTTTCTCCGACGGAAAAAAACAATTGAGCTACGCTTCGAATGCTTGCTTTTGCAGCTTCTCCTAAACCGAGATAAATGATTCGATCGGATTCATCGATCAGAGATTGTCCGGTTTCTCCGGTAAAGACGGAAGACTTAATTTGCTCGGGAAATTTCGTCTCGAGCTCCTTCGGTAGATGATCCTTCGCTACCGGAACGATTTTATAGATGTTTTTCGATGCATTCTTTCCGATTGAAAAATGAATTTTGGATTTTTCTAACTTCATTTCTTCTCCAGCGCCTTGATATCGGCAAGTATCTCGTCCACGTGGCCTTTTACGCTGACCTTCGGGTAAATTTTCAATATTTTAAGATCGGGGCCGATTAGCAAAGTGGTTCTTATGATACCCATAAACTCTCTGCCCATAAATTTCTTCAACTGCCAGACCCCGTATTTTTCGCAGATGCTTCCGTCCTCGTCTGCGATCAAAGTAAAGTTCAGTTCCTGCTTTTCAATAAATTTCTGATGGGATTTAATCGAATCTTTGGAAACTCCGACGACATTGAATCCTTCTTTTTTGAGCCGGGCAAAATTGTCCCGAAAATCGCAGGCTTCGGCAGTGCAGCCGGGGGTTTGGTCCTTGGGATAAAAATATAGGACTAGACCTTTTTTTCCTAGTAAATTCTTCAACTCTACTTTTTCACCGGATTGGTTTGTTCCCGTAAAACTGGGCGCTTTGGCGCCGGCCTTCAATTCACTCATTGGGTGGATCTTCCTCAGGGAGGCTTAATTTGCCGGAATTCCCCTTATAGACTTTAATCGTTCCTTTCCAGGGTTCCGTTCCGGCTAGGAAAGCCGAGGAAAAATCGGTTGCGAATCTTTTTTTTTGGACGATATTAAGAGCATGGATTCAAAGGAAAGGATGGAACTCATTCGGGTGGGCAATCAGGCCTTTAACGAAGGCGATATCCGCAAGGCCCGAGAATGTTTTTTGAAGACCGAGTACAAGGACGGACTGATCCGGCTCGGCGATTATTTCATGTTCGAGAAAAAGTTACCGATCCTCGCCTACGGTTATTATAAAAAGGCCGGATTCCAAAAGAGAATCGACGAGATTTTTCAGCGAATGCTTTGGGCCTTGTCGGAATGGATCGGTCCCGATAAATTTAAGCCTTCCCAATCCGCGGCAAAAACACCGGATCCGGAAGATTTTACCGTGCATCCGATTTTACGGCAAACCGCATTGGATATTTTGAAGAAGCAGGGCATTTCATTATAGCGATTGATCTGCGGAAAGTGCATAGCCCTGTGGCGGTCACGCTGCTAGCAGAGGACTGAAGACAGAGGACAGACGCGTTCGCTTTCAGAAGACAGAGGTCAGAAGACTGAAGACAGTAGCTGCTAGATGTTGGGAAGGCAGCGGGGTTAGACGAAAAATCCACGGTTAGCCTATGAATCTTTCTCTAAAACATGGAAACCCAGCTCATCAATGTTCAGTCCTCTGTCCTCAGTCTTCCGTCCTCTGATAAGCGGCTTCTTCGTTTTTCAAGCTTCTTTATTGAACCGTAACGGTAATACCTGTCGGGGCATTGATATATTTCAATGCTCCGTATGCATTGACTGCATTACCCGTCTTCGTCTTTCCTTGTAAAGAGCCGTTCGAAATCCCGCCGTATAAAATTGCGTTCACCGTATCCGAATACGTATAGTTCGGATTATAGGCTCTTATTAAGGCGGCAACCCCGGTTACATGCGGAGATGCCATCGAAGTTCCGTTGATGATGCTGTAATGAGTCGTGTCATTTCCCAAGGCCGTCAAAGAATAATAATCCACTCCGATTCCACCTCCTGGACCAATTACGCTGCTGCCTGCGGATATAAAGTTTAGACCGATCGTACAGGTCGTCGAATTGCAAATGGAAGAGATATTGTAGGTGGGACTTTCATAGTCCATCGTGTTCGTACCGCCCTTTGATACCACGAGAGAAGACGGAAACGAGCCGCTGTTCGTTCCAGCGTAGATCTTGAAACTATCCGTATTCAATAGTACTTCATAATAATCGATGGCTAGGGTTGCTGCGACTGGAGTAAACGGAAGAGTAAATGTCTTGTAAATATTATTTCCGGAAGACGCTTGTCGATAGTATGCAGCTGACGACCAAAAAGAGCAGGCGTCTACCGTGTTGACTGAGGAAGTAAACATTAACAAATTCGTAAATGTCTTTCCTCCAAGCGTACAGTTTTTCACCCTCCAATCGGTCCCGGTAGTCGTCCAAGTGGAAAAGTCTTGGCTCGGCGTCGATTGAGAAAAGACGCTCATGTTTCCGGGCCAAGTACTCATGATATTGGTTCCGGGAGCGCCGATTGCGACGGTAGATCCGGAAGCTGTATTAAAATCGGAAAAATTCGCGATATTAAAGTTTTGATCCAGAGCCGCAACGCAGACTAGATTCGATAAATTATAATCGCATGGGTAACTTGCATTGGAGCTGTTTGCATGATCCAATCCGGAATTTCCGGCCGCTACGACGACGACTGCGTCATGGTTTAGTGCATTCTGAATCGCTGAATAAAAGCTGGAGCTGTAACCCGGGCCGCCGAGACTCATGTTGATCACTTTCGCACCGTTATTAATCGCAAAATTAATTCCTTTGACGATATTGGCTGTGGTACCCGAGCCTGTTTCATCCAGAACGCGTACAGCCATAAGTTTACTCGTCTGGCAAACCCCTGTCGTGCCGACGCCGTTATTTCCCTGCGCACCTATCGTTCCGGCAACATGAGTCCCATGCCCGGTATAATCCATGGGATCGTTTGCGGCCCGAGTGCCGGCATAGTTCCAACCGTGATTTGGGCAAGAACCGATGATGGTCCCGCCATTTTCATCCAGGCAACTTCCGCTCGGACTCCACATTTCGTTGGTTAAATCTTGGTGATTATAATTAATTCCGGAATCTACGACTGCTACGATTACGGAACTACAATCGGTTTGTAAGGTCCACGCGGATTCTACACTAATATCCTTTCCGGAAGTTCCCGGATTCGCGGTTGGATTTCCGTTCGTATCCGTATAAAACTCGGGATTCACCGCGCTCCCTGCTGCGATTGTCTGGCCGGTATTTTTTAATCCCCAAAGGCTTCCGTACGAGGTGTCGTTCGGAGATTGAGTTCGATAAATATAATTCGGTTCTGCGAACTCTATGTTCGGGTCATTCGAGTAAGTTTGTACTGCAGTTTCAACCGATTCTCCGGATCGGAGTTTGATATGCGTGATTTGAGAATGACCTAGATTCGACAAAAGTTTTCCGCCTTTCTGAAAGACTAACGAGCTTATCGAGGCTCCCGTTTTGAATTTAACGATGATTTCGCCGGGAACATACGACTGTTTTTTGACGAGGCCGCCGAACGGATTCGGGATCGGTTTTTGGCCGGAAAATAGGATTCCTAGAATGAGAAGTATTAAAATTCTTAGAATGGATCTGCTTTCAATTTTCATGGATATCGCCTTATATATTCGAAAAAATTAATTCACCAAAGTTAGTCCGGGAGTGGCAGCAGGGGCCCCTGACGTGTTTAGAGCCGAGAACCCGAATACATAGATAAAAACCGCGCTTCCTCCCGGAATAGAAAGAGTTGTGTTGGTCGGAGCCGTAGCCCCGCTGGCATAAGGAACGCTGGTGCAAACGGAGCCGGAAGTTTGGTAGGCGGGGGTAATTCCGTAGCAGACTTGGTAGCCGCCCCCCGTCGAATTTACGGATTTTTCCCGGTTCGCCTGCCAAGTAACCAGGACATTCCGGGAAGGACCGGTTCCGATATGGGGGGTCGTAGAATTGTTAGAGCTGGAGTTCCCTGCTAATAGGAATATGAGAGGATTTAAACCTCCACCCCCGCTTCCACCGCAATTGAGGAACGAAAGCAAAGAAATTATGAAGAGAATTCGCATTACGTTCTTTTTAGTTTTTACCATCGCTAAGACTCCCTAATTCAAATTTTCCAGTCTATTTTAGAACGGTTTAAATTTCTCGGCAGCATCGTAATTTACCTTTTGAGTAAGGATTTTTGTAATTTAGTAATAGAAAGAATGAGGCACCTGAATGTTTCAATTCTTCTTTATATGAAAAATCGATTCTCGGGAATTGTTGAATTCCTGCTTATTTAATTAACCAACATTTTCTTACTTTATATAGGTTCTATCCCAAATGAGTCGCTTAACAGACAGGGAAAAGAGAAAATTTTCGACCGTCCAATCGCCGGCGAAAAGGCCCTAATACGTCGATTCTTATTGTCTCCAGCCGGGTTTCGCGGAAACCTGGCATTTCGTTTGAAATCTCCGAGTAAAAACATTCGACTGATTCTCTTCGCGGCTTTGGTAGCGACACTCTTTTTAGCATCCTTCCTAGGAGTCCGCTTTTGGAAAAATAAAAAGCAAGCGGAGGAAGCTCGGGCAGTCGAAACTAGGAGGGTTTACGCTTCCACTTGGTCCCAGGATTTTTGGGCCATGCTCAAATACGTTCATTTATATGACGAGTTGCATCCTTTCCTTTACGGTTTGGAGGGAGGGAGGAACAATACGGGAAGACTTCGCTCGGTCTGGAAGCCGCAAGAGATCGCTGAGAGAATCATGTGGTTTCGTCTCGTTTCCCCGAAAACGCTGATTATACCCACGATTTTTCGCTGGGAAAATGATTTTGAAAAAGTCTCCGATGCGATCGGGTTGAACGGAAATCTCGAAGTACGGGATTTTCATATTAAAAACATAATCAATGAAATCGAAACGTACGGTTATGACGGCATCGATATCGATTATGAAGGAATGACCTGCGAAAAAAAGGAATCCTTCGAAGAGTTTTTAATGGCGTTGAAGGGAGAATTACGAAAACGAAATAAACTACTTTCCGTTTCGATACACCCGAAAACCCTTTCGGAAAAGAAATCCGTTTTTCCCTGCAAAGGTTTACGCGCTCCGATACAGGTCGATTTTTTTGAGGCGTATCGCGGCCAGCTTTCCCACGATTATGAATTTTTAGGAAAGGTCGCGGATAAGGTAAAGATCATGGCGTACGAGTTGCATCCGAGAAAGAACGGATTTCCCGGTCCTGGACCTCAGGCCCCGGATTGGTGGATAGAACGCATCCTCGAATATGCAGTGACCCGAATTCCGTCGGATAAATTGTATATGGCCATTCCTACCTACGGATATGATTGGTCGTTAAACTGCGATATTCCCTCCAAATCGGTATATTATTCCCGCGCAAAATTCATACAAGATCATTGGAATCCTAGGATAGAACAACCTACCGACGTTTCGAGGATCTATCAAACTCAGCCGAAAGCGTCCGATTGGATATTCCTTCGCCCCTACCTTTATAGGCACGAAGGACATATCTATACCGATCCGTCCCTGTGGTACCGTTTAGGGGGCTGCGACCGTGTCGCCTTTTATATGAATCGAACCGCGTTCGAAGCGAAGATGAATATTTTAGAAAAGTTTAAAATAAGAGGCTTTTCTTTTTGGCAGCTGATAGAGGACAACGATCCGGAAATAAACGAATATTTGCAGGAGAAAATCGGAAAATGAGCCGATCTTCTCTTCGATTACGAAACGTCCTGTTTCAGTAAGCTTCCGGCGATGATTAATTTTTGGATCTCGCTCGTTCCTCCGCCTATTTCAGCTAAGCGGACGTCCCTATACAATCTCGAAACTCGATATTCGTCCATGAAGCCGGCGCCCCCATGAACTTGGACGGCAAGGTTCGTAACTTCTCGAGCCGAAGTCGTGGCAAATAACTTGCAAGCAGCGCACTTTCCGGATAAGGGCATATTCCCTTTTCCTTCCCGCTCGGCGACTTCGCTTTCCCAAGCCACGTTATACGTTAACCATTTTGACGCTTCGAGTTTAGTGTAGATTTCCGCCAAAAGAAATGCCACACCTTGGTGTTGCGAAATCGACTTCCCGAAACTTTTCCGCGAGGATGCGAACGATTTAGAATCCGACAGACAGGCCCGCATGACTCCGAGAGAGTAGGCGGCCAATGATAGACGTTCTGTATTGAATGTCTGCATGGTTTGTCTAAAACCCTTTCCTAATTTTCCTAAAATATTCTCTTCGGGAATTTCCACGTCTTCGAAAAAAAGAGCACCTGTAGGCGAGGCTCTTAATCCCATTTTATCCATCGCAAGCGAGCGACTGACTCCCTTACTATGCAGGTCTACGATAAAATGAGTAAGCCCTTTTTCTTTTCCCGACGAATCCAAGGCTCTTGCAAGAACCAAACAATAGTCCGCATTAGGCGCATTCGTAATATATGTTTTTTGTCCCGTAAGTAGGTATCGATCGCTTCCGGACCGTTTTGCCACCGTAGTGATGGATGCGACGTCCGATCCGGAATCCGGTTCGGTAACGCCGAGGGATCCGATTTTCTTAGCGGAAATAATCTCAGGCAGAAATTTTCTTTTCTGTTCCGTCGTACCAAAATGTTTAAGGGGCAGGCCGAATAATCCTGCCGAAGCTCCTACACTGAAAAATGTGCTGCCGCAATATTCCGAGACCACTTCCATTGCAAGAGTGCTGAGGAAGAATCCGGCGCCCTGGCCTCCGTATTCTTCCTCGTGCAGTAAGCCTAGATAGCCTGCTTCCGCTAGTTTAGTATAATGAGTCCTAGGCAGTTCCTTTTTCTTATCTAATTCCTCTGCAAAAGGAGCTATTTCCTTTTTGCAAAATGTCCGAAAAGATTCGATGAACTCTTGTTCATCCTTTGTTAAGGTAAAATCCATGGAGGCCCTCTCAGATCGAAACTTTCCTTTAGATATCTTGTATGCAATAAATATTTATAGCGGAGGACAGAAGACGGAAGACAGAACATTGATAAGCGGAGTTTCCACGTTCTAGAGAGATTCTTGCATTATAGTGGATTTCTCCCTAGCCCAGTTGCATTTCCAACCTCGAGCAGCTTCTGTCTAGCGTGAGCGAAGCGAACGCATCTGTCCTCTGTCTTCTGTCCCCTGCAAGCGAACGCATCTGTCATTCAGAGGACAGAAGACAGAGGACTGAGGACAGAACATTGATGAGCCGAGTTTCCATGCTCTATGGAAAGATTCCTGCATTACAGTAGATATCTCCTCTACTTCTATAACCTTCACAACATCGAGCAGCTACTGTCTTCAGGTGCGCCAGGCAAAGTCTGGGATTTCCAATGGAGGGAAGGCCTCCATCCTGCTCATTGTTCCTTCGGCAGGTAGCGAAAAGAGCCTTTGTAACGGTAACGGAACAAAGGAAGCCTCTCGTAGCAAAGAAATGAGCCATAGTTTCCAACCTCGAGCAGCTTCTGTCTAGCGTGAGCGAAGCGAACGCATCTGTCCTCTGTCTTCTGTCCCCTGCAAGCGAACGCATCTGTCATTCAGAGGACAGAAGACAGAGGACTGAGGACAGAACATTGATGAGCCGAGTTTCCATGCTCTATGGAAAGATTCCTGCATTACAGTAGATATCTCCTCTACTTCTATAACCTTCACAACATCGAGCAGCTACTGTCTTCAGGTGCGCCAGGCAAAGTCTGGGATTTCCAATGGAGGGAAGGCCTCCATCCTGCTCATTGTTCCTTCGGCAGGTAGCGAAAAGAGCCTTTGTAACGGTAACGGAACAAAGGAAGCCTCTCGTAGCAAAGAAATGAGCCATAGCGAAAGCGAACCAATGCTTGAAGCCTCGTAACAGAAATAAGTGGTATTAGCCAGTCTCTCTGATATGATGAAGCTTGGAATCGACAAGGTAGAAATGAACAAATGCACTTGTCGGAATACTCGGGGTAAAGTTGGATAGCGCGTTTCGAAGGAAACCCCAGGAACCTGGGAGATCCTTATTTGTGCTTAAATGCAACAAGTGTAGAGAACGAATAATTTACATTTGGCGAATAAGGAAGTCGGAAGAACTCATAGTAGCGAAGAACTGGGGTAATGCCCAGGGAGCGAAGGGGTTCTTATAGAGAATGCTTAGAAATTAAAGGAGTAAGACCGCTTGATGGAAACATCGACTACGGAAATAGATAAGAACCCATTGAATCGGAAGACAGAAAACATCGACTACGGAAATAGATAAGAACCCATTGAATCATGATGGCTTATCGGAAAAACTAACTCAATTAAGATCCAAGCTCTACCAAAAAGCGAAAGCAATGAGGTACAGTCTCTTAAAAGAGCCGAATGCGGGAAATCTGCACGTTCGGTTCGTTGAGGGGGATGGAAGTCTAACAGACTTCCATCTCTACTCTACTCCTCTGTCCTCTGCAATGGTTGACAGTTCCCAATACCGGTAGATAAAGCCTTTGCATGCCGAACTATTTTTTTCCGAATGAATATCCCCTAGGCAACCATTGGTCGTTTTGGGCTCTAATTACGTTCGCCATATTTGGCACGTATCTAGGACTTCTACTTTGTATCGGTCAATCGGTTATAGAGAGGAAGACGGCTTTAAATAGATTACTGGCCTTATTGTTCCTTTCCCTGGGAATATTGGAAGGCACCGGTCTTTGCATGGTGATGGGATACTTTCCCGAGATTCCAAGAATCGTCTTATTACATATTCCCGTACTGGGATCTCTCGGGCCGATTCTATACGGAATTCATAAGATTATCCAGGATTCCGAATTTGAAGATTCGACTCTCGGGTTGAGTCAAAAACATTTTGTTCTTCCGGGACTGATTTGGCTAGCTTACGGAATCGTTTTCTTTTTGAATCTGTCGGAACTGCAAAGCGGTTTTCAAGCATTCGTTTCGACCCGCGGCCTATTCGATCTAATATTTTACGTGCCCTTGCTCATACTCGCCGGTTACATTTCGGCACTTCTAAAGGGCTCGCGAATGCTGTTTAAGATTGCGGTGCTGCGCCAGGAATGGACGGCAAGAGTTCTCTTGTATATCGTTTTAGCTACGATCGCGAATCATTCGGTTGGAGCTTTCTATTTGCTGGGCAAGAATTCGGTATTTCTGCTTATCAGCGCCGATATGATGACGGTAAGTCTTTGCATTTCCTATCTGATCGGCCGAAAGTATCCCGCCTACTTTCAGAATTTGCAAAAAGTCGCGAGAGAAACCAACAGTCGATATTCCCGGTCCCTCTTACTAGGAATGGATCTGGAAACGCTACGGGAAAATTTACGGCTGGCGATGGAAACCGAAAAGCTCTATCGGGACGAGGATTTAAGTTTGGCGACTCTTGCGGAAGAACTGGCTCTCTCTCCTCACCAATTATCGGAATTGATCAACCAGGAAATGGGTAAGAACTTTTCGGCTTTTGTGAACGAATATCGAATTCGGGAAGCCTGCGAACTGTTAAAAAAAGAAACGAATCGATCCATCTTGGATATCGGTTATGAAGTGGGTTTTCGCAGCAAAACCTCTTTCCATAGGGCTTTTATCAAGCAAATAGGATTGCCTCCGTCGGAGTTTCGCGAAAAGAATTCGGGCTAGCGTTTCAGACTATCATTTGCAACGGAAGTTTTGGTGCCGGTTTATAGAATGGAACGACAAACCTTAAAACCCGTGCGACACTCGGGTCATATGAAATTCGGGAGTAGGGCATGGGTTCAGCAGTGATGGAAAAGAAGCGGACGATCGACGCGTTGACGGATAAGGAAAAAGCAAAACGGATTATCAAATGGATTCGGTACTCCGATTCGAAATTCAGAAAACGATTTTCTTTTTTGAAATATCAAAATGCGATCGGCTTCGGTATAACGATCGGTTCGGCGGGCGGAATGATTTTCCTAGCGGGACTTTATATCGCGGGTTTAATTCCGTTTTGGACCTGCATTATCGGGAACGGGATTCTCGCTTCTTTTTTGCACGAGATGGAGCATGATCTCATACATAGCATTTATTTTAAAGAAAGCCCTAGAATGCAAAATTTTTTATTTTGGATGGTTTGGCTTTTTCGCGCAAACGCGGTAAACCCCTGGTTCAGAAAAGAAATCCATTTATTGCATCATAAACTGTCCGGAAATCCCGAAGATATCGAAGAGAGATTCATCAGCAATGGAATGCCTCTCGGATGGAAACGTTTTCTGGTCATGGTGGATCCGATTATGGCAGTCGTTCTTCAGGGACCGAAAATTAGAAAAGATGCGATTCACTATCTTAAAAAAATAAAATCATCACCGATTAAAGGACCGTTTCGATCCATCTTTCTACTATTATGGTATTCGTTTCTTATCTGGGGATTGTTTGCCGTACTGAATTGGTCTATGGGTTCACCGATTCAGGAAAAAGGTTGGGTTGCAACTGCTCATACGATTCTAAACACCGCTGCAGTCGTTTATCTGATTCCTTGTTGGTTAAGGCAAACCGCTATCCAAATCGTTTCTTCGAATATGCACTATTATGGAGACGTTAAAGGATTGTATCAACAAACGCAGGTCCTTGATTCCTGGCTCGTTCTACCTCTCCATTTATTTTGTTTTAATTTCGGCGCTACGCACGGAATCCATCACTTCGTGGTAAGCCAACCGTTTTATTTGAGACAGGCGGTGGCGCCGTTCGTGCGGCCGATTTTAAAGAAATATGGAATTCGATTCAACGATTTTGAAAGCATGCTTAGAGGGAATCGATACGAAAAATCAAGTTCGGGTGAACTTGGGCTGGTATAAATTCTCAGGTTCATGTAAGATGCTCTCATGCATGGCATACCTGAATCGAAAAAAAATAAAACCGAATTTATGAGATCCCTGGATCATGCCGAGGCCAATTTCTGGCTGTATGATCATGTTTCTTCCATGAACTTTGCGGTCATGGCCAGCGGCAACGGCGACTTAAAGGTGGAGGATCTTCGCAAGGGGTTGGATACCGTTCAATCCCGGCACGGTTTGGCCCGCGTTGCGATCGAAAGGAAGTACGGAGCGGATCCTCATCTATGTTTTATCACCGATCCTAACGCAAAAATTCCGCTCGTTGTCCAAGAATTTTCCCGGGATTGGAAGACAAAAGTAGCGAAGGATTCGATTCGGCCGTTTTCGTTAGGAGAAGCTCCTTTGATTCGCGCCGTATTGCACCGATCCGATGATGGGAGCGATTGGGCCTTTGCGATCGTCTTCCACCATAGCATTGCGGACGGACGTTCGGGCATGCATTTTCTTTTGGATGTGTTGCGGGCATTTTCTCTCGGCAGGGGCGAATATTCTTCTTCCCCTCAAGTGCTTCCGTCCTTAATGGATTTATATTCCGCGGAAGGTCGGGCAAACGAGGAGAAATTAAAGGAGAAACCTCTTTCTTTACCTCGTTTCTCGCGAAAAAGCAACGAGCTGAGTCCTGAAATTATTAGTTTCCAAATCGAGTCCGACGAGTTGCGGGAATTACTTCGAAAAGGACGGGAAAAGGGAGTATCTTTACACGGAGTTCTCGGTGCGGCTCAAATATCCTCCTTCTACAATTTGTTCGGAGCCGGAGCCGGTGGAGTATTGAATCTTTCTACGCCTGCCGATCTGCGTCCTTACCTGAGTCAGTCTATCGATGATTCCTCCTTAGGCTTATATATTACTCTATTGACGACGCAATTAAAATTCGGAACCTCGTTTTGGTCTCTCGCCAAGCAGATCAAAGATGATTTAAAAAATCGATTGAATCGAAGGGAGGGGAGAGCCTTCTACGAATTACTTCCCCCTCCCGAACAATTTTTACAAAGAGAAGACGGGTTACGCGTATTTTCCTCCTTGATGACCAAAACTCCGCAAACAAGCGTTTTAAGTAATGTAGGCGTTTTGCCCGACGCCGAGATCCCGAATCTGCAGATACGGGAGATTTCGTTTACGGTCCATCCTTCCTTGACTCAGACCTTATTTACGACGGCCACCACTTTCAGAGGTAGGTTAGTGATTAACATAAACTTCGACTCGAATCGTTGGGAAAAGGACGAGATTCGCCAATATGTTGCGAATTTTCAAAAAGTTTTATCCAAGCAGGTTTCCTAGGGAAAGGCCCATCGAAAGCCGCGACTTTTATTTCGCTTCCCAAGGAAATTTAAAAAGTGTTCTGCGAAAAATCCTGCGCCCGTATATCCATCCGACACCTAAGATAAACAGCCCTATTCCGGCCGTAACGCTCTTAAAAAGATCGGGACTAGGATCCGATACGGACGGTACTTGAAGTAAGAGACCCGATAACATCAAGATCATATGTATCTCTGCCATTTTAGATCTTTTCTCGGTCAGGAGTTTCCCCAGACCTCCGCCTGTGAGAAAGGCTGCGACTCCGGCGATCGCGCCGATTCTGCCTAATATCAAAGGAGAGAAAATTATAATTTCAATATTTTCGAATATAGATAGGATGGCTTTCGCTGCGAGCAGTAAAACGGACGAGATTCCTAAGGCTGCGTGAGTCCTAAGTTTGAGTTTGGGACTTATACGAAACACTCGATTCTATACCGTATCGCCACTTCCGATCGGAACGGGTTCGTTTTCGGGCAATAGACTCGTAACCAACTCCGGAGATTGCAGGTCCGGCTCGAAGGCGGGCATAGGTTGCGAGACGGAATGCTTGGTCGATTTAAAATAAAAATACATCGGAACGGATAGGAGAGTAAATCCGAAACCCCAAAGAGCTTCCGCCGGCTTGCTCCAGATTAGCGTAATGATGATCGCGATATTCGAGGCGATATACAGATAGGTGGAATACGGATATCCCGGAATTTTGAATTTAGTCTTGAAATTCCTTTTTTCGAATAAGATGGGCGTGTAAGCCGTGATCGTCGCCAATAATAACGTTGAGCAAGTGATTAAATAGAGCAAGGATTCGATTTCCTTGACTAAGGAGAATAAGCAAGCGTATCCGCATTGAAAAGCCAGAGACATGTACGGACTCTTGTATTTGGAATGCAATTTGGCCATACTCGGAAAGAAATAACCGTCCCGAGCCATCGCGAAATAAATTCTAGATCCGCCGATGATGTATGCCGAGATCCCGCCCATAAACACCCAGCAAATGAAGGCAGTAACG